>NZ_JBHXJE010000105.1:0-1130 GCF_042723275.1 Streptomyces sp. NPDC058373 | reverse complement strand
CCCCTCGTCCTTCTTCTCCTCGTTGAAGTCCTTGTAATCCCCGTCGATGTAGTTGCGCCGCTCCTCGTTCCATTCATTGCGCGCGTCCGGCGGCATACCCGGGTCGTGGACGATCGCCTCGTAGTTCCGCTGGTAATAATCGCGAAGCTCGCTCGGTGTCCACTTCGGCGCGTACCAGCACGGGGGCGGGGTCCAGTCCGACGGGACAGCCGCAACGGCACCCGCTGACGGCCCGCTTCCGTTCTTGGAGGTGTCGTATTTGATCACCTCCACCTTGGCGTAGACGTCGTCCCCCTTCTGACCACCGCCCGGGAACGTCTCACCTGGCAGGTCAGCTACGGCAGGCACTGCCGTAGCTGCGAGCGTCAGGGCCGTGGCACCGATGACGAATCCGCAGGTCCTCGGGGTCAGACGCACTCCTGCGCTCCCTTCACCCCGTCGATGGAGACGGCCTTCCAGTAGCCGTCGATCGACTTCGACTCACGCATGACCAGGGTGACGGCGTAGTGCGAGTCGTTCGGGTTGCCACCGCCACCGTCCACCTTCTTGCCGGTCTTGACATCCTTGCCGAACGCCTTGGACTCGTCCCGGCAGAACGTCACGACCTGGGTCCGCGCGGCTTTGCCCTTCACCACCTTCGCGTCCGAGTTCCGGAGCTCACCCATCAGGCTCCATCCACCGTCCACATACTGCTGAATCTGGTCCTTCGCGTATGTGTGGGCCTGACTCATGGGCTCGATGTAGAACTTGTACGCGGCGCTCTCCGGGTCCTGCTCGGTGATCCCATAATGAATGGCCTTCACGTAGTTCTCCGCGTCACCGAGCGCGGCCGCCCCGTCAGGATCACTCGGCTTCTCCCAGTCGAAGGTGATCCTGAAGTCATCGGGGAACTTCATTTCGGGGCGATCGAGCTTGTCCGCCGCCGTTTCCCCCTTGCTCGGTGACGGCGAAGCCTTCGCCGAGCTCTCCCCCGCCCCCGCGATCTCGTCGTCCGGCGAGGAGGAATCCCCTCCGCAGCCGGTGAGGAGAAGCGCTGTCGCCGTGGCGAGCGCGGTGAGGACGGGCAACGTTCGGCGGTTCACGTGAAGACTCCCGGTGGGGGCGAAAGTGCGGACTCGGGAACTGACGCT
>NZ_JBHXJE010000104.1:0-1417 GCF_042723275.1 Streptomyces sp. NPDC058373 | reverse complement strand
CCCCTTCCTCCAGCACGGCGGCGACCACCGAGCCGACTCTCCTGAAACCCACGCGCACTACCTCCACCCGGAACTCCGCGCCACACACACCGGCGACCTCCACGCCGGAGCCGTCCTCCTCCTACTCCTCCCCGCACGAGACCGAGCCCCCGCCGAAACAGCGGGCCCCCGAACACCAGTCGTTCACAGGTGCCCCTCCGAGCACTGCCGTCGAATCGATGTTCCCCTCGCCTCGACCGGAACAAGCCGCTCCGCTGATCACTCGTTCGAGTGCTTCCAGCACCGCCCCCGGCTTCCCCGAGGCAGCGCCACAAGTCCTGCTCGGCTCCCGGGAGACCCGCCTCCACCTGGCCACACAAGCCGTACAGGCGGCGGAGGGCGCAGCCCTGGTCGTCACCTCCAACCCCGCCCTCTGGGCCGAGACCAAGGACGCCCGCGCCAAGCTCGGGCCCGTCCACCTCTACGACCCGTCCCACCTCTGCGACACCCCGGACCGGCTCCGCTGGGCCCCCACCGGCGGTTGCCGGCAGATGCCGACAGCCGCGACCCGGGCCGCCGCCCTCCTGGCGCCCGTCCGCCCGCTCTCCGCCTTGGACGCCGCGGTCGCCGACACGGCCCAGACACTGCTTAGGTGCTTCCTCCACGCCGCCGAGACCGACGGCAAAGGGGCCAAGCACCTCCACCGCTGGGCACAAGGCAGCCACCTGCAAGAGGCGGTGACGGCCCTTCGTACGCACCCCCGCGCGGCTGCCGGCAGCGCGGGAGAGCTGGAGAGCGCCCTCACCGCCCATCCGGTACGCCGCGACCAGGCACTCCAGCTCACGGCCAAGGCCCTGCACTCGCTCAACTCCGTCCACGTCCGCAACGCGTGCGGGGCGAGCCGATCCGAAGCGCTGGCAGTGGAGTCATTCGTCTCCGAAGGGGGCACCCTCTACGTGGTGGGTGAGTCCGTCGAGGACCCGATGTCCCACCCGGGTGCGATGCCCCTGGTCACCGCATTCGCCTCACACGTGGTCGAGCACGGCCGCCGCGTGGCCGCACGGTCACCCGCCGGCCGGCTCGACCCACCAGTCGTTCTGATCCTGGAGGACGCGGCCGCCGTCGCTCCCTTCCCAGAGCTTCCCGAGCTGCTGACCACGGCTTCCCACGAGGGGATCAGCCCCCTCGTCCTGCTGCGTTCCGAGGAACAGGCTCGAAGCCGCTGGCCCGGCCAGGCACTGCCCTTCGCGGCGCGCTGACCAACCACCCACAACGCGGAAAAGCCCGGGTGCTGGGGTGGAAACGAATCTCTCGTTTCCACCCCATCACCCGGGCAACAAAAAAGTGGTGGGGGCCCCACCGCAGAGACCGCGCCACCCACAAGAAAAATAATTTTGGGGCGGGCGAAAAGCCCACACGAGAACCCCGCGACGGACAA
>NZ_JBHXJE010000103.1:0-1733 GCF_042723275.1 Streptomyces sp. NPDC058373 | reverse complement strand
CCGTCCAACCAGGCCCAGGTCGGAAGATTCACCTTGCTCTTACCACCGGGGGCAAGGGTGACTTCGGTCCCAGGCACCTTGATCTGCTCGTAGGCGAGGCCGGCGAGAATTTCGGGGGTGATGATGTTCTCTACCTCGGGGGTCTCACCGTTGTCAGCCCAGAAGGGGACGCGGTCGCACTTGAGCTGATCGTCAAGAGAGGCATTGGGGTTGTAGACAGCACCCCACCACATCCCCTCGTCCTTCTTCTCCTCGTTGAAGTCCTTGTAATCCCCGTCGATGTAGTTGCGCCGCTCCTCGTTCCATTCATTGCGCGCGTCCGGCGGCAATCCCGGGTCGTTGGCCATCCCGCGATGCATCCGCTGGTAGTAGTCGCGAAGTTCGCTCGGCGTCCACTTGGGCGCGTACCAGCAGGGGGGAGGCGACCAGTCAGACGGCACCGCGGCCACGGAGCCCGCAGACGGGCCACTTCCGTTCTTGGATGTGTCGTACCTGATCACCTCCACTTCAGCGGCCACACTGTCGCCCTTCTGTTCACCGCTGGTCCCGACCTGATCGGTCGGGAGAGCGAGCGAAGGGGTTGCAGCATTAACCAGGCAGGTTGCCGAAAAAACTCCGACAACCGCGGAGGCCATCAGCCAGCGCACTGCGCGCCATCCCTCTCACCCTTGATCCGGTCCGCGCGCCACAGGCCCTTCTGGGATTTGGCTTCCCTCATCAACACCTCAAAAGAGATATAAGGGCTGACCGACTGCTCGTCAGGAACCTTCTTCCCAGTCTCCACATCCTTGCCAGCGGCCCTCGACTCATCCGTACAGAATGAGACAACCCTGATGCCCTTGCTCTTCGGGGCAGACACAGTCACATTCGAGTTCCGCATCTCCCCCATGAGAACCCAACCGCCATCCACGTACTGCTGGATCTGGTCCTTTGCGTACTCGTGCGCCGGACTCATAGGCTCGACGTAGAACTTGTACACCGAACTCTCGGGGGCCCGCTCGAATACGGAGTGCTGGATCGACTTCATGAAATTCTCGGCATCACGGGCAGCTGCAACACCGTCGGCGTCAGCGCCCTTGACCTCTTCGAACGTCAGCTTGAAATCGTCCGGAAACTCAATCTTCGGCCGATCAATCCCATCCGTCTTCGGCTTACCTTCACTCGCCGACGGCGAAGCCTCCGCAGAGTTCTCCCCCGCCCCCGCGATCTTGTCGTCCGGGTCGGCGGACTCCCCTCCGCAACCAGTCAGCAGGAGAACGGTCGCCGTGGCGAGCGCGGTGAGGACGGGCAACGTTCGGCGGTTCACGTGAAGACTCCCGGTGGGGGCGAAAGTGCGGACTCGGGAACTGACGCTATCGCCGGGGCATTTGGTTTCGCCAGGCGGCTCGGGGGAGCGATGCGCCACAGGGGCCGTAACGGCACGGGTGGGGCGCTCGCCGCCGCGCAGCGCCCCGCCCATGGACGCGTCGACGCGCACGCGTGCGGGCGGGAGCCGGAAAGGCTCGGGCGATCGACCAGTAATCCTCTGGTGGTCATGACGGCCTCCCGGAAGGTTCGACAGGGCGACGCCAACCTCGAAACGGCCTTGTGGTGACAGGCGTTGCAGGCGGAGGCCACCTGTTCGTACCCGTACGTCCGCTTCGAAGGCGGCCGCCTGCTCCTCATCACCACCACCGGCGCCCGCACCGGCCGCCCGCACACCAACCCGGTCGGCTACCTCCCCGACGGCGACC
>NZ_JBHXJE010000102.1:0-1865 GCF_042723275.1 Streptomyces sp. NPDC058373 | reverse complement strand
TCGGCCGGCTCCAACATGGTGAGCTGGGCCACCGGCAGCGCCGGGGTGCTGACGGCCTCCTCGGCGAGGGTCAGCCAGTGGCGGCAGAGCCGGTCCACGGTGGCCACGTCGAACAGGTCGGAGTTGTACTCGGCGACCCCGACGAGCCCACCGTCCGCCACCTCCTGGAAGTGCAGCCCCATGTCGAACTGGGCCGCCGCGCGCGGGATTTCGTACTCCTCGGCGGTCAGGCCGGGCAGGGCGAAGCTGCCGCCCGGGGTGTTCTGGAGCGTGATCATGGCCTGGACCAGCGGGGTGCGGCTGGTGTCGCGCTCGGGGGCCAGTTCCTCGATGAGGCGGCTGAAGGGCACGTCCTGGTGGGCGAAGGCGTCGAGCGCGGTGCTCTTCACCTGGTCGAGCAGGTCCGCGAAGCTCCGCGCCGCGTCGACCCGCGTGCGCAGGGCCAGGGTGTTGACGAAGAAGCCGACCAGCCCTTCCAGTTCGGTACGCTCCCGCCCGGAGACGGCGGTGCCGACCGCGATGTCGCGCTGGCCGGTGTAGCGGGCGAGCGTCAGCTGGGTCACCGCCGTCAGGCCCATGAAGAGGCTGGCGCCCCGGGCGCGGCCCAGCGCGGCCAGCCGCTCGGCCAGCCCGGCCGGGACGGTGAAGACCCGGGTGCTGCCCGCGGAGGTCCTGACCAGGGGGCGCGGGCGGTCCGTCGGCAGTTCGAGCGGCTCCAGCCCCGCCAACTGCTGGCGCCAGTAGGCGAGCTGGGTGTCGAGCGCGGCGCCGCTCAGCCGGTCGCGCTGCCAGACGGCGAAGTCCGGGTACTGGACGGGGAGGGCCGGGAGGCCGGCGTCCTCGCCGCGTACGGCGGCCGCGTAGAGCGCGCTCAGTTCCCGCGTGACGATCCCCATCGACCAGCCGTCGGTGACGATGTGGTGCATCGCGAGGACGAGGACGTGCTCGGTGGGCGCCACCCGGACCAGCAGGACCCGCACCAGGGGGCCGGTGCGCAGGTCGAACGGCTCGACGGCCTCGGCCCGCAGCACGGCGTCCACCTCGGACGCCTCGCGCACGGCGACGGTGCGCACCGGGACCTCGACCGCGTCGTGGACGACCTGGACGCCGCGCCCGTCGACGGCGTCGAAGGTGGTGCGGAGCGCCTCGTGCCGGGCGACCAGACCCGCCACCGCGCTCTCCAGCGCCGCCACGTCGAGCCCGCCGGTCAGGCGCAGGGCGCCGGTCACGTTGTACTCGATGGCGCCCGGGGTGAAGTTCTCCAGGAACCAGAGGCGCTCCTGCGGCAGCGACATCGGGAGCTGCCCGCCCCGGGGGACCGGGACGACACCCGGGCCCGCCCCGGCCTCGGCCGGCCCGTCGGCGCTCGCGCGGCCGTCGGTCTCGGCGGCGAGGCGTGCGACGGTCGGGTGGTCGAAGAGGGCGCGCGGGGAGAGGTGCGTACCGAGCACCGTGCGGATGCGGGAGGTGACCTTGAGGCTGGAGATGGAGTCGCCGCCGAGGCCGAAGAAGTCGTCCTCGACACCGACCCGCTCGGCCCCCAGCACCTCGGCCCAGATGGCGCAGAGGGCGCGTTCGGTGGCGTTCCGGGGCGCGGTGTACGTCTCGCCCGGCGCGGTGAACTCGGGTGCGGGCAGGGCGCGCCGGTCGACCTTGCCGTTGACGGTCAGCGGGATCGCGGCGACGGCGGTGAAGGCGGCCGGGACCATGTACTCGGGCAGCGAGGCCGCCAGGTGGCGGCGCAGGCCGGCGGGGTCGAGCGGCCGGCCGTCGTCGGTGACGAGGTAGGCGGCGAGGTATTTGGTGCCGGGTTGGTCCTCGCGGGCGAGGACGGCGGCGTGGGTGAGGTGGGGGTGGGTGAGGAG
>NZ_JBHXJE010000101.1:0-2098 GCF_042723275.1 Streptomyces sp. NPDC058373 | reverse complement strand
GCCAGTCGATTCATACCGGCATCGTTGCACGATCCGGAGCGCCCGGCCCTGCGGCTCGGAGAAGTGCTTCTCCTCGGCCGGGTCCCGCGACGGCGGCGATGGGAAAGACGAGGATCGTAGCTTGGCCGTCATCGCACACCGCCGGAGGAACCGGTTCCAGTACCGAAACGGTGGTCGGCGTCGGGCCCTGGAGACGGTGAAGTCGCAGCCCGCCTCGCGGAGCCGGTCGGCGCACTACCGCCTGCGCCTCCGGCCCTCGCGGGACCGCCGGCCGACTCGCCGCTCCCGAAGCGGTCACCGGGCCGCCCCTCGGCTGGAGGCGAGCCCCGGAGAGCGCCGTGTCAGCGACGCTGCGGTAAGTTACAGCGCGAACGTGACGCCGCTGCGCTGTTCGGCATCCTTCCACAGTGCGCCTCCGAAAGCCGGGGCCGCGGACGACTCAGGGGGCGTGGCACGGACGGGGTTTCCGGCAAGTCCACCGGTTCCGCCCGGCCCGAAGTAGGTTCCCGATTCTGCGTCTGGGTCCGTCGCGGCGCGGACGATGGGCCACGCCCCCTTGTCCTTGCCCTGCGGCATGGGAAGCGGGTTGGGGACCTTGGACGGATTGTCGTTGACGCCAGGCACTCGCGGAGTGAACTTGTCCGACGCCCATCCCGGATGCGCCAGCAACGACGCCCGGGAGTCACCCACCGCCCTGAGTCGCCGGTCGAGTTCGAACGCGAAACCGTGGACGGCGTGCTTTGAGAACCCGTACGCCCGGGACGGCTGATAGTCCCGCTCCGAGTACAGGTCATCGGCCTCTAGCTTCGTGGAAGCCGCCGACAGGCTGCCCAGCCCGACGACCCTCCCTTCTGGCTGGATACTGCGGAAGACGAGGGCCGTGAGGGCGAAATGCCCGAGGAAGTTCGTGCCGACCACGAGCTCGTGCCCGTCCTTCGTGACCTCTCTCCGCTTCCCCGCATCGGTGATCCCGGCGTTGTTGATCAGCACGTCGATCCGGTCCAGCGCATTCAACTGCTCGGCCGCCTCCCGGACGGACTCCATGGAGGACAGGTCCAGAGCGACGAAGTCGAGATCGGTCGCGCCGACACGCTCCTTGACGGCGCTGATCGCGGTACGGGCTTTCTGTTGGGAGCGGGACGCGATGACCACCCTGGCACCCGCCTGGGCGAGTTGCTCGACGATGAAGTAGCCGATTCCCGCGTTGCCGCCGGTTACCACCACAGTGCGGCCCCGCTGGGAGGGGAGGGAGAGAGGATTCCACGGGTCTTTCACGAATGCTCCTGTTCAACGAGAGCCGACTCCGCGCGAGGGCGGGATGCGCCACCCTCGCACCGTATGTAATCTAAGGTTACATGGATGACAACGGTAACGCAGATGCGCCGGTCTCGCCCGGGACGGCCACCGGAGCGGCCAGCGACTCGGTGACCGAGCGCCTCGGGGTGGAACTGTGGAGGTTTCAGCACGCACTACGGGCAACGCTCGACTCCGCCTTGCAAGGCAGCGGACTGTCGTTCAGCGAGTACTGCGTCATGGAGCTCGTCCGGGCGCACCCCGGCATCACTGCGGCGAGCCTCGCCGAACGGATCTTCATCACCCGGCAAGCGCTCGGGCGTACGGTCGCCCGCCTGAACACCGCCGGGCTCCTCGCCGCTTCGCCCGGCCCCGGCCCGTCTCGCCCGCTTCGCGTTACACCCCGAGGTGACGCACTGCTCGCCGATGTTCAGACGGCGGTACTCGCCGCCCACGATCGCCTCTTCGCTCCGCTGGAGGCACAGGAGCGATTGGCGCTGATCGACATGGTCGGCCGCTGCTCGAAGGGGACCACGCTCACTCGCCTGAACCTCTGACGGTCACCGATGGGCCGGAGCATCGCTTCGGGGCACGTCCTCAGTCGCTCCGGATTGCCGACTTCCGCAGCGTCGACGCAGGGCATCAGCGGGCGCCGTTCCAGGGCAGGACCACCCGGCCGTCCAGCGAACCGCTGTCGCCCACGGTGCCGCACCAGACCGTCGGTCGCCCACCAACGGACCTGCCGGATCCATGAGCCTCTTGATTCTGGACCTACGTCACAGGCACCAGTAAATTAGCAGAAGCA
>NZ_JBHXJE010000100.1:0-2406 GCF_042723275.1 Streptomyces sp. NPDC058373 | reverse complement strand
GAGTAGCGGCGAGCGAAACGGAACAAGCCCAAACCAAGAGGCTTGCCTCTTGGGGTTGTAGGACACTCTGTACGGAGTTACAAAGGAACGAGGTAGATGAAGAGGTCTGGAAAGGCCCGCCATAGGAGGTAACAGCCCTGTAGTCAAAACTTCGTTCTCTCCTGAGTGGATCCTGAGTACGGCGGAACACGTGAAATTCCGTCGGAATCCGGGAGGACCATCTCCCAAGGCTAAATACTCCCTAGTGACCGATAGTGAACCAGTACCGTGAGGGAAAGGTGAAAAGCACCCCGGAAGGGGAGTGAAAGAGATCCTGAAACCGTGTGCCTACAAGTAGTCAGAGCCCGTTAACGGGTGATGGCGTGCCTTTTGTAGAATGAACCGGCGAGTTACGATCCCGTGCAAGGTTAAGCAGAAGATGCGGAGCCGCAGCGAAAGCGAGTCTGAATAGGGCGAATTGAGTACGTGGTCGTAGACCCGAAACCAGGTGATCTACCCATGTCCAGGGTGAAGTTCAGGTAACACTGAATGGAGGCCCGAACCCACGCACGTTGAAAAGTGCGGGGATGAGGTGTGGGTAGCGGAGAAATTCCAATCGAACCTGGAGATAGCTGGTTCTCCCCGAAATAGCTTTAGGGCTAGCCTTAAGTGTAAGAGTCTTGGAGGTAGAGCACTGATTGAACTAGGGGTCCTCATCGGATTACCGAATTCAGTCAAACTCCGAATGCCAATGACTTATCCTTAGGAGTCAGACTGCGAGTGATAAGATCCGTAGTCAAGAGGGAAACAGCCCAGACCGCCAGCTAAGGTCCCAAAGTATACGTTAAGTGGAAAAGGATGTGGAGTTGCTTAGACAACCAGGATGTTGGCTTAGAAGCAGCCACCATTTAAAGAGTGCGTAATAGCTCACTGGTCGAGTGACTCTGCGCCGAAAATGTACCGGGGCTAAACGTATCACCGAAGCTGCGGACTGTTCTTCGAACAGTGGTAGGAGAGCGTTCTAAGGGCTGTGAAGCAAGACCGGAAGGACTTGTGGAGCGCTTAGAAGTGAGAATGCCGGTATGAGTAGCGAAAGAGGGGTGAGAATCCCCTCCACCGAATGCCTAAGGTTTCCTGAGGAAGGCTCGTCCGCTCAGGGTTAGTCGGGACCTAAGCCGAGGCCGAAAGGCGTAGGCGATGGATAACAGGTTGATATTCCTGTACCACCTCCTCACCATTTGAGCAATGGGGGGACGCAGGAGGATAGGGTAAGCGCGGTATTGGATATCCGCGTCCAAGCAGTTAGGCTGGGAAATAGGCAAATCCGTTTCCCGTGAAGGCTGAGCTGTGATGGCGAGCGAATTATAGTAGCGAAGTTCCTGATTCCACACTGCCAAGAAAAGCCTCTAGCGAGGTGAGAGGTGCCCGTACCGCAAACCGACACAGGTAGGCGAGGAGAGAATCCTAAGGTGATCGAGAGAACTCTCGTTAAGGAACTCGGCAAAATGACCCCGTAACTTCGGGAGAAGGGGTGCTCTGTTAGGGTGCAAGCCCGAGAGAGCCGCAGTGAATAGGCCCAGGCGACTGTTTAGCAAAAACACAGGTCTCTGCGAAGCCGTAAGGCGAAGTATAGGGGCTGACGCCTGCCCGGTGCTGGAAGGTTAAGAGGAGCGCTTAGCGTAAGCGAAGGTGCGAATTGAAGCCCCAGTAAACGGCGGCCGTAACTATAACGGTCCTAAGGTAGCGAAATTCCTTGTCGGGTAAGTTCCGACCCGCACGAAAGGCGCAACGATCTGGGCACTGTCTCAACGAGAGACTCGGTGAAATTATAGTACCTGTGAAGATGCAGGTTACCCGCGACAGGACGGAAAGACCCCGTGGAGCTTTACTGTAGCCTGATATTGAATTTTGGTACAGTTTGTACAGGATAGGTAGGAGCCTTGGAAACCGGAGCGCCAGCTTCGGTGGAGGCATCGGTGGGATACTACCCTGGCTGTATTGACCTTCTAACCCGCTGCCCTTATCGGGCAGGGAGACAGTGTCAGGTGGGCAGTTTGACTGGGGCGGTCGCCTCCTAAAAGGTAACGGAGGCGCCCAAAGGTTCCCTCAGAATGGTTGGAAATCATTCGCAGAGTGTAAAGGCACAAGGGAGCTTGACTGCGAGACCTACAAGTCGAGCAGGGACGAAAGTCGGGCTTAGTGATCCGGTGGTTCCGCATGGAAGGGCCATCGCTCAACGGATAAAAGCTACCCCGGGGATAACAGGCTTATCTCCCCCAAGAGTCCACATCGACGGGGAGGTTTGGCACCTCGATGTCGGCTCATCGCATCCTGGGGCTGTAGTCGGTCCCAAGGGTTGGGCTGTTCGCCCATTAAAGCGGTACGCGAGCTGGGTTCAGAACGTCGTGAGACAGTTCGGTCCCTATC
>NZ_JBHXJE010000099.1:0-2713 GCF_042723275.1 Streptomyces sp. NPDC058373 | reverse complement strand
CGCGAAAGGGCCCCGGAGGATCGTCCTCCGGGGCCTTTCGCGTGCGCGTGCTCAGCCGGTGCTCTCCGGGACGGGCCGCCCGGCGTGCAGGGCGATGGCGCGCTGCATGGCCTTGCGGGCCCGGGGGGTGTCGCGGGCGTCGTGGTAGGCGACGGCCAGCCGGAACCAGCAGCGCCAGTCGTCCGGGTGGTCCTCGGTCTCCGCCCGCCGCCGGTCGAAGACGGCGTCGGCGGAGGCCCGGTCGACGCGGCCGCTCGGGGTGCGGACCAGCTCGTCCTCGGGGAGGCCGCCCTCGGCCTCCAGCTCGGCGGCGAGCCGGTTGGCCCGCTGCACGAACTGGGTGTTCTTCCAGAGGAACCAGACGCCGATCACCGGCAGCACCAGCACGGCCACGCCGAAGACGACGGTCAGCGGGGTGCCGTGCCGGATGAGCAGCACACCGCGGCTGCCGACCAGGACGAAGTAGACGACCAGGACGAGGGCCGTGACGATATAGGTGATCTTTGCGCGCATGGGGTCAGCCCGGTCAGTTCAGGTCGAGGAAGTGTTCCAGGCCGAAGGTGAGCCCCGGAGCGCTCCCCACCCGCCTGGCGCCGAGCAGGATGCCCGGCATGAAGCTGCTGTGGTGCAGCGAGTCGTGGCGGATGGTGAGGGTCTCGCCCTCGCCGCCGAACAGGACCTCCTGGTGGGCGAGGAGCCCGCGCAGCCGCACCGCGTGCACCGGGACGCCGTCCACGTCGGCGCCGCGCGCCCCGTCCAGCGCCGTCGCCGTGGCGTCGGGCTGGGCGGGAAGCTGGGCCTGGTCGCGGGCGGCGGCGATGAGCTGGGCGGTGCGGGTGGCCGTGCCCGAGGGGGCGTCGGCCTTGTTCGGGTGGTGGAGCTCGACGACCTCCACCGACTCGAAGTACCGGGCGGCCTGCTGGGCGAAGGCCATGGTGAGGACGGCGCCGATGGAGAAGTTCGGCGCGATGAGGACGCCGGTGCCCGGGGAGGCGTCGAGCATGCCGCGCAGGGTGGCGAGCCGCTCGTCGGTCCAGCCGGTGGTGCCGACGACGGCGTGGACGCCGTGGCCGACGAGGAACTCCAGGTTCTCCATGACGGAGCCAGGGGTGGTCAGCTCCACCGCGACCTGGGCGCCGCCATCGGTCACGGCCGCCAGGTCGTCGCCGCGGCCGAGGGCGGCCACCAGCTCCATGTCCTCGGCGGCCTCGACGGCGCGTACGGCCTCGGAGCCGATGCGGCCCTTGGCGCCCAGGACGGCCACCCGCAGCTTGTCGCTCATTGCTTCGTTCCTCTTCTCCGGTGCTTCCCCGGGCACCGCCGGGGGGTCCCGGTCGTCTGACGGCGGGCCGCTCTGCCCGGCCGGGTCAGGCGACCACGTCGTGCAGGCGCGCGGCCTGCTTGTCCTTGAGCGGCCCGATGACGGACAGCGAGGGCCGCTGCCCCAGGATGTCGCGGGCGACCTCGCGGACCTCGTCCGGGGTGACCGCGGCGATCTTGCCCAGCATGTCGTCGACCGACATCTGCTCGCCCCAGCACAGCTCGCTCTTGCCGATGCGGTGCATCAGGGCGCCGGTGTCCTCCAGGCCGAGGACGGTCGATCCGGCGAGCTGGCCGATGGCGCGGCTCACCTCGTCGTCGCTGAGGCCGCCGGAGGCGACCGCGTCGAGTTCGTCGCGGCAGATCCGCAGCACGTCGTCCACCTGGCTGGGCCGGCAGCCCGCGTACACGCCGAAGAGGCCGCAGTCGGCGAAGCCCGAGGTGTACGAGTACACGCTGTAGGCCAGGCCCCGCTTCTCGCGGACCTCCTGGAAGAGGCGGGAGGACATGCCGCCGCCGAGGGCGGCGTTGAGCACGCTCATCGCCCAGCGGCGGTCGTCGGTGCGGGCGAGGCCGGGCATGCCGAGGATGACGTGGGCCTGCTCGGTACGGCGGTTCAGCACCTCCACCTTGCCGGTGGCGCGCAGGGCGCGGCTGCCGGCGCGCGGGGCGGTCGGCTCGGCGTCGGTGCGCTCCAGGGCCCCGGCGCGGTCGAAGGCGGCGCGGACCTGGCGGACGACGCGGGCGTGGTCGACGTTGCCCGCGGCGGCGACGACCAGGCGCGTCGGGTCGTAGTGCCGCTTGTAGAAGCGGGCGATCTGGTCGCGGCCGAGGGCGTTGACGGTGTCGACGGTGCCGAGGACGGGGCGGCCCAGCGGGGTGTCGCCCAGCATGGTGTGGGCGAACAGGTCGTGGACGCAGTCCCCCGGGTCGTCCTCCGTCATCGCGATCTCCTCCAGGATGACGCCGCGCTCGGCGTCGACGTCCTCGGAGGCGATCAGGGAGCCGGTGAGCATGTCGCAGACCACGTCGATGGCGAGCGGCAGGTCGGTGTCGAGCACCCGCGCGTAGTAGCAGGTGTACTCCTTCGCCGTGAAGGCGTTCATCTCGCCGCCGACCGCGTCGACGGCGGCGGAGATGTCGAGGGCGCTGCGCTCGGCGGTGCCCTTGAAGAGGAGGTGCTCCAGGTAGTGGGTGGCGCCGTTCAGCGAGGGGGTCTCGTCGCGGGAGCCGACGTTGACCCAGATGCCGAAGGTGGCGGAGCGGACGGAGGGCAGGGTCTCGGTGACCACCCGCAGCCCGCCGGGGAGGGTGGTGCGGCGGACGGTGCCGATGCCGTCCTTGCCCTTGAGCAGTGTTTGGGTACGGGCGAGGGGCCCCCGCGGGGGGGGGC
>NZ_JBHXJE010000098.1:0-3279 GCF_042723275.1 Streptomyces sp. NPDC058373 | reverse complement strand
CCAACCCACCCACCGCCAACGAAGCCGTCACCGAAACCGGCTTGAACTCCCCACCGTCCAACCAGGCCCAGGTCGGAAGATTCACCTTGCTCTTAGGACTCCTAACAAAAATGGTGGGCTTGACCTGGTCAGAGGATGGTGTCGTGCACGAGGTCGCCGGGTAGCGGGACGCGGGCAGCCGCGTAATCGCATGCGATAAACCCGGCGACGTCGGCGAACTTCCCCGGGATACTGGTCGCCCATGGATGAGGTCAAAGTCATCGTCGCCCATTCCGAGCGCGCGACTCTGCGCGTTGGCGACGTGTTCCTGAAGGTGGACGCCGATCAGGCGCGCATCGACGTCGAGGTCGAGGCTATGTCCCTCGCGCCGGTCCCGACCCCGGAGGTCCTGTGGCGCAAGGCGCCCGTCCTCGCGATCGCCGCACTCCCGGGGACGGTGCTCGGCCGTCTCGGTGAGCCGTCAACCGCGTCGCCGGCGGCGTGGGCCGCGGCGGGCGTCTCCATCCGGAAGCTGCACGAAGCACCGTTGCCGCCCTGGGCCGGTCGGCGCCGCCGGAGTCCCGACGAGTTGGTGGCGGAACTCGACGGCGAGTGCGACTTGCTGGTGACGAACGGCGTCCTGCCCGCCGACCTGGTCACCCGCAACCGCCAGGTCGCCGAGGCCGCGCTCCGGCCGTGGATTCCGGCGTTCACGCACGGCGACCTACAGATCGATCACGTCTTCGTCGACGGCGACGAGGTCACGGGCATCATCGACTGGTCCGAGACGGGCCGGGGTGATGCCCTGTTCGACCTCGCCACTTTGACGCTCGGACACGAGGAGCACCTCGACGACGTCATCGCCGGTTATGGCACCGATGTCGACCTCGACGTGATCCACGCCTGGTGGTCGTTGCGAAGCCTGCTGGGGGTTCGCTGGCTGGTCGAGCACGGCTTCGACCCCTTCGCGCCGGGCTGTGAGGTCGACGTGCTGAGATCCCGGATGTGAGGCTGTGGGGGCCGGACTGGCCACCTATGCGTTCTGACGCATCGAGCACGCCATCCCCTGGAGCGCATCGCTTGCCCTTACGCTCAACAGCGTGTGGTGCGCAGTCGTCGCCAGCAGATGACGGCGCAGCCGAGGGTGACGAACGCGTGGTGGATGTCGTCGCGGATCTCCCAGCGGATGCGCAGACGGCGGAACCAGTGCAGCAGCGCGATCGCTCCTTCCACGACCCAGCGGTGCACGCCCAGGCCGGATCCGTGCCCGGTGCCGCGCCGGGCGACGTGTGGGGTGATCTGGAACCGGCGGACCTTGTCCCGGTAGGCCTCGTGGTCATAGCCGCGGTCGGCGTACAGGTGCTTGGGGCGGCGCAGTGGCCGATCCGCGCTTGCCGCGGATCGGCGGGACGGCCTGGATCAGCGGGATCAGTTGGGTGACGTCGTTGCGGTTGCCGCCGGTGGTGATTGCCGCGAGCGGAATGCCGTGCGCCTCGACGAGCAGATGGTGCTTGGTGCCGGCCTTGCCCCGGTCCACTGGGGACGGACCAGTGGCCTGCCCGCCCTTCATCGCGCGGATGTGGCTGGAGTCGACCGCTGCGCGGGAGAAGTCCAGCAGGTCTGCGGCCCGCAGCTCGTGCAGGCGCTGCCAGACTCCGGCCTCGCTCCAGTCCCGCAGCCGTCGCCAGCAGGTCATCCCCGAGCCGAAGCCCAGCTCCTGGGGCAGATACTCCCAGCGGATCCCGGTGTACAACACGAACAGGATCCCGCACAGCACCTTGCGACTATCCAGACGCTTACGACCTGGACGCCGCGGATTACGCGGGACGACCGGCAGCAGCGGCTCGATGCGCGCCCATAACTCGTCGTCGATTTCCCACGGTCTGGCAGCGGTCTTCCTGGTCTCGACTGACTCGCACCCCCTTCGGCCAGCATCAACAAGAACTGATACGCCGTCATTCCCGGCGGTCCAGAAACCTCATTTTGTTAGGAGTCGTTACCACCGGGGGCAAGGGTGACTTCGGTCCCAGGCACCTTGATCTGCTCGTAGGCGAGGCCGGCCAGGATCTCGGGGGTGATGATGTTCTCTACCTCGAGGGTCTCGCCGTTGTCAGCCCAGAAGGGGACGCGACTGCAGGCGAGTTGCGCATCTATCGAAGCATCCGGGTTCCGCACAGCCCCCCACCACATCCCCTCGCCATCCTTTTCCTGATTAAAGTCCTCATAGTCGCCATCTATATAATTCTGCCGCTCTTCATTCCACTTCTCCCGAGCATAGGGCGGCATCCCGGGATCACTGACAATACCCTGATCCATGCGCTGGTAGTAATCACGCAACTCATCAGGATTCCATTTTGGCGCGTACCAGCACGGGGTGGATCCCAATCCCCCTGAACTGAGCTCACCGACCCCGCAGAAGGACCCGAACCATTCTTGGAGGTATCGAACTTGATTTCGGCGCCAGCGTAAATGCTTTCACCCTGCTGGCCACCACCTGCATCAACATCGACCGGGGGGCCGGGAGCCGCGAAGGCAACACCGCCGTACCCCGAGAGGGCGATTCCCGCGGATACCGCAACGACCGTCAAGACCCAGCGCACTGCGCGGCTCCCCTCTCGCTTTCCACGTTGTGGACAAGCCAAAGGTTGTCCACAGAGTCCGACTCCTTCATCACGAGCGTGAAGGAGAGATACGGGCTTCCAACATCCGAGCCGCCCTCGACCTTCTTTCCAGTCTTTGCATCCTTTCCGTACACCCGCGCTTCGTCATAGCAATAGTTCACCACCTTAGTTCGTTCAGATTTCCCGTCAGTCACTGACGCCTTCGAATAGCTGATCTCCCCCGCGAGCGTCCATCCGCCATCGACGTACTGCTGGATCTGACCCCTCGCATACGAGTGAGCCTGACTCATCGGTTCGACATAGAACTTGTAGACTGAGCTTTCCGGGTCCTGCTCAAAGATCCCGAAATAGATAGACTTGACGTAATTCTCGGCGTCGCTGAGCGCCGTAGCGCTTGCAGGGTCACTCGGCTTGGCCCAGTCGAACTTCATCTCGAAGTCGTCCGGGAGCTTCATCTTCGGCCGGTCGATGTTGTCCGCTTCACTCTCCTTGCTCGGCCCCGCTCCCGCAATCTCGTCGTCCGGCGAGGAGGAATCCCCTCCGCAACCGGTGAGGAGAAGCGCTGTCGCCGTGGCGAGCGCGGTCAGGACGGGCAACGTTCGGCGGTTCACGTGAAGACTCCCGGTGGGGGCGAAAGTGCGGACTCGGGAACTGACGCTATCGCCGGGGCATTTGGTTT
>NZ_JBHXJE010000097.1:0-1719 GCF_042723275.1 Streptomyces sp. NPDC058373 | reverse complement strand
GTGGCTGTTTCTTCGGTTGCCGGCCCCAGTGAACTCGGGATGTATGTCTCGGGGTGGTGGGTGGTTGGTCGTTGTTTGAGAACTGCACAGTGGACGCGAGCATCTGTGGCCAAGTTTTTAAGGGCGCACGGTGGATGCCTTGGCACCAGGAACCGATGAAGGACGTGGGAGGCCACGATAGTCCCCGGGGAGTCGTCAACCAGGCTTTGATCCGGGGGTTTCCGAATGGGGAAACCCGGCAGTCGTCATGGGCTGTCACCCGCTGCTGAACTCATAGGCAGTGTGGAGGGAACGCGGGGAAGTGAAACATCTCAGTACCCGCAGGAAGAGAAAACAACCGTGATTCCGGGAGTAGTGGCGAGCGAAACTGGATGAGGCCAAACCGTATGTGTGTGATACCCGGCAGGGGTTGCGCATGCGGGGTTGTGGGATCTCTCTTTCACGGTCTGCCGGCCGTGGGACGAGTCAGAAACCGTTGATGTAGGCGAAGGGCATGCGAAAGGCCCGGCGTAGAGGGTAAGACCCCCGTAGTCGAAACATCAGCGGCTCGTTTGAGAGACACCCAAGTAGCACGGGGCCCGAGAAATCCCGTGTGAATCTGGCGGGACCACCCGCTAAGCCTAAATATTCCCTGGTGACCGATAGCGGATAGTACCGTGAGGGAATGGTGAAAAGTACCGCGGGAGCGGAGTGAAATAGTACCTGAAACCGTGTGCCTACAAGCCGTGGGAGCGTCGCTGTCAGTACTTGTGCTGGCAGTCGTGACTGCGTGCCTTTTGAAGAATGAGCCTGCGAGTTAGCGGTGTGTAGCGAGGTTAACCCGTGTGGGGAAGCCGTAGCGAAAGCGAGTCCTAAGAGGGCGTTTGAGTTGCACGCTCTAGACCCGAAGCGGAGTGATCTAGCCATGGGCAGGTTGAAGCGGCTGTAAGAGGTCGTGGAGGACCGAACCCACCAGGGTTGAAAACCTGGGGGATGACCTGTGGTTAGGGGTGAAAGGCCAATCAAACTCCGTGATAGCTGGTTCTCCCCGAAATGCATTTAGGTGCAGCGTCGTGTGTTTCTTGCCGGAGGTAGAGCACTGGATAGGCGATGGGCCCTACCGGGTTACTGACCTTAGCCAAACTCCGAATGCCGGTAAGTGAGAGCGCGGCAGTGAGACTGTGGGGGATAAGCTCCATGGTCGAGAGGGAAACAGCCCAGAGCATCGACTAAGGCCCCTAAGCGTACGCTAAGTGGGAAAGGATGTGGAGTCGCAGAGACAACCAGGAGGTTGGCTTAGAAGCAGCCACCCTTGAAAGAGTGCGTAATAGCTCACTGGTCTAGTGATTCCGCGCCGACAATGTAGCGGGGCTCAAGCGTACCGCCGAAGTCGTGTCATTGCAGCATGAGGGCCAACGCCCGCTGTGATGGGTAGGGGAGCGTCGTGTGCCGGGTGAAGCAGCCGCGGAAGCGAGTTGTGGACGGTTCACGAGTGAGAATGCAGGCATGAGTAGCGATTCACACGTGAGAAACGTGTGCGCCGATTGACTAAGGGTTCCTGGGTCAAGCTGATCTGCCCAGGGTAAGTCGGGACCTAAGGCGAGGCCGACAGGCGTAGTCGATGGATAACCGGTTGATATTCCGGTACCCGCTGTGAAGCGTCAAACATTGAATCCAGTGATGCTAAGCCCGTGAAGCCGTTCCGGACCCTTCGGGGAATGGAAAGTGGTGGAGCCGGTG
>NZ_JBHXJE010000096.1:0-3543 GCF_042723275.1 Streptomyces sp. NPDC058373 | reverse complement strand
CCAACCCACCCACCGCCAACGAAGCCGTCACCGAAACCGGCTTGAACTCCCCACCGTCCAACCAGGCCCAGGTCGGAAGATTCACCTTGCTCTTACCACCGGGGGCAAGGGTGACTTCGGTCCCAGGCACCTTGATCTGCTCGTAGGCAAGGCCGGCGAGAATTTCGGGGGTGATGATGTTCTCTACCTCGGGGGTCTCACCGTTGTCAGCCCAGAAGGGGACGCGGTCACAGGCGAACTGGTCCTCGAAGGGAGCGTTGGGGTTCTGGACAGCACCCCACCACATCCCCCCACCTTCCTTCTTCTGATTGAAGTCCTCGTAATCCCCGTCTATATAGTTGTGACGCTCTTCATTCCACTTATTGCGAGCACCCGGCGGAATACCCGGATCGTGGATGATCGCCTCGTGACCGCGCCGGTAGTAGTCCCGCAGTTCGCCCGGCGTCCACTTCGGCGCATACCAGCAAGGCGGAGGCGACCAATCAGCCTGAGCTGCGGAAACCGGACCGGCGGAAGGGCCGGTACCGTTCTTGGAGGTGTCGTACCGGATCACCTCCACTTGGGCATAGATGTCGTCGTTCTTCTGCCCCCCCGGCGGCGGCCGATCCACCCCGATACCCGCTACGGCAGGACTCACGCTGCACATCATCAGCGCTACCGCGGCGGTGGCCACTCCCCCGCGCCTCACCGCTACGCGCATTGGGCAGCCCCCTTCGTGGCCGAGGCGGCCTTCGCCTGCCAGAGGCCTTCGATGGAAGTCGACTTCTCCATCAGAACCGAGTAGGCGTAGTAAGGCTTTCCAGACCCCTCGCCCCTCAGGACCTTGCCTGTCTTCACATCCTTGGAGAAGGCGTCCGACTCGTCCTGACAGAAGGAGACGGTGATCAACTTCTTCGATTTCCCCTTTCGCATCTCGATCTTGGAATGGCGCAGCTCACCAGCGACCGTCCATCCGCGTTCCACAATCGCCTCAGCGGTCTCCTTGGCGTACTCCTGCGCCTGGCTGAGAGGGACCACGTAGAACTTGTAGGCCGCATCCTCCGGGTCCTGCTGAGTCACCGCGTAGAAGGTTGCATTCATGTAATTCCGGGCGTCATTCAGAGCGGCCGCTTCCTCGGGATCCGTCGGCGCCGTCATATCCCACGACATCTTGAAGTCCTTGGGGAACTTCATCTCCGGCCGATCAATCGCATCCGCCCCCGACTCACTCTTGCTCGGCGAAGGCGAAGCCTTCGCCGAGCTCTCCCCCGCTCCCGCGATCTCGTCGTCCGGCGAGGAGGAATCCCCTCCGCAACCGGTGAGGAGAAGCGCTGTCGCCGTGGCGAGCGCGGACAGGACGGGCAACGTTCGGCGGTTCACGTGAAGACTCCCGGTGGGGGCGAAAGTGCGGACTCGGGAACTGACGCTATCGCCGGGGCATTTGGTTTCGCCAGGCGGCTCGGGGGAGCGATGCGCCGCAGGGGCCGGAATGGCACGGGTGGGGCGCCCGCTGGTGGTCATGACGGCCTCCGGAAGATTCGTCAGGACAACGCCGACCTCGAAACCGCCTTGTGATGACAGGCGTTGCAGGCGGAGGCAACCTGTGCGTACCCGTGCGTCCGCAACTTCGAGAACGGCACGAAACGGTGCTCCCGCGCCGGTCAGCAGTGGGCCCGATCCGGGCTGATGTGTCCGGCCGCGCGGAGGCGGCTCCGTAAGGAGAACGAAGCCCCGGCAGGCTGGTCCCCGACCAGGGCCCCCAGCTCTGCCGGGAGCTTCGCCCGTAAAAGGGCTCAGGTAGTCCGCTCGTAGGTTCCCGGCCCCCGCTTGCCCTCGCCGGTGACCGTCAGCGTCTCGGCCGGGTCGGCGTCGGGGAGGGTCAGGGTGAGGGTGCGGTCGGGGCCCGAGGTGCAGGTCAGGGCGGCGGTGTACGCGGTGCGGCCGGTGCGTTGGGCATCGCCGTTGCAGGTGGCGTCCTCGGCCGTCAGTGTGACGGCCCCGTCGTCGCTCACCGTGAGGGTCGCCGGGGCCTCGGGGTCGGCCTTGTCCCAGACCCCGGTGAGCGGGCCGCCGGGCCCGGTCGTGGCGGGGCTGGGGGCGGGGGTCGCGGAGCTGCCGGTCGGGTCGGGGGCCGGGGCGTCGTCGCCGGAGCCGCAGGCGGCGGTGAGGGCGAGCAGGGGCCCGCACAGAAGGAGGGCGGCGGTCCGGCCTCGCGGTGCTCGCTTGGGCACGGGTTCCCCCGATGGTCTGCGGTGACGGCGACGGATGTCGCTGGGCACGCTGCCAGCAGCTTCGCCCCGCGTCAAGCACACACCCGCCGCACCTCGGGCACGCCCTCACCGCACGCCAGGGCTCCCCCACCCCGCGCCGCCCGGCCTCCGGGCCCTGCCGGAGGACCCTGGACAACTCCCGGCCCCACGGGAACGATGCGGATATCGCACCACTTGTGATCCCACCACCGGAAGTGAGACACCGTGAGTGACCTCCGTGACGTTCCGCAGCCGAACCCCGCCACGAGCGGACCGAGTCGGCGCGGGCTGTTGCGGCTCAGCGGCGGGCTCGTGGCCGCTTCCGCCTTCGGCCTGAGCCTGGGCGCGGGCAGCGCCGCGGCCGCCGTCCCGGCCGGCAAGCGCTTCAGCCTGACAGAGCCGTCCCACGACCTGTTCCGGCACGTGAAGCTGCACGACGCGCGGGTTCAGCAGTCGTTCACCTTCGACGTCGTCAACAGGCGGTTGTTCGTAGCCCAGTTGAAGTCCGGTTCGCCGGACGACAGCGGTGACCTCTGCATCACCCAGCTCGACTTCTCGGGCAACAAGCTGGGCCACATGTACCTTCTCGGCTTCGGCCACGGCGTCTCCATCGGCGCCCAGCCGGTCGGCTCGGACACGTACCTGTGGACGGAGGTGGACGTCAACAGCAACGCCCGCGGGACCAGGCTGGCCCGCTTCAAGTGGAACAACGGCGCGACGCTGAGCCGGACCTCCACCGCCCTCGCCAAGCACCAGCCGATCCCCGGCGCCACCGAGATGACCTGTGCGATCGACCCGGTCAACAACCGCATGGCGATCCGCTACCTCACCGCCTCCGGCCGCCGCTACGGCGTGTACGACGTCGCCGACATCGCGGCGGGCGTCTACGACAAGCCGCTCTCCGACGTCCCGCACCCGACGGGCCTGGGCACCTTCCAGGGTTACGCGCTGTACGGCAGCTACGTCTACCAGCTCACCGGCAACCCGTACGGCCCGGACAACCCGAACCCCGGCAACGCGTACGTCTCCAGCGTCGACGTCAACACCGGCGAGCTGGTCCAGCGGGCCTTCACCCGCGCGGGGTCCACGCTGGCCTTCCGGGAGCCCGAGGGTATGGGCATCTACCGGACGGCCGCGGGCGAGGTCCGCCTCTTCCTCGGCTTCGCCTCGGGTGTGGCGGGCGACCGCCGCAGCAACCTCTTCTACAAGAATGTCCTGATCTAGGCCCTGTCCGGCGGATCTTCGTGGGCCTGCGACGCCTGGCACGCACTCTCGCCGTACGCCCGAATCACCCGAGTACGTCCAGTACGAGGGA
>NZ_JBHXJE010000095.1:0-4345 GCF_042723275.1 Streptomyces sp. NPDC058373 | reverse complement strand
CTGAGGAGTGCCCCATGCCCACCGCTTCCCTGCCGGACTCCCCCACCACCACATCCACCATCCCCGCCCCGTCCACCGCCGCGTCCCGTTCCGAGCGGCACGGCGCCGCGCTGCGCGCCGCCGCCCGGGGGCTGGACCGGCGGCGGCTGCTGACGCTGGGCGGCACCGCCGCCGCCCTCGCCTTCGCCACCAACCTCCCGCTGGCGGGCGCCGCGGCGGCCGACGGATTCGACGCGCGGCGGCTGAGCGAGGACCCGTTCACGCTCGGCGTGGCCTCCGGCGACCCGCACCCCTCGTCCGTGCTGCTGTGGACCCGGCTCGCGCCGCGCCCCTTCGAGCCGGACAGCGGCCTGCCCGCCTCCCGGATCACCGTCGAGTGGGAACTGGCCCACGACGACCGCTTCCGCCGTACCGTCAGACGCGGCCAGGACACCGCGCACCCGGAGTTCCACCACAGCATCCATGTGGAGGTGGACGGCCTCGACCCCGACCGGGAGTACTACTACCGCTTCCGCGCCGGAAACTTCACCAGCCCGGTCGGCCGCACCCGCACGGCACCCCGTCCCGGCACCCGGGCCCGCGAACTGACCCTCGCCGCCGTCTCCTGCCAGGCGTACCACGACGGCTACTTCACCGCCTACCGCCACCTCGCGGCCGAGGACGTCGACGTCGTCCTGCACCTCGGCGACTACCTCTACGAGTACGCGGTGAGCGGCGCCGGAGGCGCCCGCGGCTACACCGACCGGGTGCTGCCCGCCGTCTTCAACCGGGAGACCACCACCCTGGAGGACTACCGGCTGCGGTACGGCCTCTACAAGTCCGACCCGGACCTGATCGCCGCCCACGCCGCCCACCCCTTCGTGGTCACCTGGGACGACCACGAGACGGAGAACAACTACGCGGGCGACCAGCCGGAGAACGACGTGGACCCCGACGAGTTCCTGCTCCGCCGGGCCGCCGCCTACCGTGCCTACTGGGAGAACCAGCCGCTGCGGCTGCCGCAGCGGCCCGAAGGCCCCGACATGCGGCTCTACCGGCGGCTGCACTGGGGCGACCTGGCCCAGTTCGACATCCTCGACACCCGCCAGTACCGCTCCGACCAGGCGTACGGCGACGGCTGGCAGACGCCGGGGCCCGAGTCCGAGGACCCGGCGCGCACCATGACCGGGGCCACCCAGGAGCGGTGGCTGCTCGACGGCTGGCGCACCTCGCGGGCCCGCTGGAACGTCGTCCCGCAGCAGGTGACCTTCTCCCAGCGGCGCAACTCGACCAGCTCCGCCTACAAGCTCTCCATGGACTCCTGGGACGGCTACCCGGCCTCCCGCGAGCGGCTGCTCGCCGGGGCCGAGCAGGCGGGCGTCGACCACCTGATGGTCCTCACCGGGGACGTGCACGTCGGGTACGGCTTCGACATCAAGCGGGACTTCGCCGACCAGGGCTCGCGCACCGTCGGCACCGAACTGGTCGCCACCTCGATCGCCAGCGGCAAGGACGGCGCCGACCGGCCCGCCAACTGGGAGGCGTACCACGCGGCCAATCCGCACCTGAAGTTCTACAACGGCCGCCGCGGCTACCTGACGGTCCGGCTCGGCGAGGAGGAGGCGCGCGCCGACTTCCGCACCGTCTCCGCCGTGACCGTGCCCGACGCGCCGATCGCCACCGCCGCCTCCTTCGTCACCGAGCGCCGCTCGCCCGGCCTGAAACCCGCCTGACCGGGCCGGAAGCGTGGAGGGGAGTCGCACCGCCGGTCCGGCGCGGCTCCCCTCCCCGGACCGGCGTCCGGCCGGTCAGCGCTCCTGCACCAGCGCGCGGGCCGGGGCGTGGCTGATCACGAAGCTGCCGATCACCGTGGTCCCGTCGAGGTCGTACACCGCGATGCGGCGGTCCTCACCGGCCCGCTGCGACTGGAGGGCGATCGCCTCGCGCGGCGACGCCGGGTTCGGCTCGTCCTCCAGCTCCGCCCGCTTCACGTACCCGAGTTTCCCGTCGGTCGTGTACGCCCGGATCAGATCGGGCCCGCTCTGCGGCGTCGTCGCGTCCAGGCCGGACCCGTACGTCTCCCCCTTCGCGTTCTTCGGCCAGGCGGGCTTCGCCGCGCTCTGACCGGATGTTGCCGTGGCCGCCCCAGCCGTCGGCGACCGGTGGCCGAGGCTGGGCGACTTCAGCGTGTAGACGGCGTTGTAGCCGTTCCCGTTGTACGCCTTCGTCACCCCGTAACTGTGGTACGTGCCGGCCCCGCAGCCGTTCCCCAGCGTCGGGACGCTCAGGCTGTTCGCGGGCCCGGTGGTGTAGGAGTACCCGTTCGAGGCGCACAGCGTGTTGCCCTTGTAGAGGCGGGCGAGGGCACCGAGGTACCCGGCGGGGACGTTGCCGCCGCCGTCCTTGGCGGCGGTCGTCGACGCGTAGAGGCGTGAACTGTCGGTGATGTACGCGCGGTTCTTGTACTTGTAGCCCTTGATCGGCCCGTAGTAGCCCCAGGGGCTGTACGCGGCGGCGGCCGCCTGCGGCGTGAAGGCGCCCAGCAGTCCCACCGCCAGCAGACCGACGAGTCCGGCCCTCGCGTGCGCTCGTCTCACGGAAGCCAAAATTCCCCCCCATTTGCGCATGGTCGTACCACTCGGGACTCCCCGAGGACTTAAGGGTGAATTGGTACGCAACGACCGTCAACAGCGCGTTTGGGCTATCAGGGGCGCAAACGGGTCGCACACGTCAGACGCGCGGCATCAGCACCGCCTGCGTCTGGGTGGTCTGGCCGAGCAGCCGCCCCTCGTCGTCGTACAGGTCGGTCTGGACGGTTAGGAAGGAGCGGCCGGCGTGCAGCGGCCGGGCCACCGCGCGGGCCGTGCCGGAGCGCAGGGCGCGGAAGAAGTTGGGCGCCCGGTCCGGCACCCTCGACCGCACACAAGTGCCGCCCACGGCCCGGGCAGGCTCCGCACCGGGTGACCGCGGTCACTCCGCCGCGTCCGCCGCCGGGGTACGCGGCTCGCCGTCGGCCGGGGCCGCCGGCGCCGGTCCGCGCCGCCGGGCCACCGCGACCCCGGCGAGGCAGAGGGCGCCGCCGGCCAGGGCGAGGGCGGCCGGGACCTCGCCGAGCAGGGCCCAGGACATCAGGACGACCAGGGCGGGGACCGCGTAGGTGGTGGCGCCCATCCGCCCTGCGGTGGTGCGGGAGAGGGCGAAGGCCCAGGTGGTGAAGGCGAGGGCGGTCGGGAAGACGCCGAGGTAGACCATGTTGAGGGTGGCGCCGGCCGGGGCGGTACGCAGCTCGGACAGGAGCGTCCCCAGGAAGGGCAGGCAGGCCACCGCCCCGACCAGGCAGCCGTACGTGGTGACCTGGAGCGCCCCGGCGTGGCGCAGGGCGGGCTTCTGCGCCACGACCCCGGCCGCGTAGGAGGCGGCGGCGAGCAGGCACAGGACGACGCCGAGCGGGGAGGCGCCGCCCTCGCCCGAGGTGGAGAGGCCGACGACGACGGCGCCGGCGAAGGAGACCGCCACCCCGGCCAGCAGCGGCCTCGGCAGGCCCTCGCCGAGGAGGGCGCCGCCGAGCAGGGCGATGAGCAGCGGGCCGATGTTGACCAGCAGGGCGGCGGTGCCCGCGTCGACCTCCCGCTCCCCCCAGTTGAGGACCACCATGTAGACGCCGAACCAGAGGACGCCGGAGAGCAGGATGCCCGGCCAGGCGCCGCGCGCCGGCAGCCCGATCCGGCGGACGGCGGCGACCGCGCCCAGCACCAGGGAACCGGCGAGCAGCCGCCCGAGCGCGAGGGCGCCTGGGGAGTACGCCTCCCCGGCGCTGCGGATGGAGACGAAGGCCGAGGCCCACAGGACGACGGTGACCGAGGCGGCGGCGGGCGCGGCCCAGCGGGCGGCCCGGAGCCCGGGTGCGCCGAGTGAGGTGTGCATGGCGACGACGGTAGCGCCGGGAGGATTCGGCGGGGGCCGAAGCGAGGCCCTACGGGCGGGCCGCGCGCTCAGCTCCGCGGGACGTCCTTGACGAAGACGAGGCCGTCGCTCCGTACCAGGTGGGCCGGGTCGAGCGGGGCGTAGCCGAACCAGGGGGCTCCCGGGGCGCGGGCGGCGGGTCGCCGAGGGCGGCGGCCAGCCGGGGAGCGTCGAGGAGGTGGCGGTCCTCGGGGAGGGCCGCGTACAGCCGCCCTTCGAGGGTGTCCGGGGGCGGGGTGCCGGCTCCCTGGTGGCGGAGGGCGCCGGGGGCGCTGGGCAGGAAGGCGTACGCCTCGCCGAACCGGGCCACTAGGCCCTGTCCGGCGGATCTTCGTGGAAGAGCCTGCGGCGTCTGGTGCGTGCTCTCGGCGTGCGCCCGGATCTCCCTCGTACTGGACGTACT
>NZ_JBHXJE010000094.1:0-4550 GCF_042723275.1 Streptomyces sp. NPDC058373 | reverse complement strand
GTGGGCGGGGCCGGTTTTCGGGGACGGCGGAGCGCGTGGCGCCCGGCCTTCCCCGGCGAGCGCGCGCCCGAAGTGACGCCCCGTCGGCACCCTCGGCGCCACAGCCCCTCATCCGGTGCCGCCGCACCGGCCCCGCCGCCGGCGGGGCGTCGCGGAAGGCGCCCGCACCGACGTGGGCGGCCACCGTGCGGCGGACCACGCGGTCGGCGAGGGCGGGGGCGTGCCGGGCGAAGGCCATCTCCAGGCGGCCCGGGCCCGTCGTCGCCACGTCGCGCGGGGCGCGGCGCGCGGTGGCCGCGCCCACCACCGCGTCCACGACGCCCTCGACCGGCTCCGGGCGCGAGACCCTCCCCAGGGAGAGACCGGCGGGCCGGGCGGTGTCGTGGATGGGGCCGGTGACCATGCTCGGGTAGACCGTCGTGACGCCGACACGGGTGCCGACCTCCAGCCGCAGGGCGTCGGCGGCCGGCGCCCGCTTCGGCGCGCCGACCCCGCTGCGGGCGGCCTGACCACGCGCGGCGCCCCGGACCACCGTCGTGGTCCGGGGCGCTCAGGTGCGCCGCCTCAGGTCAGGTCGCGGTCGACGCTCACCTTCCAGTTCCGCGAGAAGACCCGCTCGGCACCCTCGTAGGCGTCCAGCGTCGCGTGGACGTGGAACTGTTTCTCGTCGCAGGTCAGCACGGTGTTGGTCTCGGTCCGGGTCTCCCAGTCGCCGCGGGAGAACCGCATCGTCCAGGCGGAGCGTCCGCGCACAGAGCCGAAGTCGTCGGCCACCCAGTCGTACCGCTCCACGGCCCGGCGGCACACGTCGAGGTCGATCTCCGCGTAGTGCGTGGTCCCGCTGTCCTTGACGATGTCCAGCGCCGACCGGTAGTCGACCAGGTCACGGGAGACCTGCCAGCTCTGCTCCGGCGCGACCCGCTGCTCCGTCTCCAGCGGCTCCACCGCCTCCGGCTCCTCGAAGGAGATCCCCTCGTCGGGTGCGCGCACCGGCCGCACCGGGAGCGTCAGCGTGCTCGCCCCCGGCTCCACCGAGAGCAGCACCGGCTCCGGCGGCGGCCAAGCCAGCGGCCAGTACGAGGTGGAGAGCGCCAGCCGGACCCGGTGGCCGGGCGGGAAGGCCTGCGCGATGCCGTTGAGCCGCACCGAGGCCCGGTAGCGGCGGCCCGGCACGAGCGGTTCCGGGTCACCGCCCGCCAGGTGGGTGAGGTTGAGGACGCCGTAGGTGATGCGGGTCGCCGCCCCGTCCGGCGCCACGTCCGAGAGGCGGGCCGCGACCTGGGCGATGGGCCGGTCCACGGTGAATTCCAGCTCCACCGTGGGCGTGCCGAGGATCTCGACCCGCTCCGGCAGCGGTTCGCTGTCGAAGACCAGCGACCCGCCGTCCTCCTCCCGCTGGTCGTAGGGGAGGTCCGGCGGCGCGTTGTACGACGCCCACTTGCCCGCGAACTGGCCCACCGACAGCGGGGAGCGCACCGTCAGCGGCTCGCCCGCGCCCGGGCCCTCCGTCTCCGCCTCGCCGGAGTGCCCGATCCGGTGCGCGAAGAGCGGGTGGACGACCGGCTCGACGTGCGGCGAGGGCAGCTCGGGCTCACCGACCCAGCGGCCGGGGCGCTCCTCGTAGGAGGTGGACGGCGGCATGCTCTCCTGCATCCAGGAGCGGAGCATCGGGCCGTCCATGACGCCGTTCTCCTCACCCTTGAGCCAGTGGTCCCACCAGCGCACCACCTCCTGGAGGTAGCCGATCGCCGGACCGGGCTCGCCCAGGTGCGGGAACTTGTGCGACCACGGCCCGATCAGCCCCTTGCGGGGCACGTCGATGTGCTCCAGCAGCCGCGTCACCGCGTTGGAGTACCCGTCGGCCCAGCCGCTGGAGGCCAGCACCGGCACCTGGACCGCCGTGTAGTCCTCGCAGACCGAGGCGTGCCGCCAGTAGGCGTCGCGCCGCTGGTGGCGCAGCCACTCCACGACCCACGGGCCGCTGCCCTCCAACCGCTCGTGCCACATCTCGCGCCAGCTCCCCCCGACGACGGCCGGGTCGGGCGGACAGGTGGCGTAGGCGAACATGGTGCCCGCCTCGGCGAGGTTGTCGGAGAGCATCGCCCCGCCCATGTAGTGCATGTCGTCGTCGTACCGGTCGTCGGTGAACGACGCCAGCACCACCGCCTTCAGGCTCGGCGGCCGGCGCGCCGCCGTCTGAAGCGCGGCGAACGCCCCCCAGGAGATCCCCATCATGCCGGTGGAGCCGTCGCACCACGGCTGGTCGGCGATCCAGGCGAGGACCTCCTCGGCGTCCTGCTGCTCCCGCTCCAGGTACTCGTCGAGGAGGACCCCCTCCGAGTCACCGGTGCCCCGCAGGTCCACGCGGAGGCAGGCGTAGCCGTGCCCCGCGAGGTACGGGTGGTGCATCGAGTCGCGGACCGAGCTGAGGTCCCGCTTGCGGTACGGGATGGCCTCCAGGACCGCCGGGACCGGGTGCTCGTCGGAGGAGGCGGGCCGCCAGATCCGGGCGGAGAGCCGCACCCCGTCGGACATCGGGATGCGGACGTGCTCCTCCTCCTTGACGGGGTGGGGCAGATTGCTGACGAAACGCATACGGGGGCAGCAGCCTTCCAGTGCGAGGTCGTGCGGGCTGGCGCGGGAGAGCGGCCGGGCTCAGGCCGCGTCGTCGATCTCGAACTCCAGCGCGTCGACGGCTCGGTCGTACTTGACCTCCAGCTCCTTGTCGCTGTCGGCGCCCACGTAGATGTGGGCCAGCTCGGCGCTGTAACTGTCCTGGCCCGGCATCTCGGAGAGCCGGACGCCCTCCTCCGGGACGACGTGGACCTTCACGCCGGGAATCTCACGTTCGATCCGGGCGATCTCGTCGGGCGTCGGAACGCGCCGCACGACACCGTCCCGGAAAACACGGTAGTACCACTTGGCGCCGAATTCATACGGACCGTCCCCCTGCTTCACACGAGGGTCACGACCGAGCGCGAGAGAAATCAAGCGGTGATGGTTGGGGACGCCGTCGACATGTTCGAACATCTCGGCGTGCGACTGGGAATGGCGCGGATTGATTTCCAGGATGCTCACCGCGCCGGACTCCGGGTCGTAGAAGAACTCGATACTGAACGTCACCGAATCCATTCCCACCCGCTCGATGACGCGGCGCGAGATGTCCACGATCCGCTCCACCGTCTCCGCCGGCAGGTCCGCCGGGTACTGGTGGCGCAGGAAGCAGGCGCTGTTGGGGTACGTGTGCGAGTCCAGCACGCCGTACACCACCACCTCGCCGTTGTGCACGAAGCCCTCGACGGCGACCTGCACGCCGGTCAGCGCCTCCTCGGCGAGGCAGGCGGTGCCGCCCGCCGAGGCGACCTCTTCCGGCAGCTCCAGCCGGTCGAGGATGTGCTCGAAGGGGCCGCCGACCCGGCCGATCCCCTCCTTGATCTCTGCCACCGCGTCGCGGAACTCCTGCTCGTCGCGGACGCCGAAGGCCAGCTCGGACGAGAACGACTTGACGGGCTTGAGCCACATCGGGAACGACATGTCCTCGGGCGGCCGCGGCACCTCGGCGTCCAGGTCGACCAGGCCGAAGCCCGGCACCGCCTCCGGCGCGACCTCGCGCTGGACCAGGCGGCTCCAGTACTTGTGCTCGCAGCGCACGATCGACTCCAGGCTGCTGGAGCGCAGCCCGCGCTCCTGGGCGAGGATCGGCACCAGTGTGCTCACCGGGAAGTCCCAGTAGCCCACCACGGCGTCCACGGTGCCCTCGAAGGCGTCGAGCGTGGCCCGCGCCTTGCGCAGCAGTTCCGGGAAATCGATCTCCCCGTGCTGGAGTTCGTCCTGGGACAGCAGCGGGTGGAAGGTGAATTCATCGGCGCCGGGAACCGCGCAGAGCGTATCGAGATTGTCCTCGTCCAGTCCGACGACGAATATGTTGCGGCCGGTGCTCTCCTGAGAAGCGGTCATGAAGAAAAACTCCTGCGGTAGGGGGTCGGTGATCGGCGTCCTCCTTGAGCGGATGCCTGTCCGGCCCGATTACCCCTGGCCCTGTTCAGCAAACTGGAGGACGAATTCCCCGTGCCGCGCGTCACACCCGCGGCCCCCACTGTCGCGGCGGCGTTGCGGGTTCGTGGCCAGTGGGGCGAACCGCTGTCCACCCCGGCCCGGCGGCGCCTGGCGTCCGGGCAGGCACACGGCCTCAGCCTGGCCGGCGCTTGAGGCCATCGGTGACCGGCACCGTGGAGCCGGACAGTCCCCCCACCCGAGCCGCCCCTCAGCCCGGCCGGCGCTTGAGGCCACCCTCAGCCCGGCCGGCGTTTGAGGCCAACCAATGCCCCAACCCCGAGCCCAGCGCACACCCGGCCACGCCCCCCGCCTCCGACGGCACGTCACCCCGCCCGCCCCGCCGCAGGCCCCCACCGGAGGCGCACCCAGGACGTACCGGGCGGAACCCACCCCGGGGCGCCCCTAGGCCCTGTCCGGCGGATCTTCGTGGGCCTGCGACGCCTGGCACGCACTCTCGCCGTACGCCCGAATCACCCGAGTACGTCCAGTACGAG
>NZ_JBHXJE010000093.1:0-4601 GCF_042723275.1 Streptomyces sp. NPDC058373 | reverse complement strand
GAGTACGTCCAGTACGAGGGAGATCCGGGCGCACGCCGAGAGCACGCACCAGACGCCGCAGGCTCTTCCACGAAGATCCGCCGGACAGGGCCTAGCGCCCCCACTCGCCCCCGAGGTCGATTGAAAGCCGCCAGGCCATAAGCTTAGGCTTGCCTAACGTCGCACGGTCCCCGCTGCGACCAGCTCCCCGTTCCCCCGGTTTCAGGGTCCGCCCCTGGCCCCGGACAGGGGCGCTCGGCTCCGTAGTTCTTCAGACCTGAGGAAACGTCCATGTCATCGTTGTTCTCCCGGGCGCGCCGCAAGGCAGTCGCCGCCTCGGCCGCGGCCACCGCGCTCGTCGTCGTCCTCGGCGGCTGCTCCTCCTCCTCGGACGAGGAGAAGCCGAGTGCCTCCGCCAAGAGCGACGGTGCCTTCCCCGTCTCCATCAAGAGCAAGCTCGGCACCGCCGAGATACCCGAGGAGCCGAAGAAGGTCGTCACCCTCGGCCAGGGTTCCGCGGAGACCGCCATCGCGCTCGGCACGACCCCGGTCGGCATCGAGAGCTACGAGTGGGGCAGCGACAAGTCCGGCTACCTCCCGTGGATCAACGAGGCGGTGAAGGAGAAGGGCGACAAGCTCCCCAAGCAGTTCGCCGGCGGTGAGGACATCGACTTCGAGACCATCACCGAGCTGGAGCCCGACGTCATCCTCGCCCCCTGGTCCGGTGTGACGGAGGAGCAGTACGACATCCTCAAGGACATCGCGCCGACCGTCGCCTATCCCGAGCTGCCCTGGTCGACCAACTGGGACGAGCAGATCCAGATCATCGCCAAGGCGCTCGGCAAGAGCGACGAGGGCGAGGGCCTGATCAAGGACATCAAGAAGCAGCTCTCCGACGCCGCCGCGACCCGTCCGAAGTACAAGGACGTCACCTTCTCCTACATCTACACCGACGGCCCCGGCTCGCTCGGCGTCTTCCTCCCCGAGGAGCAGCGCGTCGAGATGCTGACCGGCCTCGGCCTGACCGTCGACCCGGTGGTGAAGACCTTCAAGGAGGTCGAGGGCACCGACTCCGCCATCATCGGCCTGGAGAACGCCGAGAAGCTGAAGAACAGCGACCTTCTCTTCACCTTCTACACCGACAAGAAGAACCGCGCCGAGATCGAGAAGCAGCCGCTGTACGCCGCCATGCCGGCCGTCAAGCGCGGCTCGCTCGTCACCAGCGAGGACACCTCCTTCGTGACGGCCTCCTCGATCATCAACCCGCTCACCGTGCCGTGGGTCATCGAGCGCTACCTGCCGATGATCGACGACGCCGTCAAGACCCTCGACTGAGGCACCGCTCTCCTCCATGGCCACGACCACCGTCGCTCGTCCGAGCGGTGCCGGCACCTCCCGTGCCGGCACCGCTCGGCGGGTTTCCGCCCTCCTCGCCGGCGTCGCCGTCCTCGCTCTCGCGATGGCGGCCAGCGTCATGTTCGGCAGCCGCACCACCCCGATCGGCGACGTCCTGGACGTCCTGGCGGGCCACGGCGACCCGTACGTCACCAGCGTCGTCGAGAGCCGCTACCCGCGCACCGCCCTCGGGGTCCTCGCCGGTGTCTGCCTCGCCGTCGCCGGCACGCTCATGCAGGGCATCAGCCGCAACCCGCTCGCCGACCCCGGCATGCTCGGCATCAACGCCGGAGCCTCCGCCAGCGTCGTCACCGCCACCGCCTTCCTCGGCGCCACCTCCGGCGCCGACACCGTCTGGTGGGCGCTGCCCGGTGCCATCCTGGCGGGCGTCGCCGTCTACGCCATCGGCGCGGCCGGTTCCCGCGGCGGCGGCCTGGTCCGGCTGGTCCTCGCCGGGGCGGTGCTCTCCGCCGTCCTGTACGCGTACATCCAGGCCGTCACCCTCAGCATGCCGAAGGTCTTCGACAGCTACCGCTACTGGGTGGTCGGCGCGCTCGCCGGACGGGACATGGAGGTCTTCTGGGCCGTCCTGCCGTTCGCCGCCGCCGGTCTGCTGGTCGCCCTGCCGCTGGCGCCCGGCCTCAACACCCTGGCCCTCGGCGACGAGTCCGCCTCCTCGCTCGGCGCCAACCCGGCCGTGGTCCGCGCCGCCGGACTGCTCTCCGCGACGGTCCTGTCGGCCGCCGCCACCGCCGCCGTCGGCCCGATCGCCTTCGTGGGCCTCGCCGTGCCGCACGTCGTCCGCGCCGTCGTCGGCGTCGACTTCCGGCTGCAACTGGTCTTCTCCGTGCTGCTCGGCCCCGCCCTGCTGCTCCTCGCCGACGTCGTCGGACGGCTGGTGCTGCGCCCGCAGGAACTCATGGTCGGCGTCGTCACCGCCTTCCTCGGCGCCCCCGCGCTGCTCTACGCCGTCCGCCGGATGAAGGGGACCTCATGACCACCCCCCAGCTCCAGGACCGCCCCGTCCCGGCCCCCGCCGCGCCGCCGCGCGCAGGCGGCCACCTGCGGATCGGCTCCGCGGTCGCCCTCCCGGTGCGCCGGATCTCCGTGGTGGTCGCCGTGGTCCTGCTGGTCCTCACCGTCCTCGCCGCCGTCGCCACGCTCAGCCTGGGCCGCCTCGGCATCCCACTGCACGAGCTTCCCGGCGCCGTCTTCGGCGGGGCCGAGGGCAAGAACCGCTTCGTCCTCAACCGGCTGCGCGGCCCGCGCCTGGTCACCGGCGTCGGCGCCGGAGCCGCGCTCGGCCTCTCCGGCGCCCTCTTCCAGTCGGTCACCCGCAACCCGCTCGGCAGCCCCGACGTCATCGGTCTCGCCTCCGGGGCCGGGGCGGGCGCCGCCTTCTTCGCGCTCTTCCTGCCCGGCAGCCCGATCTGGCTCGGCGCCCTCCTCGGCGCAGCCCTCGCCATGGCCGTCGTCCACGTCTCCACGGGCACCGGCTTCCGCGACCCGGGCCGCCTGGTCGTCGCGGGCATCGGCGTCGCCGCCCTGGCCACCGCCTTCACCCAGTACGTCGTCTACGCCGTCGAGCGGGACAACGCCACCGCACTGACCGCGTACATCAACGGCAGCCTCGCCGCCCGCTCCTGGGACCACGCGGTCACCATCGGGATCGTCCTGCTGGTCGCCGCCCCGCTCACCGCGCTGGTCTCCCGGCGCCTGGAGGTGGGCGAGATGGGCGACGAGCTGGCCGCCGGACTCGGCGCCGAACCCCGGGGCACCAAGACCTCGGCGGTGCTGCTCTCCATCGTCCTGTCGGCCGGGGCGGTCACCGTCGCCGGGCCGATCGCCTTCATCTCGCTGACCGCGCCGCAGATCGCCCGGCGGCTCACCCGGGGGACCGGACCGCACCTCTTCCTCTCCGCGCTCACCGGCGCCCTGCTGCTGGTCCTCGCCGACCTGGCGGCCCAGCAGGTGCCGTGGTTCGACAACCTGCCCGTCGGGATCTACACCATGGCCATCGGCGGCCTCTACCTCGGCTATCTGCTCACCCGCGAATGGCGGAAGGGAAACCTGTGAAGACAGCGGCGAAGAAGTCCGCGGCCCCCACCCCGGCCCCCACGGCCGGTGCCGGGGCCCCGCCGGAGAAGGGGCTCGGCGCACGCGGGGTCACCCTCTCCTACGGCGGCGCCCCCGTCGTCCGCGACGTCACCCTGGACCTGCCGCACGGCGGGCTGACCGTGATCATCGGCCCCAACGGGTGCGGCAAGTCGACCCTGCTCAAGGGGTACGGCCGCATCCTCAAGCCGGAGAGCGGCACCTTCCACCTGCACGGCAGCGACCTGCACTCCTACCGCGGCAAGGAGGCGGCCCGGCACGTCGCCCTGCTGCCGCAGAGCCCGGTCGCCCCCGACGGCATCACCGTCCGCGACCTGGTCCGCCGGGGCCGCTACCCGCACCACACCCTGCTGCGCCAGTGGTCCCCCGACGACGACCGGGCCATCGCCTTCGCCCTGGACCGCACCGGCCTGACCGAGCTGGCCGAGGAGCAGGCCGGGCAGCTCTCCGGCGGCCAGCGCCAGCGCGCCTGGATCGCCATGGTGCTGGCCCAGGAGACGGAGCTGCTGCTCCTGGACGAGCCGACCACCTTCCTGGACATCGCCCACCAGTACGACCTGCTGGAGCTGTGCGCCGAACTGAACCGGGAGGGCCGCACCGTCGTCGCCGTCCTCCACGACCTCAACCAGGCCGCCCGCTTCGCCTCCCACCTGGTCGTCATGGACCGGGGCGAGGTGCACGCCCAGGGCACCCCCGAGGAGGTCATGACGGCCGAGCTGGTCCAGGAGGTCTTCGGCCTGGCCTGCGACATCGCCCCCGACCCGCGCACCGGCACCCCGATGGTCGTCCCGCACGCCCGCTACCAGGCACCGGCCGCCGAGGCACAGCCCGCGGACGCGGTCTGACCCCGGGCGCGGCGAGGACACGTACCGGGCCGTACGACCCCCAGGAACACGGAAAGGGCCGGATTCGTCGACACGAATCCGGCCCGTGCGCAAATGTCGGCGCCGCGCGGGCCCCCGACCCGGTGTCGTATAAACAACAGACGCTGCCGACGAAAGTCAATGTGTAGAACTCGATGAGCACCATCTCAATAAAGAACGGGCGCGGCGCCAGGGCGTCGGGGGGGGCTGCGAGGGGGTCCTGGGGGGGGTGGGCGCGGGCGGGGTGCC
>NZ_JBHXJE010000092.1:0-4936 GCF_042723275.1 Streptomyces sp. NPDC058373 | reverse complement strand
GCTCCCCGATGCAAATCGGGGAGCCCCGCTCCGTACGTGTGCCCGTCCGGGCACCCCTGACATGGGGTCAGAGTGCTCAGACCTCCACGACGACCGGGAGGATCATCGGGCGCCGGCGGTAGTGGTCGGAGACCCACTTGCCGAGCGTGCGGCGCACCAGCTGCTGGAGCTGATGCGGCTCGACCACGCCGTCCTGTGCCGACTTCTCCAGGACCTCCTGGACACGGGGGACGACGTCGGAGAAGCGGGCGTCGTCGATACCCGAACCGCGGGCCTGGATGTACGGGCCGCCGGTGATCTTGCCGGAGCTGGAATCCACCACCACGAAGACCGAGATGATGCCCTCGTCGCCGAGGATCCGGCGGTCCTTGAGCGAGGTCTCGGTGACGTCGCCGACGGAGAGCCCGTCCACGTAGACGTAACCGGCCTGGACCTTGCCGACGATCTTGGCGCGGCCGCCGACCAGGTCCACGACGACGCCGTCCTCGGCGATGACGATGTTCTGCGGCGGGACGCCGGTGAGGACGCCCAACTCGGCGTTGGCGCGCAGGTGGCGCCATTCGCCGTGCACCGGCATCAGGTTCTTCGGCTTGCAGATGTTGTAGAAGTACAGCAACTCACCGGCCGAGGCGTGCCCGGAGACGTGGACCTTGGCGTTGCCCTTGTGGATGACGTTGGCGCCCCAGCGGGTCAGGCCGTTGATCACGCGGTAGACCGCGTTCTCGTTGCCCGGGATCAGCGAGGAGGCCAGGATCACCGTGTCGCCCTGGACGATGCGGATCTGGTGGTCGCGGTTGGCCATCCGGGAGAGCGCCGCCATCGGCTCGCCCTGGGAGCCGGTGCAGACGAGCACGACTTCGTCGTCCGGCAGGTCGTCGAGGGTCTTGACGTCGACGACGAGCCCCGGCGGCACCTTCAGGTAGCCGAGGTCGCGGGCGATGCCCATGTTGCGGACCATCGAGCGGCCGACGAAGGCGACCCGGCGGCCGTACTCGTGGGCGGCGTCCAGGATCTGCTGGATGCGGTGGACGTGGCTGGCGAAGCTCGCCACGATGATCCGCTTGTTGGCGTTGGCGAAGACCGTGCGCAGGACGTTGGAGATGTCGCGCTCGGGCGGCACGAAGCCGGGAACCTCGGCGTTGGTGGAGTCCGTCAGCAGGAGGTCGATGCCCTCCTCGCCGAGCTTCGCGAAGGTCGGCAGGTCCGTGAGGCGCCGGTCCATCGGGAGCTGGTCCATCTTGAAGTCGCCGGTGTGCACCACCATGCCCGCGGGGGTGCGGATGGCGACGGCCAGGGCGTCCGGGATGGAGTGGTTGACCGCGATGAACTGGCAGTCGAAGGGACCGATGCGCTCGCGGTGGTCCTCGGCGACCTCCAGCGTGTACGGCCGGATGCGGTGCTCCTGGAGCTTCGCCTCGATCAGCGCGAGCGTGAGCTTCGAGCCGATCAGCGGGATGTCCGGCTTCTCGCGGAGCAGGTACGGCACGGCGCCGATGTGGTCCTCGTGGCCGTGCGTGAGGACGATGCCCTCGATGTCGTCGAGGCGGTTCCTGATCGACGAGAAGTCGGGCAGGATCAGGTCGATGCCGGGCTGCTCCTCCTCGGGGAAGAGGACGCCGCAGTCGACGATCAGGAGCCGGCCGTCGTACTCGAAGACCGTCATGTTGCGGCCGATCTCGCCGAGACCGCCGAGCGGTGTGACGCGCAGGCCGCCCTTGGGCAGCTTCGGCGGGGGGCCGAGTTCAGGGTGCGGATGACTCAAAAGATTCTCCCTACCACCCGCGCCACGTACCGGGCGGCACGTGGCGCAGGTGTCGTTCGTGGTGGTGAAGTTGTGTGGTGGTGCTCCGGCGTACCGGTCCTGCTTATGCAGTTGTGAAGTCTGAGGACTGCAGCTGTACCCCGCCCGCGGCGAGATCGATCGTGAGCTGCACAGTCTCCTCCGCCGACAGCTCGACCAGCGGCAGGCGCAGCGGCCCGCCGGGCAGCCCCAGCCGGTCGAGGGCGGCCTTGGTGGTGATGACGCCCTGGGTGCGGAACATCCCCGTGAAGACGGGGAGCAGCCGCTGGTGGATCTCGGTGGCCTTCTGGACGTCGCCGCTCAGGTGCGCTTCGAGCAGGGCGCGCAGCTCGGGGGTGACCAGGTGGCCGACGACCGAGACGAAACCGACCGCGCCCACCGACAGGAGGGGGAGGTTCAGCATGTCGTCGCCGGAGTACCAGGCGAGGTCCGAACGGGCGATGGCCCAGCTGGCGCGGCCCAGGTCGCCCTTGGCGTCCTTGTTGGCCACGATGCGCGGGTGCTCGGCCAGCCTGACCAGGGTCTCCGTGTTGATCGGGACGCCGCTGCGGCCCGGGATGTCGTAGACCATGACCGGCAGGCCGGTGGAGTCCGCGATCGCCGTGAAGTGGCGGTACAGGCCCTCCTGCGGGGGCTTGTTGTAGTACGGCGTGACCGTCAGCAGGCCGTGGGCTCCGGCCGCCTCCGCGGCGCGGGCCAGTTCGATGCTGTGGCGAGTGTCGTTGGTGCCGACTCCGGCGACGATGTGCGCCCGCTCGCCGACCGCGTCGAGCACGGCTCGGATCAGCTCGGTTTTCTCCGCGTCGCTGGTGGTCGGGGACTCGCCGGTGGTGCCGTTGAGGACCAGTCCGTCGTTGCCGGCGTCCACCAGGTGGGTGGCGAGGCGCTGGGCGCCGTCGATGTCGAGCGCGCCGTCCGCCGTCAGGGGCGTGACCATGGCGGTGAGGACCCTCCCGAAGGGGGTCTGCGGAGTGGAGGTCGGAGCCATGGGTAACACGCTACTCGCTACACGGCGCGTGGTCCCCCTCAGGGCGACGTGACGAGGGTCGTCGGCGCGCCTCCGGAGAGGGACGAACGGCGCAAGGGGAGACAGAAGGGCCCGGCACTGCCTGCTCGGGGGTTCAAGCAGTACCGGGCCCGTTTCATCAGGCTAGATGAACTTCCCGAAATGCTGCAATACGGACACTTCGGATGGCTGGTCGTACGGGTGTGCCCCCAGCCTCGCCCGGCACCTCAGGGGGCGACGCGGCCGTTCTTGTTGAAGGCGGCGTACGTCAGCGGCATCAGTTCGGCCCAGTGGGCCTCCATCTGCTGGCCGACCATCTCGATCTCGCGCTGCGGGAAGGAGGGGACCGTGGCCAGCTCGTGCTGGGTGCGCAGGCCGAGGAAGTGCATGAGGGAGCGGGCGTTGCACGTCGCGTACATCGAGGAGTACAGACCGACCGGCAGCACGGCGCGGGCCACCTCGCGGGCCACACCGCCCGCCAGCATCTCCTGGTACGCCTCGTACGCCTGGACGTAGGAGCTCTCCATGGCGCGGCCGGTCAGCTCGCGCTGCTCCTCGGTGCCGTCGACGAACTCGTACTTTCCGGGCCGGCCCTGCTGAACGAGTTTGCGGTCGGCGTCGGGGACGTAGAAGACAGGCTGGAGCTCGCGGTAGCGACCGGACTCCTCGTTGTACGACCAGCCCACGCGGTGCCGCATGAACTCGCGGAAGACGAAGATGGGAGCACTGATGAAGAACGTCATCGAGTTGTGCTCGAAGGGGCTGCCGTGGCGGTCCCGCATCAGATAGTTGATGAGACCCCGGGAACGCTCCGGGTCCTTGCTCAGCTCGTCCAGGGACTGCTCACCGGCGGTGGAGACGCGGGCGGCCCACAGCACGTCCGTGTCGCTTGCGCTGTGCTTGACCAGTTCCACCGTGACGTCGCTGCGAAAACTGGGCTTGAGGTCTGGAGCAGGGGTGTCGCTCACCTGCGGGTCCTTCCATGGGGGGCGTCGCTCGGGCGGCGCCCACTCTACGTCCTGGCACCGACAATCGGCCGTTCGGAGTCCTCCGCCGACAATCTTCAGCGAATTCGGCGATATGGGGCACCGATCCGGGCCGCCGATCGTCTTTCCTGACAGAGACGTGTCTCACGTCCCGCAGCGCCATGACCGTCCACGATCTCCGAGGAGAAGCGCCCTAAATGTTCCGTCGGCGAGAGCCCGTTCCGTTCGCCTTCATCGCCGAGGCTGAGAAGTTCCGCAGCAATGTCACCCCACCGCCCAGGGAGCGCGCCTCCGTGGGCCAGCGGATGGGCAGCACCCTGATGGGGCTGACCGTGGTCGCCGGACTGGTGGGTGCGCTGCTGATCGGTATGCCCGCCCTCTCCCCCGAGCAGGCGCCCGTGCAGCACCAGAAGTCCGAGGCATCCGAGGGTCGGTGAGCCGACCCGGGGACCCTGGAGTGGTCGGGGCCCGGCACTCTCGGTAGCCTCACCGGGCACCACCCCCGAGTGTGCTTGAGTGAGGACCAGCCGTGCCCCTTGCCTTCCTGACGGCCGACCGTGCATTCGACGAGGCCGCGGACGACGCACCGCTCCCGTTCGACGACCGGGACCAGTGGCGGCGGCCGTACCGCCCGGGCCCCTGGCGTGTCGGGGCGGCCGCGATACTGCTGCTGCTGGCATCGTTCGTCCTGGTCAGCGCCGTGATCATCGCGGTGGCCGGCGCCCTGTCCGGGGCGGGGGTGACCGGCGCCCTGGGGCTCGCGGTCGTCGCCTCGGCCCTGCGCCTGCTGCGCATGGGCGTCTGGGTCAACGCCACCGGCCTGCGCCACGTCGGTTTCTTCGTCACCCGGACGAACCCCTGGCAGCGGGTGCAGGCGGTACGCACCGTGCAGCGCCCCGTGAAGTGGCTGTCGCTGCCCCGTACGGTGCAGGGGCAGGCGCTGGAGATCGTCGTCCGGGAGGGCGCCGCCGAGCCGGCCGTCCTGCTCACCGACCACAACGCCGACTTCCTCTCGCGTGCGGAGGCGTTCGACCGCGCCGCCGACTCCGTCGAGGTCTGGGCGTACGAGTACGCGCCCGCCGTACGCGGCTGAGCACGCGCACGCGAAAGGGCCCCGGAGGATCGTCCTCCGGGGCCTTTCGT
>NZ_JBHXJE010000091.1:0-4954 GCF_042723275.1 Streptomyces sp. NPDC058373 | reverse complement strand
TGAGGCCACCTTCCAGCCCGGCCGGCGCTTGAGGCCACCTTCCAGCCCGGCCGGCGCTTGAGGCCACCTTCCAGCCCGGCCGGCGCTTGAGGCCAAAAATCAGCCCGGCCGGCGCTTGAGGCCAATCCGTGGACGCGCCACAAAAAGACCGAAGCCCTCCCGCCAAAGGGCGGAAGGGCTCCGATACGCACGCCGCTAGGCGCTCACTTCTTGTTACGACGCTGCACACGCGTCCGCTTCAGCAGCTTGCGGTGCTTCTTCTTAGCCATCCGCTTACGCCGCTTCTTGATAACAGAGCCCACGACTACCCTCGCTCACTTCTCGGACAACCCCCGTTTTCACCGGGGGTCATTGGTGCGGGGCTGCATGGGCCCACACGACCTACGTCGGCTTAGCCTACCCGCCCCACGCCCGAGGCCGTAATCGAGGTCCCGCGGACCCGGCCGTCAGGCCGTCTCCACCCCCACGTAGGAGTCGCGAAGGTACTCGTGAACCGCCTGTTCCGGGACGCGGAAGGACCTTCCGACCCGGATGGCGGGCAGATGACCGCTGTGCACCAGGCGGTACACGGTCATCTTGGACACGCGCATCACCGAGGCGACTTCCGCCACGGTCAGAAACTGGACCTCGTTGAGAGGCCGGTCAGCAGCAGCCATGTCACACCTGAACCTTCCGCACATGACGGGCACCGGCTTCCCCTCCGGTGACTCCTCGTCTCTGTGCGCTCACTCCCCAATGTAGGGGCGGGTGATGCGAGTGGGGAAGAGGAGCCCCTCCCGGGTCCCTACGGTGACAGACACGCCCGATTGAGTACATAGCGCGTCAGCGGCTCGTAGCAGACCGACCGCACTCCGTCATCGAGCGGCACCGCCACCGCCACCCGGCCCTCGGCCTCCCCGACGAACGGCGCGGGATCGTCGGTGTCGGCCGGCCCGATCGCCTCGAACCCGAGCTGACCTGCCCCGCAGACCCATCCGTGGTCCCCCACCACGAGCCCCGGCAGCGGCCCGCCGCGCTCCGCCGCCACCCCCAGCACCACGCGTACGGGCAGCGGCGAATGGCAGTGCGCGCCCGGCTCACAACCCGCCTCCGGGCCCGCGTCCGCTCGCACCAACGCGACGCCCTGTACGTAGTCGATTTGATGCGTACGTAGACCGAACCGGGTCGTTATGTCGACACTTCGACCCTGCGCCGGGGTGAGGACCTGCCCTCCCGCCGCCGAGACGCCCTGCGCCAAGGCGGCGTAGAAACCGATGAGGCGGTGGGGGTGCCCGGTGCCGAAGAGGACCGGGCGGCGCTCGGCCACCGCCCGCCCGAGCCGCGCGGCGAACCGGTCGAGCCCCCGCAGCGTGCGATCCGGGTCGACGGTGTCGACGCCCTCGGTCCGCCGGGGGTCGGCCGAGACCCCGCACCGCCGCGCCATCAGCGCCAGTACGTCGCGCTCGCGCCAGGCTCCGAGGGGGTCGAGGCCGAGCAGCGCCCGGGGATCGCGGGCGGCGAAGAGGCGGTACCGGCGCAGGCTCGCCTCCCGGGGGGTCGCGACCGTCCCGGCGATCCCGGTGGCGAGCAGATGCGCGCGAAGAGCCTCGCGGGAGGGCGCCGGGGGCGAGGAGGGCGGGGGCGGGAGAGGCACGTACCCGATGCTGACGCACCGTCCGCCACCGGAGCCCCGTTCGGCGGAAATCCCCCCGGTCGGCCCAGCGTTCGCCGGCCCTCCGAGCGCCCCCGTCGAACGCGGGTGCCACACGCCCCCGCTGCTACGGCAGCAGCCCCCGCTGGGGGAACGCCGCCTTCCGGGTGGCCAGGACGGCCTGGTCGAGCCGGTCGGCCGGGTCGTAACCGCCCTGCCAGTCACGGAAGCTGACGGGCCAGCGGCCGTCGGTCATCCGGTTCGGCCCGGGCTGACGGGTGCGGGCGTAGACGAGCTGCTTCCACTCCTCCGGGATCATCGACTCCGGCGGGATGGGCTGCCCGGCGGCGACCGCCGCGAGGTGGGTCCAGGCGCGCGGGACGACGTCCACGACGGCGTACCCGCCGCCGCCGAGCGCCACCCACCGCCCGTCCGCGTAGTCGTGGGCCAGGCCGTGGCAGGCGAGCTGCACGGCGCGCTGGGCGTCGAGGGAGATGGCGAAGTGGGCGAGCGGGTCCTCGAAGTGGGTGTCGGCGCCGTGCTGGGTCACCAGCACCTGCGGCCGGAACTCCGCCAGCAGCTCCGGCACCACGGCGTGGAAGGCCCGCAGCCACCCGGCGTCGCCGGTCCCCGCGGGCAGCGGCAGGTTGACGGAGCTGCCCTCGGCGTCCGGCCCGCCGGTCTCCTCGGGCCAGCCGGTGTGCGGGAAGAGGGTGCGCGGGTGCTCGTGCAGCGAGATGGTGAGGACCCGCGGGTCCTCCCAGAAGGCCGCCTCGACGCCGTCGCCGTGGTGCACGTCGGTGTCGACGTACGCGACGCGTTCGGCACCGAGTTCCAGCAGCCGGGCGATGGCGAGGGCCGCGTCGTTGTAGACGCAGAAGCCGGAGGCGGCGCCGGGCATGGCGTGGTGCAGGCCGCCGGAGAAGTTCACGGCGTGCTCGGCCTCGCCGCGCCAGACCGCCTCGGCGGCGCCGACGGAGAGACCGGCGATGGCCGCCGACACCTCGTGCATCCCGGCGAACGCCGGATCGTCCTCGGTCCCGAGCCCGTACGACCCGTCCGCCGAACCCGGATCGGCGGAGACGGCCTTGACCGCGTCCACGTAGTCCTGCCGGTGGACCAGCCGCAGCGTGGAGTCCCCGGCGGGCTTGGCCCCGGTGACCTCAAGCTGCCGGTCCACGCCGTACGCGGAGATCAGTGCCCGGGTCAGCGCGAGCCGCACCGGGTCCATCGGATGGCGGGGACCGAAGTCATAGCCGGTGACCGCCTCGTCCCACATCAGCTGCGCGCGCCCGCTCATGCCCGTCACCGTACCGGCCGCCGGTTCCCTCAAACGAGCGGGCATACCCGACGGTCACCAGGACCAGCGCCATCGGTACCAGCATGGCCCCCCGGTAGCTCCACGCGTCGCCGATGACACCGACCAGCGGGGAGCCGACGAGGAAGCCGACGTAGTTGAAGACGTTGAGCCGGGCCACGGCCGCGTCCGACCCGGCGGAGCCGCCCTGCTCGAAGCCGATCCGCCCGGCCGCGGCGAAGGTCTGCGGCACGATCACGCAGAGCCCGAGGCCGAGCAGCGTGAACCCGGCCATCCCGGCCGGCACCCCGGGCGCCCCCGCCACCAGCGCGAACCCGGCGGCCGCCACCACCGCCCCCGCCCGCACCACCGCCACCGCCCCGAACCGGCGCATCCCGAGATCGCCGAGCGTCCGCCCGAGCAGGGTCATCACCATGTACACGTTGTAGGGAACGGTCGCCGCCTGCTCCGAACCACCCAGCACGTCCTGGAGGTACTTCGCGCTCCAGTTGGAGACCGTCGAGTCCCCGATGTACGCGAAGCTCATCACCAGACAGAACGGCAGCAGCACGGCGAACGCCATCCCGCGCCCGCCCCTGGCGCCGCTCCCCTCCTCGCCCGGCCCCGCTCCCCCAGCCGGCGCCGCGTCCACGTACCAACGGCTTCCCGCCAGCGCGAGCGGCAGCAGCACCCCTGCCACCGGCGCGTACGCCACCCCGAGCGCCCACCCGCTGTGCGCCCCGAGCCACGCCAGCGAGGCACCGGCGATGCCCCCGAGGCTGTACGCGGCGTGGAACCCGAGCATGATCGACCGCCCGTACGCGCGCTGGAGGCTGACTCCGAGCATGTTCATCGAGGCGTCGAGCGCGCCCACCGCGAGACCGAAGACGGCCAGCGCGAGAGCGACCTGGGCCATCCCCTGACCGATCCCGACCGCCAGCAGCGCGAGCAGGACCACCGGCTGGGCCCACCGCAGCACGAGACTGGGCGCGACCCGCCGGACGAGCCGCTCGGTGGCGCCGCTGGCGACCCCAGCGAGGACCGGCACGGCGGCGAGGAAGGCGGGCAGCAGGGCGTCGGATATCCCGTACCGGTCCTGGATCGCCGGGATGCGGGTGACGAGCAGCGCGAACGCCACCCCCTGGACGAGGAAGCTGAACGCCAGGGCCGCTCGCCCGTGCCGCATACGCGGGTCGGTCATGGCCGCAGAGCGTACGACCGGCCGCTACCCACCGGTATCCCTTTGACCGGATCAGGTGGAACCCATGACCAGCCCCGGCAACCCGGCCATGTCGCCGAAGAGCTCGGTGGCCCCGGCCAGCCGCCCTGCGGGCGTCATCGCGGTGAACCCGTACACGTCCATCCCGGCCGCCCGCGCCGCCTCGACCCCGAGCGGGCTGTCCTCGACCACGGCACACCGCCCGGGCGCCACCCCCATACGCTCCGCCGCGTGCAGGAAGAGGTCCGGCGCGGGCTTGCCCCGGCCGACGTCGTCCGCGCTGAAGACGGTCTCCTCGGGGAACCACGCGTCCAACCCGGTCTTCCGGTGCCCGACCCGGATCCGCTCATGGCTCCCGGACGAGGCCACGCAGTACGGGACGCCCGCGGCCCGGAGGCCGGCCAGCACCTCCACGACGCCCCGCACCGGCTCCAACTCCCGCCGGAACGCCTCGAAGACCCGGCCGTGGAACTCCACGTCGAACTCGGTCGGCAGCCGCCGGCCGGTCCGCTCAAGGACCGTGTCGTGGATCCGGTGCACCGCCCCGCCCATGTAGTCCCGCAGGGAGTCCTCGTAGCTGGTGGGATGGCCGAGCTCGGTCAGATAGCCGGCGAGGATGGTGTTGGAGAGGGGCTCGCTGTCCACGAGCACCCCGTCGTTGTCGAAGACGACCAGGTCGTAGCGCATAGGGCGACCCTAATTCCCCGCGCGAGAAAAGGTCCTGAACGCAGAAATGCCTCGGGCCCCGGAAACCCTTTGACAGGTTTCCAGGGCCCGAGGCCACAAATAGTTCGGCGGCGTCCTACTC
>NZ_JBHXJE010000090.1:0-6204 GCF_042723275.1 Streptomyces sp. NPDC058373 | reverse complement strand
GCCCGCCGGTGCCCCGGCCCGGCCCCCCCGCGGGCCGCGGGGTGTGGGCCCCCGGGGTCCGTCCGCCGCACCCCGGCCGCCGCACCCGCCCCCGGCCCCCGCCCGGCCCCGCCGACCCGCCCGTCGCGGCCCGCCTCGGCGGACCGCACGCGTCGTCAGGTGGCGCGCGGGTCTCAGAGACCGGCGACGAGGCCGGTGACCGGGGCGGTGTTCAGACCGGTGGTCTGCTCCACGGTGCCGGTGACGGCGCCGAGGGTCTCGCTGACCGGGGCGACGGAGTCGACGCTGGCCGTGACCGAGCCGACGAGGCCGTTCACGAGGCCGCCGGAGATGTTGTCGAGCTCGCTGTCGGCGATCTCGGCGGTCTCGACCTGGGGGGTGTAGCTCATGGGGGGAGTTCCCTTCGCATCACTGATGGAAATAGCCACCGCGGCGCACTCGTGCAGAAGAAGGGGAAAATCTCCTGGCGGCCCCCGGACGAAAGGCGCTGAACCGGAGTTCCGGGGGCGGTGCCGCAGTGCGATGGATCAAAGCACGCCGGTGCTCGGGGCGGCCAATCGGTGAGAGCGGAATGCGGCGGGCGGCGTCGTTCCACTCACCAGTGAGTGCAGAATCGGGCACAGGAGAGCGGCACCACCTTCACACCTCCCCGCCGCCCGACCCGGTGGGGTCACGCTCGCGTGTACACCGCACGCTCTGGTGTGAAGCCCTGGTGCGCGCCGTTGACCTCGGAGGGTCACACGCGGTGAAGGTATGGGTGGCGGTGACGGAGGTGCGGCACGGCTGTGCAGATTCGCCGCAGACAGAGCCGTCCCCGGATGGGCGGGAATCGCGTTGCCGGCGATATGAGAAGGCGATGTTTCCAGGATGTGGAGGAACAGCGTCCGGTGCAGGGGGAAGAAGGAGCCGCCGGGTGGGAAATGGACTCGCCCGGCGAATTGTTGCGCACCGCGAAAACAGCGGAGCCAGGTTGGTGCGGGAATTCCCGGTCGGGCGGGAAATGGGGGAGTGGGGGCAGTGGGGTGACCTGGCCGAGGTATGTCCCGATTTCCCCGCGGGGCGCCTCTCCCGCACGCCGGGCCGGGTGCTCAGGCCTCCCGGCGCAGGCGGCATCGGGGCCCCGGCCCAGGCCGTGCGCCGCTTCGCTCCGCCGGGCCTTTCGCGGTACGGGCGCCCGTCCGCGTCCGCCCAGGAGCCGGACGGGCGGTTCGCCGTGGCGCATGGCTGGGACGCGCAGGGCGGCAGGGTCCGGGCCGGGGGGGACACCGGGAAAAGTCCGCGCCGGGGCCGGAGCACCGCGCGCCCCTGGAGGAAAAGGGGCGGCCCCACCGGGCGAGGGGGGAGAGCCGGGTGGGGCCGCGACAACCTGTCAGGCCAGGGGGGGGAGGCCCTCAGGTCGGTCTGAGGGGCGTGTGCCCGGGCCGGGCGAGGCCATGCCACCGGCGGCGAGATTTTTTCGCGAAGCTGTCCCGGGCCCGCCGGGCGGGCCGGCTCAGCGCGCGTACAGCGCCTCGATGACCTCCGCGTACGTGTGCGCCACGACGCTGCGGCGGAGCTTGAACGAAGGGGTCATCAACCCCTCCTGGAGGGTGAAGTCGACCGGCAGGACCTCGAAGGCCCGGATCGACTCGGCCCGCGACACCAGGGTGTTGGCCTGGTTGACCGCGCGCTGGAGCTGGGCCCGCAGCTCCGCCTCGTCCGCCGGGGCCGACGCCGCCCGCCCCGACGCCCCGCGCAGCCGCTGCCAGTGGGCCAGCGCCTCCTGGTCGACGGTGAGCAGCGCCGCCACGTAGGGCCGGTTGTCGCCGACCACCAGGCACTGCGCGATCAGCGGGTGGCGGCGCAACTGCTCCTCCAGCAGCTGCGGGGAGACGCTCTTGCCGCCGCTGGTGATGATGATGTCCTTCTTGCGGCCGGTGATCGTCAGATAGCCGTCCGGGTCGAACCGGCCGGTGTCGCCGGTGGCCAGCCAGCCGTCGGCCATCCCCGGCGGATCGTGCAGATAGCCGCGGAAGACCGTGTCCCCCCGTACCCACACCTCGCCGTCGTCGGCGATCCGCACGGTGGTGCCGGGCAGCGGGCGGCCCACGGTGCCGAAACGGACCCGGCCCGGCGGCTGCGCGGTGACCGCCGCCGTGGTCTCGGTCAGCCCGTAGCCGTCGTAGACCGTGACCCCGGCGCCCGCGAAGAACAGGCCCAGTTCGCGGCGGAGCGGCGAGCCGCCCGACACCGCCGCCCGGACCCGCCCGCCGAACACCGCGCGCACCTTGCCGTAGACCGTCCGCTCGTACACCGAGTGCCGCAGCTTCGCGACCGGGCCCGGGCCGTGGCCGGTGCCCCAGGCGCGCTGCTCGCGGGCCTCCGCGTGCCGGACGGCGGCTTCCCGGGCCTTCTCGAAGAGCGCCCCGTGCCCGGCCGCCTCGGCCTCCCGGCACGCCTCGTCGAAGATCCGCTCGAAGACGTAGGGGACGGCGAAGAGGAAGGTGGGCCGGAAGGAGGCGAGGGCGGGGAGCAGCAGGGCCGGGGCCATCTCCGGCTGGTGGGCGAGGAGATAGCCGCCGCGTACGCAGGTGACCGCCACCATCAGGCCGTAGCAGTGGGCCAGCGGGAGGAAGGCGAGGACGGACGGCTGCTCCCCGCGCGTCGCCAGCAGGTGGCCCCAGCCCGCGATCAGGGTGTCGCACTCGGCGGCCAGGTTGGCGTGGCTGATGACGCAGCCCTTGGCGGTGCCGGTGGTGCCCGAGGTGTAGCAGATGACGGCGGTCGCCTCCGGGCGGACCGCCGCCCGAAGCCGCTGGACCTCGGCCTCCGGCACCTCCGCGCCCCGCTCCACGAGCTCCGCCAGGCATTCCAGGTCCAGTTGCCACAGCCCGAGCAGCCCGCCCGGGTCGGAGCAGGCGGCGGCCACCGTCATCGCCTGCCCGCTGTGCTCCACCACCGCCGCCCGGACCCCGGCGTCGGAGAGGACCCAGCGCACCTGCTCGATGGAGGATGTCGGATAGACCGGCACCACTTCCGCGCCGACCGTCCACAGGGCGTACGCCAGTAGTGTCCACTCGGGGCGGGTGCGCGACATCAGCACCACCCGGTCGCCCGGCCGCACCCCTTCGGCCAGCAGCCCCCGGGCCAGCCCCAGCACCTCGTCGCGGAAGCGGCCGGACGTCACGGTGCGCCAGCCTCGGCCGGCTCCCGCCGGTTCCAGGGCCAGTTGGGGGCGGTCGGGACGGGTCTCGGCCGCGTGGAAGACCGAGTCGGCGAGGCCGCCGGTGGCCGGCGGGGCGACCAGACGCTCCACACTCACTTCCCGCACCGGGTGCGCCTCCGTTCCTCTCGCCCGCGGTGTGCCGCACTTCCGTACGGCCTCCACGGCCTGGGCCGCCGCCCGTGCGCGACGGGCGGCCGGCACGGCAACCTACAGCGCGGCGACTGCTCTGGCCAGGGGTGAAGGGGGAGTTCACCACCGTGCGCCGGGGGCGGCTCCGCCCGCCTCCCGGCCGGGAGGCGCGCGGAGCCGTCACCCCGTCAGACGCCGGGCGGGACCCGGTCGGGGCGGCCGCCGCCCCGGGTCAGCGTGTAGCCGAAGACGCCCGCGAGGGCGGCCAGCACGGCGCCCCCGGCGGTCCACAGCCACCGGTCGGTCCACCAGCCGGACGACCAGCCGTCCTCCGGCTCGGCCAGCGCCGCCGGACGCGGCGTCTCCTCGCCCGACTCCTCACCGGCCTCCTCGTCGCCGGCGCCGTCCGCCGAGGCGGACGCGGCGGAGATCCCCGGCAGCAGCGGCTGCGAGAGCTTCCCGCCGACCGCCGTCGAACCGCCCGTCTCCTGCGAGGCGACGCCGATCTCGGCTTGGAACGGCCGGCCCAGGTCGTCGGCGGAGAGCCGCGAGACCGTCAGCCGGACGTAGTACGCGCCGGGCAGCGGGTCGTCGGCCCACGGCTCGGAGAACGCCCGCACCGTGCGCAGCGTGCAGGAGAGCCGCACCTCGGCGGCGTCCTTGGCGGCCCGCCGCTCCTGGAGCCCGTACGTGCACGCCTGGCGGCGGCGCAGCCCGTCGTAGACGTCGATCCGCCAGGTGGAGGCGGACTGCCGGGCCCGCTCGGCGGGCAGCGACACCGTCGCCTCGACCGTCGGGCGCTGCCCGGTGTCGGCCGGGAAGACCCAGTACAGGTAGTCGCCGGTCGACGCGGAGGCGGTACCGCGCTGCCCCTGCGCCAGCCGCGCCGCCGTGCGGAACGCGGTGCCCGCCTCGGTCGGACCCGCCTCGGCCTCCTCGTCCTCGGAGGCGGAGGCCGACGGCGAGGCGTCGGCGAGGGCGGGCGGCGCCGCGGTGAACAGCGCCGCGGCGGCCAGAACGGCGCCCGCGAGCGCACGCCTCCGGTGGCGCCGGGAGGGCGCGGCCGGGGCCGTCACGTCCGCGGCGGCCAGGGGCCTGCTACGAAGAGCGGTACGCATCAGCGGGTCCTCCAGACGGCGAAGCGCCAGCGCGACAGCCAGCCGAAGAGCAGACCGCCGAGGAAACCGGCGAGTATCAGCACACCCAGCAGCCACCAGCCGCGGCCCAGCCCGAAGGCGGCCGTGTCCGAGGCGTCGCCGGGACCGTCCACCACGTCGACGGTCAGCTCCAGGGGCATGCCCGGCGCCGAGGCGTCGGCGGCCTTGGCGGAGGCGGCCGAGAAGGAGTTGCTGACCTCCAGGCAGACCGGGGTCGCGGCCGGCTTGTCGGTGCCGGCGTCCGGACGTTCCCGCTCCGGGTGGCGCAGCCCCGACGAGATCACGTCGGTGCGGCCGCTGCCGGCCTCCGAACCCCGCACCAGCTCACGGCCGTGCGCGGTCGCCGCGCGCAGCAGCACGCCGTAGTCGTCGGCGAGCGGGCGGTCGGCCGCCACGCTCACCGACGCGCGCAGTTCCTGGCCCGGCAGCACGTCCACCCGGTACCACCGGTGGGTGCCGAGCGGCTGGCGGTCGGTGTACAGCCCCGGCTCGATCTTCGGCGCGTCGGCGCAGGCCGCGGCCCCCTCGACCGGCACCGGCGTGACCACCGGGTCGGCCGCGCGGTCCACCAGTTGCTTCACCTTGTCGGAAAGGTCGTCCTTGTGTCGCACGGCGGTGTACGTGCCGCCGGTCGCCTCGGCGATGCAGGAGAGCTGCTGGCGGATCTTGGCGTCGGGGACCAGGCCGAGGGTGTCGATGACGAGATCGATGCCCTTGGCCGCGATCTCCCGCGCCACCTCGCACGGGTCGAGGGGACCGCAGGTGTCCTCGCCGTCGCTGATCAGGACGATGCGGCGGCTGCCGCCGTCGTCGCCGTCCAGGTCGTCGGCGGCGCCGAGCAGCGCCGGGCCTATCGGGGTCCAGCCCGTCGGGCTGAGCGTCGCCACCGCCGTCTTGGCCTCGGTGCGGTCGATCGGCCCGACCGGGTAGAGCTGCCGGGTGTCCTTGCAGCCGCGTGCCTTGTCCTCGCCCGGGTAGTCCGCGCCCAGGGTGCGGATGCCGAGTTCGACCTGCTCGGGCACGGCGTCGATGACGTCGTTGAACGCCTGCTTCGCCGCCGACATGCGGGACTGCCCGTCGATGTCGCGGGCCTTCATGGAACCGCTCACGTCGAGCACCAGCTCGACCTTGGGCGCGGGACGTGCGGTGGGCCCGTCGGCGGTGGTGGCCGCGGCCGCTGTCGACGCGGCGGGGAGAGCCCCCGCCAGCACCGTCATCAGCGCGGCCACCACCACCGCTGCCCGTCTTGTTGTGATCATCGGCGGATCTTATTGAAGAAGGTGACGGACCCCCAAAACGTGCCCGGAAGGAGGCGGTTGGGGGCGGCCGTGCCGGGCGCCCGGGCCCGTCGGAGCCGGCGCGGCCGGCCGGCCTCCCCGTCCCCGGCGGCGGGTGAGCGGCGCTCACGGACCGACACGCGAGGGCGCCGCCTCCTGTCCGGCGTGCGCCTGCCGCGCCCGGGCCCGGCCGCTCCCAGCGGATGCCCGGCACGCCGTACGGGGCTCGGCGGACGCCTGCCGCACGCGGCTGGGCGTCCCCGCCGCACGCTCCCGGTTCCGCCAGGTGGGAGGTATGGCACGGGGCGCCCCCGGCGGTTCAGCCGCCGCCGACCGCGGCCACGGGCTGCCCGGCCGGCACGGCGCCCGCCGGCGGGCGGTCGGCCCGGCCCGCCTGCCGGGGCGGCGGCGCGGCGGGGGCGGCCCCGTCCGGAGG
>NZ_JBHXJE010000089.1:0-6659 GCF_042723275.1 Streptomyces sp. NPDC058373 | reverse complement strand
GGTGCCCCCGCAGCAGACTGACGTGAGGAGCCAGAACTCACTACAGGCTCCAGCCTCGTCAGTCTGTGAGGAGGTACACCGGTGCGGCCCCGCCCGCACCACCCCACGGACAAACCCCGAACCCCACGACAAGGCCGCACTCACGGCCAACGGCAACCGACAAAACCCCAGCCCGGCCGGCGCTTGAGGCCAATCAGTGACCGGCACAGCCGAGACGGACAGGACGGCCAAACAACAGCCCGGCCGGCGTTTGAGGCCATCGTGGACCGGCACAGCCGAGCGGCGCTCAGCCAACCCCAGCCCGGCCGGCGCTTGAGGCCAATCCGTGACCGGCACGGGAAAGCGGCGCTCAGCCGAAAAGCAGCCCAGCCGGGGCGCGGCTCAGTCGACGGTGAAGTGGAGCGTCCGGTCCAGGAACGGCAGTTCCACCCACGGATGGGGCTGCTGCATCAGCGCGAGGAGCACGATCGCCGCGCCCAGCACCGAGTAGGTCGCCAGGTCGGTGAAGCGCGAGCGCACCGCGAGCATCCCGACCGAGGGAAGCGCCCAGCGCAGCCCGGCGCCGACGAGGAGCGCCACGCCGATGAGCATGGTGCCGATCCGAGTGATGTCGAAGGCCGTCAGGATCAGGCCGAGCGCCGTGAGCGAGAGCACCAGGAGGACGGGCCACTGGCGGGCGGGCGCGGGCGCGTCCCCGGCGGCGGCCCGCCCCCCGCCCTCGGGACGGGCGATGGAGCGGGTGATCCGCGGGAAGCGCCGCGAGCCGGGCTCCCGCCGGGACCAGCCCAGCTTGGCCACCCCGGTGCGCACCCCGGCACCGGCACGGCTGGCACCGGCCGCGGGGCCCGGCTCGGGAGCGGAGGGCGTCGCGGCCTCGGCCCGGGCCTCGGGCTCGGCCTTGGTGGCCGGCTCGGCGGGCTGGTCGTCGGGGGCGTCGGTGCTCATCGGTGGCGGCCTCTTCGGGGGTTCAGGCGGCGGAGGCGGCCTGGCGCTCGGCCGCCTCGACGACGTTGACGAGGAGCTGGGCGCGGGTCATCGGGCCGACGCCGCCCGGGTTGGGGGAGATCCAGCCGGCCACCTCGGCGACTCCGGGGTGCACGTCGCCGACGATCTTGCCGCTCTCGTCGCGGCTGACGCCGACGTCGAGCACGGCCGCGCCCGGCTTCACGTCCTCGGGCTTGACGAGGTGCGGCACTCCGGCGGCGGCCACGATGATGTCGGCGCGGCGCAGGTGGGCGGCGAGGTCGCGGGTGCCGGTGTGGCACTGGGTGACTGTGGCGTTCTCCGAGCGGCGGGTGAGCAGCAGCGGCATCGGGCGGCCGATGGTGACGCCGCGGCCGACGACGACCACCTCGGCGCCGTTGATCTCGACGCCGAAGTGGCGCAGCAGCGTGACGATGCCGAACGGCGTGCAGGGCAGCGGCGCGGGCTCGTTGAGGACCAGGCGGCCGAGGTTGGCGGGGTGGAGGCCGTCGGCGTCCTTGGCCGGATCCATCAGTTCGAGGATGCGGTTCTCGTCGATGCCCTTGGGGAGCGGGAGCTGCACGATGTAACCGGTGCAGGTCGGGTCCTCGTTGAGCTCCCGGACGACCGCCTCGATCTCCTCCTGGCCGGCCGTGGCGGGCAGTTCGCGCTGGATGGAGGCGATGCCGACCTGGGCGCAGTCGCGGTGCTTGCCCGCGACGTACTTCTGGCTGCCCGGGTCCTCGCCGACCAGGACGGTACCGAGGCCGGGCGTGACGCCCTGGGCTCGGAGAGCGGCCACACGCTGGGCCAGCTCGGACTTGATCGCGGCCGCGGTGGCCCTGCCATCGAGAATCTGGGCGCTCATGGCCCCATCCTCGCGGATCCCCGGCCTCCGCCGCCAATCCGGGTCGGCGGCCCGCCGGACGGGGCCAGGGGCCACCCCCCTCAGCTGGTCGTTTTCGGCCGTCTGGTCCGGTGTGGCCGAATGATCACGGAGGTTGCACTTGCACAACGTCCATGGCTGGTGACTGGACAAGACCCCGGGGTATTGAGAACGATGAGGCGCAGACAGTGCCGCGGGCAGTGCCGGGGGGAAGCGCCGCTTACGTCTTTCATCGCAACCTCCTGCGCGGGCCGCGCGTCCCCGCGCTTCAACGGAGGAAACCCGCCATGAGTTTCGGCGACCCCAACAACCCCTACGGCCCGCCCCCGCAGGGCGGCCAGCCGCCGCAGGGCCAGCCCGGCTACGGCGCCCCCCAGGGCCAGCCCGGTTACGGCGCCCCGCAGCAGGGCCAGCCGGGCTACGGCTACCCGCAGCAGGGCGGCCAGCCGGGCCAGCCCGGTTACGGCTACCCGCAGCAGCCGGCGTACCCGGGCGGTCCGGGCATGAATCCGATGAAGGCGGAGATGCCCGGTCTGATGAAGACCGCGCGCGTGCTGCTCTTCGTGGTGGCGGGTCTGCAGATCCTGGTCGGGCTTTTCTTCGGCGTCGCCGTGGGCGCGGCCAAGGACGTCGCCAACGGCATGGAGACCGACGCCGCCAACGGCCTCGTCGGCCTCGGCTACGCCCTGGTCTTCATCCTGCTCGCGCTGGCCGTCCTCGCCATCGTGCTCGGTGTGAAGTTCTCCACCGGCGGCTCCGGCATCCGCATCACCACCATCGTCTACGCCTCGCTGATGCTGCTCGGCTCGCTGAGCAACCTCTTCGCGGGCGGGGGCGGTTCGGCCACCTTCGGCGGCATCGTCGCGCTGGCGATCTACGGCATCATCCTCGCCTCGATGGTGAACAGCCAGGCCACCGCCTGGTTCAACCGCCCGCGCTACTGACCCGCGCAGGCACCGTACGGCCGAGGGCCGCGCCCCCCGCTCGGGGACGCGGCCCTCGGCCGTCTCGCGTGCCTGGCGCCTCGCGGTACCCAGGTACCGGTCAGTGGAAGAAGTGGCGGGTCCCCGTGAAGTACATGGTGACGCCGGCCTTCTTCGCGGCCTCGACGACCAGTTCGTCGCGGACCGAGCCGCCGGGCTGGACGACGGCGCGGACACCGGCCTCCAGCAGGATCTCCAGCCCGTCGGGGAAGGGGAAGAACGCGTCGGAGGCTGCGAAGGCGCCCCGGGCGCGCTCGGTGCCGGCGCGCTCGACGGCGAGCTTGGCGGAGTCGACGCGGTTGACCTGGCCCATGCCGACGCCGACCGAGGCACCGTCCCTGGCGAGCAGGATGGCGTTGGACTTGACGGCGCGGCAGGCCTTCCAGGCGAAGGCCAGCTCGGCCAGTTCGCCCTCGCTGAGCGCGTCGCCGGTGGCGAGGGTCCAGTTGGCCGGGTCGTCGCCGGGGGCCTGGAGGAGGTCGGCGACCTGGAGGAGGGCGCCGCCGTCGATCTGCTTGGTCTCGACGGTGGCGGCGGGGGCCTGCGGGCAGCGCAGCACCCGGATGTTCTTCTTCCGGGTCAGTGCCTCCAGCGCGCCGTCCTCGTAGTCCGGGGCGACGATGACCTCGGTGAAGATCTCCGCGACCTGCTCGGCGAGCTCCCGGGTGACGGGCCGGTTGACGGCGATGACGCCGCCGAAGGCCGACAGCGGGTCGCAGGCGTGCGCCTTGCGGTGCGCCTCGGCGACGTCATCGGCGATGGCGATGCCGCACGGGTTGGCGTGCTTGATGATCGCGACGCACGGGTCCTGGTGGTCGTAGGCGGCGCGGCGCGCGGCGTCGGTGTCCGTGTAGTTGTTGTACGACATCTCCTTGCCGTGCAGCTGTTCGGCCTCGGCGAGGCCGCCCTCGCCGAGGGTGTAGAGCGCGGCGGGCTGGTGCGGGTTCTCGCCGTAGCGCAGCACGGTGGAGCGGGTCAGCGCGGAGCCGAGGAAGTCGGGGAAGCCGCTGTCGTCGGCGGCGGCGTAGTCGTCGGCGAACCAGGAGGCGACCGCCACGTCGTAGGCGGCGGTGTGCTGGAAGGCCTTGGCCGCGAGCCGCTTGCGGGCGGCCAGTTCGAAGCCGCCGTTACGGGCCGCTTCGAGGACCGCGCCGTACTGGCCGGGGTCGGTGACGACCGCCACGGACGGGTGGTTCTTGGCGGCGGCGCGGACCATGGAGGGGCCGCCGATGTCGATCTGCTCGACGCACTCGTCGGGGGTGGCGCCGGAGGCGACGGTCTCCCGGAACGGGTAGAGGTTGACGATCACCAGCTGGAAGGGCTCGACGCCCAGCTCGGCCAGCTGCTCGCGGTGGCTGTCCAGGCGCAGGTCGGCGAGGACGCCGGCGTGCACGCGGGGGTGGAGCGTCTTGACGCGGCCGTCCAGGCACTCGGGGAAGCCGGTCAGCTCCTCGACCTTGGTCACCGGCACCCCGGCGGCGGCGATCCGCCCGGCGGTGGACCCGGTGGAGACCAGCTCGACGCCCGCCTCGTGCAGCCCGCGGGCCAGCTCCTCCAGACCCGTCTTGTCGTAGACGCTGACCAACGCGCGGCGGATGGGCCGCTTCGTACCTTCGGCGGTCACGGAATCAGAACCTTTCGTCCCTCAATGCGATGGCCGTTGCGGGCCAGACGCCCCACGACCTCGACGAGCAGCGTGCGCTCGACGTCCTTGATGCGTTCGTGGAGGGCGGCTTCGCCCTCCGCCGAGTCGTCCTCGACGACCTCGACCACGCCCTGGGCGATGATCGGGCCGGTGTCGACGCCGTCGTCGACGAGATGAACGGTGCAGCCGGTGACCTTGGCGCCGTACGCGAGCGCGTCGCGTACGCCGTGGGCCCCGGGAAAACTGGGGAGCAGCGCGGGGTGGGTGTTGACCACCCGGCCGCCGAAGCGGGCGAGGAACTCCTTGCCCAGGATCTTCATGAACCCGGCCGAGACGATCAGGTCCGGCTCGTACGCGGCGGTCGCCTCGGTCAGCGCCCGGTCCCAGGCGGCCCGGTCGGGGTGGTCCTTGACCCGGCACACGAACGAGGGGATTCCGGCCCGCTCGGCACGTTCCAGTCCGGCGATGGAGCCGCGGTCGGCGCCGACGGCGACCACCTCGGCGCCGTACCGCTCGGCGCCCTGTTCGGCGATGGCGTCGAGGAGGGCCTGGAGGTTGGTCCCGGAGCCGGAGACGAGGACGACGAGGCGCTTCGGACGCGAAGACGCGTCGCTGGTGAGCGGCGAGGCCACGGCGGGGGCCTTTCTACGGTGACGCTGTTCGTGCGGGCACGGCGCGTGCGGGCGGTGCGGGTGGCGCTGCCTTGTCCGGTCGTACGCCTTTGTGCGGTCGTACAAAGGTCGCGCTCTCCGCGATCGGGGAACTCTACGAAGCTCCCGACCGTCAGCAACGATACCGGCACACTCGTCGGCCCCCACGGGACGGGGGCCCGAGGGGGCGGTAGCGTCTGGGAGGGGCTCGCCCGGGCCTTCGGGCCTGCGGAGAGAGAGGGGGGGCGGCCGTTGGCCGGTCCGCCGGGCCGCACCGCCCGCCGGGACCCCGTCCCGGCAGCACCCGCACCACCGACAGCACACAGAGCACACAGAGCACACACCCACAGCAGACCGACTCACGCCGGAACGCCCGACCGACCCGCACCAAGCCCGCCACCGCCGCCGCACCCGATCACCACCGACGGCCCACGGCCGCCGCCACCGCGCATCCGCGCACGGCCGGCGCCACCGGCCGACGCCCGGCCGGGCCGTCGGCCGGACCACCGAGGGAAGACACGCACCTGATGCCGGACCGACGCTCCGCCGCGAGCCTCCGCCTCCCCCTGCCCACCGCCGCCCCCGGCTTCGGGGGCCTCGCCCTGCCGGGCGCCACCGCGACGGCCCCGGACGTGTGGGGCGTGGTGGCGGTCAGGGGGAGCGATCCGTCGTCGCCGTCGTCGTCGGGGGGCGGTCGGGGGAGCTCGGAGAAGGAGCATGAGGCGCCTTCCGGTCCGGACTCCGGTTCCGGTTCGGGGTCGAGTTCCGGTTCGGGCTCGGGTTCCGGTTCGGACTCAGGTTCCGGGGACTCCGGGAATCCGTTCGCGCCGCCGCCCGAGGGCCAGCCGGATCAGCCGTGGCGGCCGCGGACGCCCACCGGGGGTTCCGGTGACGGCTCCGGTCAGGACTCCGGCGGGGGCGGCCGGTGGAGCGACCGCCAGCCCGGCCGCTCCCCCAGCCCCTTCGGCTCCGGCTCCCGCGACGGCAACGGCGACGGGCGCCCGTCCGGCCCCCGCTGGGACCCGCGCGACCCCGGCCAGCGCCGCGCCCGGTACGCCCTGCTGTCGGGCATGTGGTCGTTCTTCTTCGCCCTCTTCAACTGGCCGTCGGTCGCCCTGCTGCTCGGCGCCCTCTCGGTGTACTGGGGCGTCACCTCGCTGAAGATGCGGGGCAAGCCCGCCGACCCCGCCGCCCGCGAGGACCGCAAGCCCGGCGAGAGCACCCCGGCGCCGACCGAGGCGGGAACCCGCCAGCAGACCACGGCCGCCGTCAGCGGCCTGGTCACGGCGGGGCTGGGGCTCGCCCTGGTGGCCGCGATGTTCAGCGCCCGGGTCATCTACAGCGACTACTACTCATGCATGGACCACGCGCTGACCAACGCCACCCGCGACACCTGCGAGAAGCACCTCCCGAAGGACCTGCGCCCGCTGCTGGGCGTCAACGACGAGAACGGCCAGTGAGCACCGGGGCGAGCGGCGCCCCGTCCGCCTGAGGCCCCACACAGCAGTGCGCCTCCCGCCGGCGCCCGAGGG
>NZ_JBHXJE010000088.1:0-7974 GCF_042723275.1 Streptomyces sp. NPDC058373 | reverse complement strand
CCTGCCGGGTAGGTGGCAGCGGCCCGGCGGACCGCCAGGCCGGTGAGGTAGGCGACCGGCTGACCGTGACTGACCAGCAGCCCGATCAGCAGCGCGGCACCACCGTGGTTGAGGTCCACAGCCCACAGCGCGTCGGCGGATATCCCCAGGACATCACCGATCAGGGCGAGCAGTTCACTCTCGTCGTTCGCGACCCGGCGCGACAGCAGACGCTTGCCGTCCGAGTCGATCACCACGCAGTGGTGGTGCGTCTTGCCGATGTCCACTCCGGCCCAGATCTCGGGCACGTTCCCCTCCGCCAGCTCGTCGTACATCGATCCCGCAGACGACCTCGCCGACGTTGTCCTACACAGCGATCGAGTCGCATCTCCCAATCAGCGGTCGAGTCGTCGCGGGGCTCCGGGCGGTCAAGTCTCCTGAGCCATCTGGCGGCGAAACCATGAGAGCCATACCCAGAGCCCCTGGGCCCGCCGATCGTACGAATGACCAGCTCAGACCCACAACCAAGAAGGTAGGACAGCTATGACGCACAACCTCACGAATCGCAGTCGGCGCAGGGCCCAGCCCGTCAACACGGAGGCGACGCGCCTCGTGGACGAGGTGCTGGCACCCCAGCTCGACACGACTACCCGCGCCGAGATGCACGCCCGGACGGGCCAGCTGACGGAAGAGATCATCAGGCTCACCCGGAGTGGGAGCACCGGGGCGGACCTGGAGGGGCGGAGTCTCCGCGCCGAGGCGGACGACCTTGTCCGGAAGGCCCCGGACCATCAGGCGCTCGTCTTCTCCGCCTTCACCTACATGCGTAGCCTGGCTCTCTTCGTCCGGCGCTACGTCGCGTACGCCCAGGAGGTCACCAGCCAGCCGGAGGACGGCGCCATAGCCCCGCGCGCTGACCCGGCCCCTCGTCCGCCGAGCGGGCTGGCGACCGCCGGCCAGCGCCATTGGCTCACGGGGGTGGCGGGATGATCTCGGCGTCCGAGGCCGCGAAGGTCGTCAGCGCCTACACGCACCGCTACCCGGCGGAGTCCTTGATCCTCGCGCCGCTGTGGCAGACGCTCGGCCAGCATGTACTTGCCGGCGGCTGTGCCCACCGGGGTACCTGTCCGGTCCTTCGGGTGTCGCCGGTAGTCGTGGACGAGCGCGGCATGGTGCTGATGCTCCAGGGGCGCACGCAGGCGCAGTTGCCGGAGGCGGCGCCGTTCGCGGACTGCGACACGTACCCCGAGGCCGCCGTCACTCTGGCCCGGACGCTCGGCGTGGGGGGACCGTGGACACTGCCCGGGTGGGAAGCGCCCCTGCTCCTCGACCTCGGACGCGCCGATCAAGAGGACGGTCAGCGGGGCAAGGTGGTGATCCGGTACCTCTTCCGCGCGCACTCCGGCCTCTGCGCCCACGTTCCCGGCGCCCCGCAGGTCTGGGTGCCGCTGAGCGAGATCGACCCCCGGGTTGCCGGCCGCGTGGTCTCGCTCATCGGGGAGCGCGTCGCGTGAGCCGCCGACCGCGAGAGCGCGCCCTGAAGGCCGGGTACCTCTTCGTCCTCCTCGCGCTGCTCGTCCTGCTGGTCTCCTCCGTGGGGAGGGGCCAGTGACCAGGCCCCGGTCGACCTACGACGTGCTGACCATCACCGCCCAAGGTGTGCGGGTCGGGGATCTCGTGGGGCGCGAGGCCGAGTGGTACCCGATAAAGGATCTGCGCCAGCTCCACCCTGACGGCAAGGCCGCGCTCCTGGGCGGCCTGCCCGGGGTCTGGGTGCTTCCGCCCACCCTCGCCGTCATGCGGCCCCGCGCGACCTTCGCGCCCCGGCCGTAGCTCCAGGCTCCGCCCCGGGCTTTACGACTCCCTACTCCGGGACGGACGTTCCGGCGCGGGCGCCCCACCTCCCACCTCAGAGGAGGGACCGGCTCGCGCCGGAAGACCTGACGACGGTCTTCTTGATGCGCCAGGACGATGACACCGCTCCGCGCCCGCCGCAGGCACCCGAGACGGACCCCCAAACTTCGGCATGCATATGCCAAGAAGCAATTGCAGCCAGTTTCGCGTCCGCATGCGTCTTGATCTTCACTTCTCTTCCGCATCCTTCACTGTGAAGGTTCTTTCTGCTCGATGCCGTTCCGGCATCCATCACGTGCCCAACCGAAGGTGAGTTGAAGATGAGACTCAAGCGCGTGCTGAAGTCTGTTGCCATTTCCAGTGCGCTGGTCGTGGCGGCTGCCACTCCGGCGATGGCGACCGTGGTGAACGTGGGTGGCGGAACATGGGACTACGGAGCCGGCACGGCCACTGTTTGGTCGGACTACTACCACAAGTCCAAGTGCCACGGTTCGACCTCGGTGGGAGCCGAGGTCGACAGCGACGTAGCCAGCGCCGGCAGCTGGTCCATCACGCAGGCCAAGGCCGCGCTCTCCGGCAACAAGAGCTACTACAAGACCGAGTGCTGACGAGCTAGCAGCACGACTTGCATGCCCCCGAAGGGGCCCGCCTCCTGCGGCCCTTCGGGGGCATGCGCAGTGCCGTTATGGTCGGCCGATCCCCCTACGAAGCCCCCCGTGGATATTCATGCTGCATCGTGGTGTCAAGTTCGCCCACGCCCTTGTTCTGGCGTTCTCCGCCTTGTTCTCCTTCTTGTTCCTCCGGAGCTTCGAAGACCAGTGGACACTTGGCTACGACGCGGTCGTTCAGGTCACCGAGTCAAGGGACACCACCACTGGCAGCGCGATCGGGAAAGCCGTCGAGGCCTTCGCCCGCGATCACGACGTCACTGTGGGCCGCCAGGAACTCAACCTGGAACACCCCGACCGCAGTCGCGACCTCTATCTGACAGGAACGGGCCCTCGCGCCGAGTGGATCGATGGTGGCTACCCGACCTTCAGCCCCGGGCAAGCCACCGTTACGCGGCCGTACGCGGAGATCTCGGACCGCGATCCCCGGGGTATGTACTACCTCTTCGGTGATCCCGACGCCGTCGGTCCCTTCCTCGAACTCATGCAACAGCAGGGCCTCACCGCGTGGCATCCCCAGCCCGCCTCCCTCGACGAGCTCTCCTACTCTTACGCTGGCAGCGCCCTGGCCGGCTCCTTGATCGTGGTCGCGTTGGTCTGCCTTACCATGACTGGCGCTGGAGTCCTTCTCAACGCCAAGTCCTATGGCGTGCTGCGCCTGCAGGGCATGTCACTGCCGGCGATCCTCGCCCGGGATGTGCGCTGTCTGGCACGTCCCTGGATGGGCGCCCTTGTTCTTGTGACGGTCTTCACCACTGGGCTGCTGGCCTGGTACAACCGCCTGGCCTGGTTCGGCCTGTTCGCCCTTCTCGCCGTCGGGACGGCTCTAGCCTTCACCGCCCTTGTCCTCGCCGCCCACGCAGGAACCCTCGCCCTCACCGCGCGCACGGGTATCCTCGCCGCTCTCAAGGGTGAGATCCCAGCTCGCTCCACCGCTTACGCCGCTTACCTGGTCCGTATCCCCGCGCTGCTGCTCGCCCTGGGTATCGCGGCCTCGGTTCTCCAGGCCGGACAGGACCTGACTCGCCGCCAGGAGCACCTCAGCGTGTACGAGAAGGTGGGCGACGCCTCCGCCATTCGACTGAACGGCTACCTCGGGGCACCGGACGCGCTGAAGCAGATGGAGACGAAGATCGGCCCCTGGCTACGCCACGCCGACGGCAACGGCGAGATCGTCTTGGCAGGCCACAGAGACCTCGCTCGCTCGCGCGACGCCCAGGACATACCGGCCGCCGACTTCGTCGTGGCCAACGAAACCTTCCTTGCGCAACAGAAGATCCTCGCCCCGGACGGCCGCCCGGACCCCGGCACGACCGGCCGGAAGGGGCGCATTCTTCTGCTCGTACCTGAGGGCCTCACCGCCTTCACCGACCGGCTCGCAGCACTAGCGCCGAACCTGGTGAGCCCGTCCGCGCCAGACCAGATCACTCGGGACCAGATCGACGTGCGCCCCACCGCAGCGGACCAGGAGATATTCACGTACAACGCCCGAGGTAGCCGTGCGGCAGGACAGGACAGACCCTCGGATGCCTCGTTCCTCACCGACCCCGTCGTCGCGGTGCTGCCCAACGGGAGCGAGTACCTCAGCGACAAGGGGTACACCTCCTACGCCTCTCAGCGCAGCATCGTCTTTCCTGATCCCACCGACATCACCGACGGCATCGCCACCAGGGGCCTACGCAACGAGGTGGTCGGCATCAGCCCCGTCGCCGCAGACGCCGCCCAGGCCATCCGAGACATCACCGCCGACTTCCGCTTGCGGGTGTTCAACCTTGCTGTCGCGCTTATGGTCCTGCTCGTCGCTGGCATCGGTGTAGTCATTGTCCATAGCCGCAAGAACGCCCAGTTGATATTTGCGCGCCATATTCACGGCTGGACCTTCACCGCCACCCATCGCACACTCTTGGCCGCCGAAGCAGCAATCGTCACCCTCCTAGTCTGCTGGATTCCGTACCAAGTCCACCAGGCAAACCAAGGTCTTGAGCAGTACGCAGCCATGGGCATCCCCGCCCCCCGCGACCCGGTGGAGATCACCGGCCAGGACCTGACGGTCATCGCCGGCCTGTCCCTGGTCGAGATCGCTACCGCTCTGACGGTCCTGGCCGTCTTCCACCGTCGTATCGTCAAGGAAGGATCGACCGAAGCGTGATCGACCTCAAAGGACTGTCCAAATCCTTCGGTGACCGAGCCCTGTGGCAAGAACTGACCTTCACCGTAGAAGCCGGGCGCATGCTCGCGCTGACCGGGCCCAGCGGTTCGGGCAAATCCACCCTGCTCAACTGTCTCGGGCTCCTGGACACCCCTTCCTCGGGGACCATCGTGCACGACGGCAGCGACCTCACCCGGCTCAGCGCCCGCAAGGCCCGGGCCTTTCGCCGCGACACGCTTGGCTACCTTTTTCAGAACTACGCCCTGATCGACAACGCCACCGTCGCCGAAAACCTCAGTGTCGTCCTCAAGCCCCTGCGCTCGCGCCGCACGGTCGGCAGCACCCCCGCCGCAGCGCTGAAACAGGTCGGCCTCTCCGGACGTGAGACCGATGTCGTCCATCGACTCTCCGGTGGCGAGCAACAAAGAGTCGCCCTGGCTCGCCTCATCGTCAAGCGGCCTGCACTCGTCCTCGCCGACGAGCCCACCGGTGCCCTCGACCTGGGCAACACCCACATGGTCATCAGCACCTTGCGTGACCTGGCCGACACTGGCTGCACCGTGGTGATCGCCACCCACAACCCCGCCGTCAAGGAGCTGTGTGACAGTGTCCTCGACCTAGGCAACTCCCAACACCCCATCCCTGTAAAGGAGTGCACCACCGCATGAATGCCCGACTTACATGGTGCGTTGCCACCGCTGTCGTAGTCGCCGCCGTTCTGTTCCTCATCTACGGCACCCACAGTCTGACAATCATCGAGCGCGTACTCCTCAGGTTGTTCTGAGCGCGACATGCCGCGGCCATGGTGTGCTCTTGCCAGACGGCCCGCCCACTCACGGCGGCGATGTGGCAGGAACGGAGCCGCACAGCCGAGAGCCTCGGCCGCCCATCCATGCCTATGTCCTTGGGGCTACCTGAGCGTCATCCGGTAGGAGCGCAGCACAACACGCCACCTCAGAGTGCCCGTACTCATTCGCGTAGATGCTGCCTGCCGTTCTCCGCCGCGGGTGCTCCGCAGTTGCGGCGGCCCGGTCGGGCGGTCGCCGGCGCAGCTCATCTCCGAGCTCAGCATCCCGGCGCGCTGCCCTGGCAGCGACCCCGCGGTCCCGCTCGGCCATAGCCCGAAGCTGTCGGGCGTGATCGCGGTCCTGCTCTCGCGCCGAGCGGAGGAGGGTGTCCTCGTCGCGGGGGGCCTGCACCTCGGCCAGCACGCTCGCGTGCTCGGCGGTCGGCCCGGCGACTGCGGACGTTCGCCGAAGTCGAGCAGCCAGTTCGTCCAGTTCCCGCCTGATCTCGTCGCGGGCGCGGATCACCCCGAGGCGTGCCGTCTCAGCTGCTGCGCGGTCGCTGCCGCGAAGGGCAGGCCGTCCGAACCGGCAGGCAGCGGTCAGACGGAGTTCGATCTCGTGGAGTCGGCGGTCCTGGTCCTCGTGTGCCGAGGTCCGCTCCTCGATGGCCTCGGCCAGCGAGCGAGCCTCGATGATCGCGGCGGCACGGCTCCTCAGGTCCTGGTGCCGGCGGTGGAGGTCGAGCACGTTCGGGCCCTGGTCCACGGACGCCAGCTGCTCCGCACGCTCCGCCGCCGTCTCCGCTTCCTCAGCGGCTGCCCGGGTCGAGCGCGTTGCGGCTGCGGCCTTGCGGATGGCGTCCCGCAAGGCGCTGCTGCTGAGGTGGCCGTACGGCCGTCCCGTTTCCTGGTCAGCGCGGATTGGGCCAGCCGCCTGTTCGACGGGTGGGCCATCGCGGTGCGGGCCCCGAGCGTCGGCCTGCGGTGCGTCCTCCGGTTCATCCTGACTCCGCGGTGCACGCGGGCCGGGGAGGGTCTCCACAACTTCGCGGACCTGGTCGGGGACGGCGTGGTCCGGGAGTTCCGTGAGGACCATGCGCTCCTCGGTGCCGGACTCGATCTCCCGGAGGAGTCCGGCGACGGCGCGGTCCAGCTGCTCCTGGTCGGTCTCCGGTTCACCGGCTCGGGCGCGGTCGGCGTCGGTCTCGTAGACGGACAGGGGGAGGAAGAGGTGGCTCTCCCTCTTGTCCCTGGAGAGCATGGTGTAGAGGGCGTTGGCCTGTGCGCCGGGGCCGTAGACCAGAGCCTCCTGGACGGTGAGGCCCTGGCTCTTGTGCCCGGTGATCGCGTATCCGAGGCTCAGGCCGCCCTGCGCGATGTAGTCGGCGTCCACCCACTCAGCGTGGTCCTGGTGACCTTCGGCGGTCTTCTGGCGCCACTCGACCAGGACGCGGCGCTCCTCGTCCACGGCCCGGACAATGCCTCGGTAGCCGCTGAGTACGGCTGTACGAGAAGGCTCCCTGCTTGCAGGGAGCCTTCTCGTTGTGACCTGGGGATTTGGCAGGTGTCCCGTCCTTCGTCATCTTGTCGCTGTCCCGGGTGAAGTTGTTCAGTTCGCTGGTCGTCCCGGGGCAGGTTGCCCCTCGCCGCGTACGCACCGGGGCAGGTGTCCCAAGGTGTCTTGTCGCTCCCTGTCATCTGTCCCGTTTCGTATTCGCTCCCAGGGGCGGTTTGAACGCTGATCCGGTGCTGGCTGACGGGCTGTGTAGCTCTCTGGTGATCAGGGTTACTGATCGTTTGCTGATGCCAGCGTCGCGGACGATGAGCCCATCCGAGCACCAGAAGTAGCGGCCTCCCAGGGCCCCTCCGCTCTTCGCCCACCGCTTCATCAGGACCTCGACCTGGGTAACAGTGCAGATGGTCGCGCTCCACCGCGAACCATCGGGCAGCCTCACTTCGACGTCGATGTCGTCCACCGTCTCCAGCTCCTCGCCGGCATCCGGGAGGAATGCGGCCTCGAACTGTGCCGTACGGACGCGGTACCAGGGTCCATCCCAGCTGCCCGATGGTGTGCTGTCGCTCATCGGGCGAGTGTGCCGGGCCGATTCGCCCTCCTCAACCGCTTTGTTCTGGCACGCTTCCGGCGTGAACAACAATCTTGTGCCCGACGACCTATGGGAGCGGATAGCCCCGCTGATCCCGGCACGGCCGCCGCGGCGGCACCGGTTTCCCGGACGCAAGCCGGTCGACGACCGTACTGCGCTGGCCGGGATCGTGTATGTCCTGCGGAAGGGCGTGTCCTGGGCGGACGTCCCGCCCGAACGGACCGGTTGTTCCGGGGTCACCTGCTGGCGGCGGCTGCGGGACTGGACCGAGGCCGGGGTATGGCCCCGGCTGCACGAAGCCCTGCTCCTCGAGCTCCGACGTGCCGACCTGCTGGACATGGACGACTGCTCGATCGATGGCTCTCACGTCAGAGCCCTGAAAGGGGGGCTCACACCGGCCCTTCACCAGTTGACCGCAGCCGCCCCGGCAGC
>NZ_JBHXJE010000087.1:0-8908 GCF_042723275.1 Streptomyces sp. NPDC058373 | reverse complement strand
GGCCTTGCCGGACGGGACGTTCGGGAATGGGCAGGCGGTGGAGGTCGAGGAGATCCAGTCGGTCAACCGGTGAGTGCGGCACGGGATGCACGGGCACCCCGCTCCGGCCGTGGTAGCGGTCCGGGGGCGGGGTCTCGTGTGGCGCGGCGGTGGGTCAGGCGGCCGCTGCTCTGAGGAGGGGGATCAGGGTCTCCTCCTCGTAGGTGAGGTGGGTTTCCAGGTTGGTGATGAGGCGGTCGATGTCCGGGAGGAGGTCGGCCGGGGTGGTGTCGGTGCGGTCGAGGGTGGTGCGGAGGGCGGTGAGGAGGGTGGCGACGGTCTCGTGCTCCTCGCGGAGGCGGTCGAGGGCGGGGGAGAGGTCCGGGTGCTGGGCGGCCATGGCCGGGAACAGGCCGCGGTCCTCCATGGTGTGGTGGAAGTGGAGGCCGTCGCAGGCGGTGAGGCAGTTGACCTTGAGCTGGGCTGCCAGGGTCGGACCGGAGGCCGCGAACTCGGCTCGTACGATGCCCAGTTCGCGGCGGAAGGCGTCGTGGACGGCGAGCAGCATCGCGGCGGGGTCGCCGGCGGCGGGTGGGCCGGAGGCGATCTGGGTGAGGGCGACGACGGGGATGGTGCGGGTGGTCTTGCGCTGGTACTCGGCCCAGCCGGGGTCCGCCTCGGCGGCGCGGGCGAAGAGGTGGTCGCGTTCCTCGCCGGTGAGGATCTCGGCGCGCGCCTCGTAGGTGAAGGTGCCGTCCTCGACGGTGAGGACCGGGTGGGCGACGAGGTTGTGGTACCAGGCGGGGTGGTGCGGGGCGCCGCCCGCCGAGGCGATGATCAGGAGGCGGTCGCCGTCGGGGAGGTAGCCGACCGGGTTGGTGTGCGGGCGGCCGGTGCGGGCGCCGGTGGTGGTGATGAGGAGCAGGCGGCCGCCTTCGAAGGGGCCGCCGACTCTGCCCTGGTTGGCGCGGAACTCGTCGATCACCGACTGGTTGAAGGCGTGGATGGGGTGGGGCTGGGGTTCGGTGGAGGTCAAGAGAGGGGGCCTTTCTCCGGGGCCGGGGGCGCGCGGCGCGGGAGTGCGCGGCGGCGGTGCGGGGGTGGAGAAAGGTGAAGGGCGGGGCTCGTCCCCGCCTCCGCGTCAAGCGGAGGCCGGGTGCCCTACTCGTGAACGGCTCAAGGCCGACCCGGCAGTCATGGGATCAGCCTAGCCCAAACCTGGGAGGCAGCACGCGAGTTGTGGCGGAGGGCGCTATTCCGCCAGCCCCCGGTACGGCCCGCCGATCCCCCACCCCTGGTGCAGCGCGTCCGCGAAGGCCGCGGCGATGCGGTGTTCGCCGGAGGGGCCGGGGTGGGTGCCGTCGTAGGTGTCGGCGTCCAGGGTGTAGCCGGGTGGGTGGGAGGCGAGCAGGAGCGGGGAGCCGGGGCGGTCGAGGTCGGCCACGGCCTTGGCGAGGAGGGTGTTGAAGCGGGCGCAGTCGTCGGCGAAGAACGGGTCCGTGCGGGCCCGGACGTTGGGGATGACCGGCAGGATCACGGCGCGGACGTCCGGCTTGGCGGCGCGGGCGCGGGCCAGGAAGGTGCGGACGTGCTCGGCGGTCTCCTCGGCGTGCGCGTAGAAGCCGAGGTCGATCAGGCCGAGGGAGACCAGCAGCACGTCGGCGCGGGTGGTGGCGACGACCGGCTGGATGAGCGGGGCCATGTGGCGCCATCCCTCGCCCCACCCCGCGAGGTGGCGGCGCGCGGCCTGCGGGAAGGCCGGGTCGGCGTACGCCTGGGAGGCGTCGGCGCCGTCGCCCGCGTAGAGGCCGGTGCGGGGGCCTGTGACGGTGTACGCGCCGGGGCCGAGGGTCGTTTCCAGGTGCTGCCACATGCGGTGACGCCAGGTGAAGTCTCCGGCCCGGCCGACCGTCGTGGAGTCGCCGACGAAGAGGAAGCGCATGGGGAGCATCATCTCCCAGCCGGGCGGTGGCGTGGACGTGGGCCCGGCCACGGGGCGGGCCGCCCGGCGCCGCGCCCCGGCCGCGCACGTTGCAGACTGGGGCCATGCGCCGCACCAGCACCGCCCGCCGCCGGCCGCCCCGCTCCGGGCGGGCCGCCGCCGTCCTCGCCGCCGGGGCGCTCCTGCTGCCCGTGGCCCCCGCGTCGGCGGCCTCCGGCGCGGACCAGGAGTTCACCATCGAGGACCCGCGGATCACCGAGTCCAGCGGCCTGGCGGCCAGCAAGCGGCACCCGGGCGTCTACTGGACGCACAACGACAGCGACGACGGCGCGTACCTCTACGCCGTCGACTCCCGCACCGGGAAGACCGTCGCCACGGTGACGATGACGGGCGTCGGCGAGCCGCGCGACGTGGAGGCCATCTCGCTCGGCCCCGACGGCGACCTCTACGTCGGCGACATCGGCGACAACCTCGGCGGCACCTGGGACCACGTCTGGATCTACCGCCTGCCCGAACCGGCCGAGCTGCGCGACACCACGGTCGCCGCGACGCAGTACACCGTCCAGTACGAGGACGGGCCGCGCGACGCCGAGGCGCTGATGGTCCACCCGAAGACCGGCAGGGTCTACCTCGCCTCGAAGAACCAGTCCGGCGGCCGCCTCTACGCGGGCCCGGAGGAGCTCTCCGCCCAGGGCGTCAACGTCTTCCGCCCCACCGGCGCCGACGTCGACTGGGTGACCGACGGGGCGTTCTCCCCGGACGGCTCCGAGCTGGTCCTCCGCTCCTACCTGGGGGCCAAGGCGTACGACTGGAAGGGCGACGGGAGCCTCGGCGAGCCCCGGCGGCTCTCGGCGCCGCTGCTCGGGCAGTCGGAGTCGGTGACGTACACCGCCGACGGGACGGGGCTGATGTACGGGGCGGAGGGGGCGCGGAGCCGGGTCGTCCGGGTCGACGTGGAAGGGCGCGGCGGGGGCGGCGGCGAGGAGAAGGCGCCGGAGGGCGGGGCGAAGTCGCCGGGCGGGCCGGCTTCCGGCGCCCCCGGGGAGGACAAGGCCGACGGAGGTGAGGGGACGCCCGCCTCCACGCTCGGGCTGCTCGCGGTGGGCGCGGTGGTGCTGGTGTGGCTCGGGGTGCGCAGGGGGCGGCGGGGCGGCGGGGAGTAGGGCCGCGCCCGGGCGCGGCCTTCCGCTCAGCCCCGTCGCGCGGTGACCAGCGCCTCGAACCCGGCGATGAGGCGTTCCACGCCGAAGGCGAAGTGGTCGAAGTCGGCGCCGAAGGTGTCGTCGGAGAGGGAGGCCATGAGGGGGTACCGCCGCTCTCCATCGCGGCGTTCGACCCGCGCGGCCGGGGCGAGGTCTGGGACGCCGTACGGGCGCTGGTCGCCCAGGGCACCACCGTGCTGCTCACCACCCAGTACCTGGACGAGGCCGACCGCCTCGCCTCCCGCGTCACCGTCATCGACCGGGGCCGCGCCATCGCCGACGACACCCCCGAAGGGCTCAAGCGCACCGTCGGCGGGGAGCGCCTGGAGGCCGTCGCCGCCGACCCGGCGGGGCTGCCGGCCGTCGCCGAGGCGCTGGCCCGCGCCACCGGCGCCACCCCGCACACCGACCGCCGCGTCCACGCCCCCGTCGGCCCCGCCACGGACGGCGTCGCCGCCCTCACCGGCGCCACCCGCGAACTCTTCGGCAACCCGGTCGGCGCCGACACCACCTTGATGAGCCAGAACGCCCAGCTGATGGCGCTCCTGTGGCCGCTGGCCCTCACAGCGGTGTTCCTGCCGCTGGCGGTACGGAGGTACCAGCGGCTCAGCCGGTGAGGCGGGCGGGCCGGTGAGCGGAAAGCCCGTGCGAGGGAACGGCCGACTGCCTAGAGTAAGGGTCAGTCAGCTCCTGCGATCCCTACGAGCCGGTCGTTCCGCCGCCCCGCCGCACGCCGTTCCCGCATCCCGAGGAGAGCCGTGACCGCTCCGCTTCCCATCACCCTCGCCGACGTCCGCGCCGCCGCCGACCGCATCGAGGGCGTCGTCCACCGCACCCCCGTGCTGCGCTCCCGCACGCTTGACGCGCTGGTCGGCGCCGAGGTCCACCTCAAGGCCGAGAACCTCCAGCGGATCGGCGCCTTCAAGTTCCGGGGCGCCTACCACGCGGCCTCCCGGCTCGGCCCCGAGGCGCGGGCCCGCGGGATCGCCGCCTACTCCTCGGGCAACCACGCCCAGGCGGTGGCCCTGGCCGCCCGGGAGCTGGGGACCAGCGCGGTGATCCTGATGCCGGAGGACGCCCCGGCCTCCAAGCGGGCGGCGACCGAGGGGTACGGCGCCGAGGTCGTCACCTACGACCGGTACACCGGCGACCGGGAGGCGATCGGCGCGGCCATGGCGGCCGAGCGGGGGCTGCCGGTGATCCCGCCGTACGACCATCCGGACGTGATGGCCGGGCAGGGGACGGCCGCGCTGGAACTGCTGGAGGAGGTGGGCGAGTTGGGGGCGCTGGTGATGCCGGTCGGGGGCGGCGGGCTGATGGCCGGGTCGGCGACGGCGGCGAAGGGGCTGTATCCGGCGACCCGGATCGTCGGGGTGGAGCCGGAGGCCGGCGACGACACGCGCCGCTCGCTGGCGGCGGGGGAGCGGGTGAGCGTCCCCGTGCCGCGCACCATCGCCGACGGCCAGGCCCTCACCACCCCCGGCGCCCTCACCTTCCAGGTCAACCGGCTCCTGGCCGACGCCGTGGAGACCGTCACCGACGACGAGATCCGGACCGCGATGGTCTTCGCCTTCGAACGTCTGAAGACCGTCCTGGAGCCCAGCGGCGCCACCGGCCTCGCCGCCCTCCTCTCCGGCCGCCTCTCCCCTCTTCCGCCCCGGGTAGGGGTGATCCTCTCCGGCGGCAACGTCTCCGCCGGGCGGTTCGCGGAGCTGTGCGCGGGGTGAGGTACGGCGCCGCACCGGCGCGAGGCCCGCACCGGTCATCCGGTGCGGGCCTCGCGCGTACGTCAGGGCCGAGAGCTTCGGCCGTCGCTCAGAGCTGTTCGATGACGTAGTCCACGCACTGCGTCAGGGCGGCGACGTCGGCCGGGTCGACGGCCGGGAACATGGCGACGCGGAGCTGGTTGCGGCCGAGCTTGCGGTAGGGCTCGGTGTCGACGATGCCGTTGGCGCGCAGGGCCTTGGCGACGGCGGCGGCGTCGATGTCGTCGGTGAAGTCGACGGTGCCGATCACCGAGGAGCGCTTGGCGGTGTCGGTGACGAACGGCTCGGCGTACTTCACGTCCTCGGCCCAGCCGTACAGCGTGCGGGCCGACTCGGCGGTGCGGGCCGTGGCCCAGTCGAGGCCGCCCTGGGTGTTGAACCAGTCGAGCTGCTCGGCGAGGAGGAAGAGGGTGGCGAGCGCCGGGGTGTTGTACGTCTGGTTCTTCAGCGAGTTGTCGATCGCGGTCGGCAGCGAGAAGAACTCGGGGACGTGGCGGCCCGAGGCGTGGACGCGGCGGGCGCGCTCCAGGGCGGCGGGGGAGAAGACGCCGATCCACAGGCCGCCGTCGGAGGCGAAGGACTTCTGCGGGGCGAAGTAGTAGACGTCGGTCTCGGCGACGTCTACCGGCAGGCCGCCCGCGCCCGAGGTGGCGTCCACCAGGACGAGCGAGCCCTCGTCGGCGCCCGCGACGCGCTTGATCGGGGCGGCGACGCCGGTGGAGGTCTCGTTGTGGGTGAGGGCGTAGACGTCGACGCCCGCCTCGGCCCGGGCCTCGGGGTGGGTGCCCGGGTCGGAGGAGATGACGGTCGGTTCGGCCAGCCACGGGGCGAGCTTGGCGGCCTTGGCGAACTTCGAGGAGAACTCGCCGAAGGAGAGGTGCTGGGACTTGTTCTCGATCAGGCCGTGGGTGGCGATGTCCCAGAAGGCGGTGGAGCCGCCGTTGCCCAGGATCACCTCGTACCCCTCGGGGAGGGAGAACAGGTCGCGTACGCCCTCGCGGACCCGGCCGACCAGGTTCTTGACCGGGGCCTGGCGGTGCGAGGTGCCGAGCAGGGAGGTACCGGTGGCGGCGAGCGCGTCGAGCGCCTGGGTGCGCACCTTGGAGGGGCCAGCGCCGAATCGACCGTCGGCGGGCTTGATGTCAGCGGGAATCCGGATCTCAGCCACGGGCGCGAGCCTAGCCCGTCGGAACGCGCTCCGGCGAAATGTCCGAAGATTGAGACGGGGCATCCGGAGGCTGGACGTGACGGGGGGCCGGCAGGGGCGGGCGCGGTGGGGACCGGCTCCTCTCGGGGTGGAGCCGGTCCCCCGCGCGTACGCCGGTCCGGGTGCCGGTCAGCCGTGGAGGCGGACCGGGAGGTCGAAGAGGTCGTTCTGGGTGAGGATCGGCTTGTTGCGCAGCTCGGAGTCGTCGACCGCGAGGGTCAGGTCGGGGAAGCGGGCGTAGAGGGCCGGGAGGGCGACCTCGGCCTCGACGCGGGAGAGGGAGGCGCCGGGGCAGACGTGCGGGCCGTGGCCGAAGGCGATGTGCCGGATCGGGTCGCGGGTGGCGTCGAACTCGCCCGCGGTCGGGCCGTGCTGCTTCTCGTCGCGGCCGATGGCGGAGAAGGAGACGATCAGGCCCTCGCCCTTGGGCAGGATCGCGTCGCCGACCTCGATGTCCTCGGTGGGGAAGCGGATCAGCAGGTGCGAGGTCGGGGTGTTGTACCGCAGGGTCTCCTCGATCACCTGGGACCAGGGGATCTCGCCCGCCAGGACCCGGGCGCGCTGCCCGGGGTGGGCGGAGAGGGCGCGGACGGCGTTGACGATGAGGCTGATCGTCGTCTCGTGGCCGGCGGTGACGATGACCTTCAGCGTGTTGACGATCTCCTCGTTGGTGAGGGTGTCGCCGTCGGCCGCCGCCTCCAGCAGGCCGCTGGTCAGGTCGTCGCCCGGGTTGTCCCGTTTGGTCTGGACGAACGCCTGGAAGATGTCGTCCAGTTCGGCCATCATCGGCGGCACCTGCTCGCGCGGCACCACCGTCGAGAAGAAGATGTCGAAGAGCTCCTTCAGCCGCGGGATGTGGTGCGAGTCCATCCCGAACAGCTCGGTGATGACCGTCATCGGCACCGGGTGCGCGTACTGCGCCTTGAGGTCGACCACGCCGTCCTCGTCCGCGGCCGCCTCCATCGAGTCGAGCATCCGCGCGCAGAGCTCCTCGATGCCCGGGCGGAGCTTCTGCACCCGGCGCACGGTGAGCGCCTGGGCGACGAAGTTGCGCAGCCGCCGGTGCTCGGGGCCGTCGGCGGTGAGCATGGAGCGGCCCGGGTTGGCGAGACCCATCAGCGGCCAGTCGGCCGGGATCTCGCCGTTGTTCCAGGCGTTCCACTGGTTGATGTCCTTGACCAGCCTGCTGTCGGTGAGCAGCTTGCGGGCCTCGGCGTGGTGGGTGACCGAGTAGACCGGGACGCCGCCGATCAGCATGACCTTGGCCAGCGGCCCCGCCGCGCGCAGCTTGGCGCTCTCCCCGTCGAGGTCGCGGACGAGCGGGTCGAGCGCGATGTACGCGTCGGGGTCGACGGCGCCGTGGGCGTGGGCCGGGCAGCCCGGCGGCGGCGTGGCGGGCGTCTCGGTGGCGGACGTCTCGGACAGGGTCATGCGGTGCCTCCAGTGGGCGGGGTCGGTCGGCGTCGCGGGGGGTGGGGTCGGGGGCGGGCCCCTCCGGCGCCCGGAGGCCCGGGGCCCGGCCGGTCAGCTCTTGGGCACCGGGGTGAAGCGGACCGGGAGCCGGGTCAGGCCGCGCAGCCACGGCGAGGGGCGGCGGGTCAGGGCGTCGGCGGGGACGGCGAGGTCGATGTCGGGCAGCCGGTCGAGGATGACCTCGATCGCGGTGCGGGCGACGATCTCGGCGATCTCCTGGGCCGGGAACGGGCAGCGGTGGTCGCCGTGGCCGAAGGAGAAGAAGGCGTTGTTGCCGCCGGTCAGCGCCGACTGGTCGGTGCGGACCAGCGGGTCGTAGTTGGCCCCGGCGAAGCTGAGGATCAGCAGGTCGCCCGCACGGATGCGGCGCCCGCCGATGTGGGTGTCGCGGGTGGCCCAGCGGCCCGCGATGTTCTGGCTCGGGGTGTCCTCCCAGAGGACCTCGTTCATCGCCTCCGCGATGGAGTGGCGGCCGCCGAAGAGGGAGGCGGCGAACCGGGTGTCGGTCAGCATCAGCCGCAGCGTGTTGCCGATCCAGTCGGCGGTCGGCTGGTGCCCGGCGACCACCATGACCAGGACGTCCTGGATGATCTCGGCGGCGCTGAACTCGTCGGTGACCACGGCCCGGTCCTCGCCCGGCAGGTGCCCGCCGAGGCGCAGCATCCGGCTGGTGACGTGGTCGCGCGGGTGGTTGGGGAGGTCGGCGACCATCGCGCCGACGCACGCGCGGATGTGCTGCTGCCCGGCGAGGGCCCGCTCGCCGCCGTTGATCATGTCGTTGATGGCGTGGGCCAGGCCCCGGCCCTCGCTCTCCGGCAGGCCGAAGAGCTGGAAGAGGACGAGGGCGGGCAGCATCATCGCGTACTCGGCGATGACGTCGGCCTCGCCGCCGCCGCAGAAGTCGTCGATGAGGGAGTCGGCGAGCCGTTCCGTGGTGGCGCGCAGGTCGTGCGCCTCGACCGCCTCCAGGCCGCCCTCCATGACGGCGGCGCGGCGGCGGTGGCGGTCCCCGACGGTGTAGAGGATCGAGTCCTCCTTGCCGATCATCGGCCGCAGCGGCCAGTTCTCGGGCACCCGGTCCCACTGGTTCCACAGGTCGGAGTCGCGGCTGTAGAGCACCGGGTCGCTGGTGACCTGGTGCAGCTCGCGGTAGCCGATGACCAGCCAGGCCGGCAGCCGTCCCGGCAGGACGACGGGCGCCACCGGTCCGTGCTCGCGCCGCAGGTCGCGGTAGAGGCCGATCGGGTCGGACTGGAAGCGGTCGCCGCCCAGCAGCAGGGGCGCGGGTTCGCCGCCGGGGCCGGTGGCGCCCGTGGCGCCGTGGGCGACGGGGCAGCCG
>NZ_JBHXJE010000086.1:0-9345 GCF_042723275.1 Streptomyces sp. NPDC058373 | reverse complement strand
GACAACCTCGGCCGCCTTGATGCGACTGACCCTTGAGCTGTCAGTTTGTGAGGAGGTACCCCGGCGCGGCCCCACCCCACCCACGCACCGGAGGGGCCGCGAATCCCAAGCCCGGCCGGCGCTTGAGGCCATCTTGGGGCCGCACCGCAGATGCGGCCCCGCCACAGCAGACAGCCCGGCCGGCGCTTGAGGCCATCTTGGGGCCGCACCGCAGATGCGGCCCCGCCACAGCAGACAGCCCGGCCGGCGCTTGAGGCCACCCAGCCCGGCCGGCGCTTGAGGCCACCCAGCCCGGCCGGCGCTTGAGGCCGAGGTGGCGGCCGGGCTCAGGCCGCCGAGGGGCTCGCCCCCACCGGGACCTGCGGCGTCACAACCCACTCGCCGCGCCGCAGGACGCCCTTCACCTCGAAGCCCTCGTCCAGAACGACCAGGTCGGCGTCCTTGCCGGGCTCCAGTGAACCGATGCGGTGGTCCAGGCCCAGCAGTCGCGCCGGGTTGGCGGAGAGGGCGCGCACGATCTGGTCGACCGGCAGCTTGTCGACCAGGGCGGCCCGGCGGAAGGCGCGGTCCAGAGTGAGGGTCGACCCGGCGATCGAGCCGCCCTCCACCAGCCGGGCCACCCCGTCGACCACGTCGACCTCCAGGGGCCCCAGCAGATAGCGGCCGTCGCCGAACCCGGCCGCGTCCATCGCGTCGGTGATGAACGCGACCCGGTCCGCTCCCGCGCGGTGGAACGCCAGCTCCAGCGCGGCCGGATGCAGGTGCGTCCCGTCGTTGATCAGCTCGACCGTGACCCGCTCGTCCTCCAGCAGCGCCGCGATCGGGCCGGGGGCGCGGTGGCCGAGCGGCGGCATCGCGTTGAAGAGGTGGGTGGCGACGGTGGCGCCCGCGTCGATCGCCTCCACCGTCTGCTCGTACGTCGCGTCGGTGTGGCCGACCGCCGCGACGACGCCCCGCTCGGCGAGCAGCCGTACGGAGTCCAGGCCGCCGGGCAGCTCCGTGGCGAGGGTGACCATGCGGGCGGCGCCCCGGGCCGCGTCCAGCAGGGCGGCCACGTCGGCGGGGTGCGGATCGCGCAGCAGGGCCTCGCTGTGGGCGCCCTTGCGGCACGGGGAGATGAACGGGCCCTCGAAGTGGATGCCGGCCAGGTCGCCCTGCTCGGTCAGCTCCGAGAGCAGCCCGGCGCGGGCGGCGAGGAACTCCATGTCGCCGGTGACCGTGGAGGCGACCAGCGTGGTCGTGCCGTGCGTGCGGTGTGTGGCGATGCCGGTCAGCACGTCCTTGACGGTGCCGGAGGTGAAGGAGGCGCCGCCGCCGCCGTGGTTGTGCAGGTCGACGAAGCCGGGCACGACCCAGTGCCCGGTCAGGTCCCAGTGCTCCGCGCCGGGCTCCTGGGCCGCCGCGGGAGCGCTCCCGCCGATGTGTGCGCCGTCCACCACGAGTTCGCCGTCGGGGACCGTGCCGGAGGGCAGCACCACCCGGGCGCCGGTCAGTACCTTGCGTGCGGGAGCGGCCATCAGGCGGATACCTCCGTGGCGAGTAGATCCCAGGCGAGGAGTCCCGCGCCCAGGCATCCGGCGGTGTCCCCGAGGGCCGCCGGGACGATCGTGGGGAGCTTCTGGAAGGTGACGCGTTCCTCCACAGCCGCCCGCAGCGGTGTGAACAACGTTTCCCCCGCCTCGGCGAGACCGCCACCGATGATCAGGGTGCGGGGGTCCAGCAGAGTGATGGCCATGACCAGCCCGTCGGCGAGCGCGTCCACCGCGTCCCGCCAGACGGCGACGGCCCGCGGGTCGCCCGCCGCTACGGCCTGCGCGCAGTCGGCCGCGTCGGCGTCCGGGTCGCCGCTCGCCCCGGCCCAGGCCAGCGAGACGGCGGAGGCGGAGGCGAGCCGCTCCAGGCAGCCCCGCTGGCCGCAGCCGCACGGCACCCCGCCGGGCCGGACCACGACGTGGCCGATCTCCCCGGCGCAGCCGTGGGCGCCCGGCTCGATGGCGCCGTTGATCCCGATGGCGCCGGCGATGCCCGTGCCGAGCGGCATGAACAGGAACCGGTCGGCCCCCTGCCCCGCCCCGATCCGCCCCTCGGCCAGCCCGCCGGTGCGGACGTCGTGGCCGAGGGCGACCGGGAGGGTGCCGAGGCGCTCGGCGAGCATGTCCCGCAGGGGGACGTCGGCCCATCCGAGGTTGGCCGCGTAGACGGCGACGCCCTTCTCGGTGTCCACGATCCCGGGGACGGCGACGCCCGCCGCGGCGGGCGGCTCGCCGAACTCGGCCAGCCCGTGCGCGTGCAGGGCGGCGGCGAAGTCGAGGATCGACGCGATGACGGCGTCGGGGCCTCGTTCCCGGCCGGTCTCCCGGCGCGCCTCGTACAGCAGCTCTCCGTCCGGGCCGACCAGTGCGGCCTTCATCCCCGTGCCACCTACGTCGAGCGCGATCACATGTCTCACCCGGACAGTCTGACCGGTGGCGGGGAAGAGGTCTAGTCCAGTGGGGAAATCGCCTGCGGCGCGCTTTCGGAATGGGTGGGGTTTGGTTGGGCTTTCCGGTGCCCCGGCGGGGGCCTCAAGCGCCGGCCGGGCTGGGAGGGGTGGCCTCAAGCGCCGGCCGGGCTGGGAGGGGTGGCCTCAAGCGCCGGCCGGGCTGTTTTTGGCTGGGGTCCGGATCTGTGGTGCGTCCACAAGCGACGGCCGGGCTGGGGAAGGGGGGGGGCTCAAGCTGAGCCGTGTCCGACGCGTGGGGGGTGTGACGGCATGGGGGGAGGGGGTCGCCCCTGCGGTGGCGGCAGGCCGGCCACCGTCCGCTCATTCCTGTGAGGCGTCGGCCCTGTCAGGGCTTCAGCTCGCCGGGGCCCCCGCGCCCAGCACCACACTGCGCGTCAGGTTCCGTGGGCGGTCGGGGTTCTGACCGTGGCTCTCCGCGAGGGCGACGGCGAGGCGCTGGGCGCGGATCAGGTCGGCGAGGGGGTCGGTGGACGGGTGGTGTTCGAAGTGGCCGCCGACTGCGTGGACCTCGTCGGCGAGGCCGTCGGGGGAGGCGCCGAAGAGCCAGGCGACGCGGCCGGGGGCGGTGATCGCGACCGGGCCGTGGCGGTATTCCATGGCCGGGTACGCCTCGGTCCAGGCGCCCGCCGCCTCGCGCATCTTCAGGGCCGCCTCCTGGGCCAGGCCGTACGCCCAGCCCCGGCCGAGGAAGGTCCACTGCTCGGCGGTGAGCAGGGGGCGCGGCAGCGGCTCGGTCACCACGTGTTCGGCGTCGTCGGCGGCCCGGGCGACCGAGCCGAGGCCGGGGAGGTCGCCGAGGGTGGCGCGGAGGAAGGCGAGGGCGGTGGTGGCGAACCGGGTCTGCACCACCGACTCCTCGTCGGCCCAGTCCAGCACGGCCACCTCGTCGGCGGCGGTCATCACCGGCGTCGCCGGGTCGGCGGTCAGCGCCACCGTGGCGGTACCGGCGGCGCGCACCAGGGCGAGCAGCTCCAGCACCTCCGTGGTCGTCCCCGACCGGGTCAGCGCCACCACCCGGTCGTACGCCCCGACCGCCCGGGTGCGCGGGAACTCCGAGGCGGCGAAGGCGTCCGTGGCGCCCTGCCCGGCCGACTCGCGCAGCGCGGCGTACGCCTGCGCCATGAACCACGAGGTGCCGCAGCCGACGACGGCGACCCGCTCCCCGGGCCGGGGCGCGGCGGTGAAGCGGGCCGCCTCGTCGGCGGCGCGGCGCCAGCAGGCGGGCTGGGTGGTGATCTCTGCTGCGGTACGGGACATGCGCGGCTACCCCTCACGGTGGTCCGCCCGGGCGGCTCCGGTGCGGCCGCCCCCGGCGGGGCTGTGCGGTCGTGCGGTCTGTCTGCGGTGCTGAGGTCCGACGGTACGGCGGCGGTGCGCGGGTGCGCGGCCGGTTCCCGTCCTGCTGTGCGGACCCGTCGGAGGCGGCGTGCGGTCCGTGTGACGTGCGGTGGACGCGATGTGCAAGGTCGATGTGACCCGCGCACGGAAGTGCATAGCAGGCCCGGACAAGCCGGGGCAACGGCCACGGCCCGTGGTCCCGACCCGTCCCCCGGCCGGTGTAGACCTTCCCGGTACGTCCGGGAGCGGCCCGGACGTGGCGGGCCCGGCCGGTGCGGCGGCCCGGCGGACCACGGCAAGGGCGGAGCACGACGTGCGGCGGCGACACCACGAGGGACGGGGCGAGGGACGAGGCGACCGGGGCGGCCGGGGAGCGGCGCGGACGGCCACCGCCCTGGGTGCCGTCCTCGCCCTCGCGGCCGGGCTCACCGGCTGCGGCTCCGAGAGCGCGGACGAGGGTGCGGGTGGCGACGACGTGACGCTGCGCCTGGTCGCCGCCGACTACGGCGACTCGGCCGCCACCAGCAGCAAGGGGTACTGGAAGCGGACCGTCGCCAGCTTCGAGAAGGGCCACCCCGGCGTCGACGTCGACGTGGAGGTGCACCCCTGGCGCACCGTCGACAAGGTCGTCGCCCGCCAGGTCGCCGCCGGGAACGCCCCCGACCTCGCGGTCAGCGGCACGTACGCCTCGTACGCCGCCTCCGGCAAGCTCTACCGCGCCGACGACCTGCTCTCCATCGGCACCCAGGCCGACTTCCTGCCCTCGCTCTCGCGCGCCGGGGAGATCCACCGGGTGCAGTACGGCATGCCGTTCGCCGCCTCCACCCGGCTGCTCTTCTACAACCGCGACCTCTTCGAGGAGGCGGGCCTCACCCCGCCCAGGACCTGGGAGGGCCTGCGTACCGCAGCCGAGGCGCTGAAGAAGCGTGACGTGCCCTATCCGTACGCATTGCCGCTCGGCCCCGAGGAGGCGCAGGCCGAGACGCTCAACTGGCTGCTCTCGGGCGGCTCCGGCTACACCGACGACCTCGGCTCGTACACCCTCGACTCGCCGCAGAACGTCGCCACCGTGAGCTGGCTCAAGGAGGAGCTGGTCGCCAAGGGGCTGACCGGCCCCGGCGCCCCCGGCGAACTCGACCGCGCCGAGGCCTACGCCGCCTTCGCCAAGGGCCGGGTCGGCATGGTCAACGGCCACCCCTCCCTGATACGCGCCGCTGAACGCTCCGGCGTGCGGTACGGCGTCGTCCCCGTCCCCGGCCGGACCGAGGGCGGGCGCGCCACTCTCGGCGCCACCGACTGGATGATCGGGTTCCGGCAGGCCGGGCACCCGGAGGAGGCCGGCGCCTTCCTCGACCACGTGTACAGCGAGAAGAACGTCCTCGCCTTCACCCGCGCCCACGACCTGCTGCCCGTCACCCACACCGCCTCCGACACCCTCGCCGCCGCCCCCGGCGACACCACCCTCCGCCGCTTCCTCGCCGAGCTCCCCGACGCCCGCCTCTACCCGTCGGAGAAGACCTCCTGGCCCCGGGTGAGCGCCCGCATCAAGACCGGCCTCGCCCGGGCCGTCACCCCCGGCGGCTCCCCCAAGTCCACCCTCACCCGTCTCCAGCGCCACGCCTCCGCCTCGGAGAACCCGCAGGCGGGCGATGGGTGACCCCGCCCCGGGGGAAGGGCTTCGACGCCGAAGGGGCGGCCACGCACGTGGCCGCCCCTTCGGCGTCCTGCCCGCGAACGCATACGTCCGGGCCGCCCGGGAACGCGGAGGAAAGACCCGATCGAATAGGTGATCGGGTGGACCGGAGGAATCCATGAGACAGGGCAGGAATCCGCATGGCGAAGGATGAGGGAAACGGCGGGAAAGAGGGCGGCGGTGCCGCCACCGAGCGCGTCGGCATATCCGAGGCGATGCGCAAGGCCTCCGTCCAGCTGGCCGAACTTCTCGGCTGCGAGCCGAGTTCCGTCTCTTCGCTGAAGGCCACGGATGACGGCTGGATGGCGGATGTGGAAGTGGTCGAGATCGAGAAGGTCCCGGACACGACCAGCGTGATGGCCTCCTATCACGTCTCCCTCGGAAAGCAGGGAGAACTCCTCGGATACGAACGCACTCGCCGCTACACGCGAGGTCAAGTAGACCGCTGAGCGACCCCCGCGCCGAAAAGGCGGGGAGAGGCTCGAACGCACAACTCATCGGAAGGGAGCCCGACCATGAGTCTCGTACAGCAGAGCAGCGCCCCCAACAGCACGGGCGGTTCCGGAAATCTCTACGACGTCCTTGAACTGATTCTCGACAAGGGCCTCGTCATCGACGCCTTCGTGCGGGTATCGCTCGTGGGCATCGAGATCCTGAAGATCGACGTCCGGGTGGTGGTCGCCAGTGTCGACACCTACCTGCGGTTCGCCGAGGCCTGCAACCGCCTGGACCTGGAGTCCGGACGCAAGGCGCCGACCCAGCTCACCGACATCGTCGGGGACAGCATGGAGAGCGGTGCCAAAGGAAAGTCGAAAGGAGCGCTGACGGGCGCGGTGGAGGCCTTCACGGAGTCCTTCCAGGGCGGCCGTGACGACGACTCCGAGGAGAAGGAGCCGGAGAAGCGCCCGGCGCGCAAGTCCGCCTCCTCCGGCAGCTCCCGCCGTACCAGCCAGCGCAGGGAGGAGTGACCATGGCCACGTACATCTACGCCGTCACCGCGGCCGACCACCCGCTGCGGCTCGACGGACTCGTCGGCGTCGGAGAGCCGCCGTCCGAGCTGCGGGTGGTCAAGAGCGAGCGCCACGCGGCCGTGGTCAGCGACGCCCCGGAGGAGCTCCGGGCCAAGCGCCGCGACCTCGTCGCCCACCAGAGCGTGCTGGAGCGGCTGATGACCGAAGGGTCGGCCCTCCCGATGCGGTTCGGCCTGGTCGGGCCGGACGACGACCAGGTGCTGGCCGCGCTCGAACAGGAGCAGGACACCTACGCCCAGCGGCTGGAGGAACTCGACGGCCGGCTGGAGTACAACCTGAAGGTCGCCCGGGACGAGGAGAGCCTCCTGCGGGAGATCCTCACCGAGTCGGACGAGGCGCGGCGGCTCAGGGACCACACCAGGAGCCACCCCGAGGCGCACGGGGAGAAGGTCGCCCTCGGTGAACTGGTCTCCCGCGAGATCGACGCCAGGAACGACGCCTCGGCCGAGCGGATCGCCGAACTCCTGGCCCCCGCCGCGGAGCGCGCCTCCGACGCCGGCCCGACGAAGGCGCATTTCCTGAACGTGTCCTATCTCGTCGCCCGCGACGACGCGGCCGCCTTTTCCCAGGCCGTGCACGAGACGGCGGAGAAGTACGGCGACGACTACACGTTCACGCTGAACGGACCGCTGCCGCCCTACAGCTTCGTGTGACCCGCGGATCCGCGTAATCCGTTCAACCGTCGGAGGCGTTCGGTATGGGCCTCATCATGAATGTCCTCACATTCCCTCTCGCCCCGATCAGGGGCACCGCTTGGGTACTCGACCAAGTGGTGCTCGCTGCCGAGCGCGAACACTACGACCCGGGTCCCGTACGCCAGCAACTGGCCGAACTGGAACAGGAACTGCTGAACGGCGAGATCGACGAGGAAGAGTTCGACCGCCGTGAGGACGATTTGCTGGACTGGCTCGAAGAGTGCGAGGCGTACCAGAAGGGCCGGCAGAGCCCTTGAACCCCGGAGAACGAGGTCTCAGGCAATGACAGACAACGTGAAGATAGGCGCGGCCCTGGTGGGTGGGTACCTGCTGGGCCGTACGAAGAAAGCGAAGCTGGCGATCGGCTTCGGTATGTTCCTGGCGGGCAAGAAGCTCGACCTCGACCCGAAGAAGATCGGCGGCATGCTGGTCAACTCGCCGGTGCTCGGGGGGCTGAGCGATCAGGTCCGCAAGGACCTCGTCGGGGCCACCAAGACCGCGGCCACCAACGCCCTCACCCAGCGGGCGTCCAGCCTCGCCGACTCCCTGCACCAGCGCACCGTGCGCCTCGACGACCCGGACGCCGCCCAGGAGGACGACGACCGGGAGGCCGAGGAGGCGGAGGGCGACGAGGAGGACGAGGCCCCGAAGGAGGAGGACCGCGGCGAGGCGGAGAGCGAGGAGAAGGCCGAGGAGAAGCCCGCGCGTTCCCGCAAGCCGGCCGCCTCCGGCCGGAGCTCATCGGGCAGCGGCGGATCCTCGGGCTCCGGGGGCCAGAAGAAGAAGGCGGCCTCGACGGCGCGCAAGACAGCGTCGAAGGCCCCCGCCAAGTCCCGCTCGACGCGTGGAGGCAGCCGTGGCTGACTCCGCCTTCACCAAGCTCAAGGACGAGGTCGCCAAGAACCCGGCCGCCGAGCGCCTCCGCGACGAGGTGCAGAACTACCTGAGCGCGCGGGCCCGCCACGCCGTCACCAACCTGGGCCAGAAGCTCGGGGAGAGCGCCGGCAAGCTGGCCGACGGCTCCGCCCCCACCGGCGCGGCGAAGACGCTGGCCAAGGGCGGCAAGGCGCTCGGCGAGGGCAAGTCGCCCGCCAAGGCGGCGCTCAGCGCCGGCGGCTCCCACGTGATGGACACCATCAAGGACAAGGTCAAGGGTGTGTTCGGCAAGGGACGCAAGGGCGGCGGCGGCAAGTCGAAGAGTGTCACGATCTCCGAGGACATCGACGTCGGCGTGCCCGTACGCGAGGCGTACGACCAGTGGACGCAGTTCCAGGAGTTCAGCACCTTCGCCAAGGGCGTCGTCAGCGTCGAGAAGTCCGACGACACCAGCAGCAACTGGAACGTGAAGGTCGCCAAGTCCACCCGCAGCTGGAAGGCGAACGTCACGGAGCAGGTGCCGGACGAGCGGATCACCTGGACCACCGAGGGTGCGAAGGGCACGGTCAAGGGCGTCGTCACCTTCCACCGGATCACCGACAACCTGACCCGGGTCCTGCTGGTCCTGGAGTACTTCCCCAAGGGCCTCTTCGAGAAGACCGGCAACATCTGGCGTGCCCAGGGCCGCCGGGCCCGTCTCGACCTGAAGCTGTACCGGAAGTTCATCATGATGCGTGGTGAGGCGACGGACAGCTGGCGCGGGGAGATCCGCGACGGCGAGGTCGTGGTCGACCACGACGACGCCCTCCGCGAGGAGGAGGAGTCGCAGGCCGAGGAGAACGGCCAGGACGCCTCCGACGAGGACGGCGAGCCCGAGGACGGCGAGCCCGAAGACGAGGGCGAAGAGGGCGAAGAGGGCGAGGACGACGACGCGTCGGCGGAGGCGGACGAGGAGTTCGACGACGAGGACGCCCCCGAGGCCGACGAGGAGGAGCCCGAGGACGAGGAGGCCGAGGACAGCCTCCCCGAGGACGAAGAGGCTCCCGCCGAGGGAGAAGAGGAGGACGAGGCTCTCGCGGAAGAGGACGAGGAGCCCGTGGACGAGGACGAGGAGCCGGTGGACGAGGACGAGCCGGAGGAGGCCCCCCGGCGCCGCTCCTCGGCGAGCGGTTGCGCACCGGGGCCCCCCGGCGGGCCGCGCTCCACCGG
>NZ_JBHXJE010000085.1:2343-9795 GCF_042723275.1 Streptomyces sp. NPDC058373 | reverse complement strand
CCCGCCCCCTCTGCGGGGCGGGCGGCCGCCGTCGTCGTACGGGCGGGGGAGCGGCTACTGCCCGGCGGCGCCCGGGCGGACCAGCCCGCTCTCGTACGCGTAGACCGCCGCCTGGACGCGGTCGCGCAGGCCCAGCTTGTTCAGCACGTGCCCCACATGGGTCTTGACCGTCGTCTCGCTGACGAACAGGTCCGCCGCGATCTCGGCGTTCGACAGGCCCCGGGCCACCAGCTTCAGCACCTCGACCTCGCGGTCGGTGAGCGTGTGCAGGGTGTCCGGCACCGGCTCGTCCCCCGACGGCAGGTGCTCGGCGTACTTGTCGAGCAGACGGCGCGTCACACTCGGGGCCAGCATCGCCTCGCCCGAGGCCACCACGCGGATCGCCTGTACCAGTTCATGGGCCGGGGCGTCCTTCAGCAGGAAGCCGCTGGCCCCCGCCCGCAACGCCTCCACCACGTACTCGTCGAGGTCGAAGGTGGTCAGCACCAGCACCTTGGCCGGGCCGTCCCGCTCCGGGCCGGTGATCTGCCGGGTCGCCTCCACCCCGTCCATCCGGGGCATCCGGATGTCCATCAGCACCACGTCGGGCTGGAGCGCCCGGACCTGGTCGATGGCCTGGAGCCCGTCACCGGCCTCCCCGACGACCGCGACATCCTGCTCGGCCTCCAGAATCATCCGGAAACCCGTACGCAGCAGCGGCTGGTCGTCCACCAGCAGGACGCGAATGGCCACGTCATCTCCTCTTCGGCTAGGACGGGCCCATTCTGCCCTGCTCGGCACTCCGAGACCCGGGCAGGTGCGCCTGCAACGGATACGGCGGGGGAGTCCCCCCGAATTCCGGACAGACCGCCTGATGGTCGCACCAGCCGCACAGCTTCGAGGGCTTCGGACGCCAGTCACCCGTCCGGGTCGCCTCCTGGATCGCCTCCCAGAGCGCCAGCAGCTTGCGCTCCACCCGCTCCAGGTCGGCCATCACCGGGTCGTAGGTGCGCACCTCGCCGCTGCCCAGGTAGACGAGCTGGAGCCGCCGGGGCAGCACGCCCTTCAACCGCCAGACCACCAGGGCGTAGAAGGTCATCTGGAAGAGCGCGCCCTCGGCGTACTGCGGCCGCGGGGCCTTGCCCGTCTTGTAGTCCACGATGCGCACCTCGCCGGTGGGCGCCACGTCGACCCGGTCGATGATGCCGCGCAGCCGCAGCCCCGACTCCAGCTCCGTCTCCACGAACAGCTCCCGCTCGGCCGGCTCCAGCCGCGTCGGGTCCTCCAGCGTGAACCACCGCTCGACCAGCCGCTCGGCCTCGCCGAGCCACCGCTCCAGCTGCTCGCCGGGAGCCCCTTCACCTTCTTCGCCGGTGAACAGCCCGGCCAGCTCCGGACGCCCGGTCAGCAGCCGCTCCCACTCGCCCGGCAGCAGCTCCTTGGCGCGCGGCGCCGTCCGCTCGGCGGCCGGGGCGTCGAAGAGCCGCTCCAGCACCGCGTGGACCAGGGTGCCGCGGGTCGCCGCCGGGCTGGGCTTCTCCGGCAGCCGGTCGATCACCCGGAAGCGGTACAGCAGCGGGCACTGCATGAAGTCGCCGGCGCGCGAGGGCGACAGCGACACCGGCGGCCGCCGCCGCTCCTCCGCCCCCGACCCCGGCGCCCCGCCCGCCGCGGGCCCGGCCTGCGGCGCGCCGGTCACCGGCGGTCCCCCGCCGGTCCCGCCCGCTCCGCTTCCCTGCTCCGCGTCCGTCCTCGTCTCCATGACCCCCGACCCTACGGCCCCGGGCGGACAGCGCGGACCGGCCGGCCCCCGCCTGCCCGCGAGGAGAGCCGCAGCCCACCGCCGCCCTGCCTCCGCTTACCATCGACGGCAGACCCTCCCGCCCTGCATGATCGGCAGCATCCGGCCGTCGTCCAGGGGGGACACCGGGGGAGACGGATCGCACAAGGGGACTGAGGGATCACCGTGGACGAAAGCGGCGGCGAGAAGCGCCGACCCGAAGGCGACGGCCGCCCCGGCGCCCCCGCACCGGAGAGGACCACCCCGCCCCGGCCCCGCGAACCGGGCGGCGGCCTGCTCATGGGCCGCTTCTTCGGCGTACCGATCTACGTCGCCCCCAGCTGGTTCCTGGTGGCCGCCCTCATCACCTGGGTCTTCGGCGGCCAGCTCGACCGGGTCCTGCCCGAACTGGGCGGCGCCCGCTACCTCGTCTCGCTCTTCTTCGCCGTCGCCTTCTACGCCTCCGTCCTCGTCCACGAACTGGCCCACACCGTCGTCGCCCTGCGCCAGCACCTGCCCGTGCGCCGCATCCAGCTCCAGTTCTTCGGCGGCGTCTCGGAGATCGAGAAGGAGAGCGAGACCCCCGGCCGGGAGTTCCTCCTCGCCTTCGTCGGCCCGCTGCTCTCCCTCGTCCTCGGCGGCGCCTTCTACCTCGCCCTCGACCTGGTCGAGCCCGGCACCGTGCCCGGCGTGCTGATCGCCGGCCTCACCATCTCCAACCTCCTGGTCGCCGTCTTCAACCTGCTGCCCGGCCTGCCCCTGGACGGCGGCCGGATGCTGCGCGCCGTCGTCTGGAAGCTCACCGGCAAGCCCATGAGCGGCACCGTCGCCGCCGCCTGGGTCGGCCGCGCGCTCGCCGTCGCCGTCCTCGTCGGCCTGCCGCTGCTCACTCACACCGGCACCCTCGGCGGCTCCGGCCAGGAGGCCGACGGGATGGACACGGTGATGGACGCGCTCCTCGCCGCGATCCTCGCCGCCATCATCTGGACCGGCGCCGGCAACAGCCTGCGCGTAGCCCGCCTCCGCGAGCACCTGCCCGACCTGCGGGCCCGCGCCCTGACCCGGCGCGCCGTCCCCGTCGAGGAGGCCACCCCGCTCTCCGAGGCCCTGCGCCGGGCCAACGAGGCCGGGGCCCGCGCCCTGGTCGTCGTCGACCCGCACGGCGATCCCGTCTCGCTGGTCCGCGAGGCCGCCATCGTGGGCGTCCCCGAGCACCGCAGGCCCTGGGTCGCGGTGAGCGGCCTCGCCCAGGAGATCACCGAGGGCATGCGGGTCCCCGCCGAGCTGGCCGGGGAGGAGCTGCTCGAACTGCTCCGCGCCCACCCCGCCACCGAGTACCTGGTGGTCGAGGAGGACGGCGCCATCTACGGCGTCCTAGCCGCCTCCGACGTGGAGCGCGCCTTCGTCAAGGCGATGGCCCGGCCCAGCTGAGCCGCCGGGGGCGTGGTCCAAGGCCCCGCCCCGGGCCCGGTAGGCTGGTCACATGTCCGAACCGACCGGTGCCGCCCGCCGTCGCGGGCCCTTCGAAGTCGGGGACCAGGTCCAGCTCACCGACCCCAAGGGACGCCACTACACCTTCACGCTCGAAGCAGGGAAGAACTTCCACACCCACAAGGGTTCCTTCCCCCACGACGAGCTGATCGGTGCTCCCGAGGGCAGCGTTGTCCGCACCACCGGAAACGTCGCCTACCTCGCTCTGCGACCCCTGCTCCCCGACTACGTCCTGTCCATGCCCCGCGGCGCCGCCGTGGTCTACCCGAAGGACGCGGGCCAGATCCTCGCCTTCGCCGACATCTTCTCCGGCGCCCGCGTCGTGGAGGCCGGTGTCGGCTCCGGCTCCCTCAGCAGTTTCCTGCTGCGCGCCATCGGCGACCAGGGCATGCTCCACAGCTACGAGCGCCGCGCCGACTTCGCCGACATCGCCCGGCAGAACGTCGAGCGGTACTTCGGCGGGCCGCACCCCGCCTGGCAGCTCACCGTGGGCGACCTTCAGGACAACCTCTCCGACACCGACGTCGACCGGGTCATCCTCGACATGCTCGCCCCCTGGGAGTGCCTGGAGGCCGTCTCCAAGGCCCTGGTCCCCGGCGGCATCCTCTGCTGCTACGTGGCGACCACGACCCAGCTGGCCCGCACCGTGGAGTCCATCCGGGAGATCGGCTGCTTCAACGAGCCGACCGCCTGGGAGTCGATGATCCGCAACTGGCACATCGAGGGCCTCGCCGTCCGCCCGGACCACCGGATGATCGGCCACACCGGCTTCCTCCTCACCGCCCGCCGTCTCGCCGACGGGGTCGAGCCCCCGATGCGCAGGCGCCGCCCCGCCAAGGGCGCCTACGGCGAGGACTACTCCGGCCCCAACGCCGACGGAGGCACCCCCACCGCGCGCTGACCCGCCGCACCCGCCCCGTACGCCGCCGCCCGGTACGCACCCGCGTGCCGGGCGGCGGCGTCGTCCGCGGCGGCCGCTCAGCGCCCCCGCGGCGGGCGAGCGGGGGCCACCCGTACGGCCCCGCCCGCCCGGCCGACGCGGCGTCACCCGTACGGCCCCGCCGTACCCGTGGTCACCCCGCCGTTCCCATGCGGTGTGACGTGTGGCACCATGCCGACAACCCCACCGGCACAGCCCTCACGGGAGACCCTCCTAGTGCAGCACCCCGCCGTCCCGGAACTGGCCCACACGCGCGCCCGGCCCCTCCACTGGGTCGCCACGGCCGCCGCCGTCTCCGCCGTCGTCGCCCTCTCGGGCCTCCTCCAGCCGGACCCGGCCACCGCGCAGCCCGCTGCCCAGGCCGCGCCCGCCGCCCCCGGGCCCGTCGAGGAGTCGCGCCCCGCGCCGCCGCCGGCCGCCCCGGGCACCGAGGGCGCCGAATTCCCCCTCGACTGCGGCCCCGCCGACGCGGTGGTCCAGGACGAGGCCGAGGGTGACCTCGACGGCGACCGCACCCCCGAGACCGTCGCGGTCGTGCACTGCGACGCCGGGTCGGGGACGCCGCCGCGCGCCGTGTACGTGCTGACCGCGGGCCATGACCCCGAGGCGCCGCCCCGCGTGGTCGCCACCCTCCTCGACCCGCTCGAACAGCGCAGCATAGGGGCGTTCGCCGTCCGCGACGGCGCGGTCCGCGCCACCCTGCTCGGCTACTCCTCGATCGACATACCCCGCTGCTGCCCCGACACCGAGGAGGACGTGACCTGGCGCTGGAGCGGCAAGGCGTTCCTCCGCTCCGACCCCGCGAGGTCCGCCGCCGGGGCCTGAGCCCCCTCACGCACGACGGGCCCGCCTCCACCGGCCGGTGGAGGCGGGCCCGTTCTGTACGGGGCCGGTCGGCTACGACGCCTCAGGTCCGTAGACCTCCACCCGGTCGGCCACCCGACGGACGTGGATGCAGTCGCCCGGGCACTCCTTCGCGGAGTCGGCCACGTCGCGCAGCAGCGGCAGCGGCACCGGAGTGGTCGCCCCCGGCTGCTGGAGCAGTTCGTCGTCGCCGCCCTTCACGTACGCCAGGCCGTCGATGTCCAGTTCGAACACCTCGGGCGCGTACTGCACACAGATGCCGTCACCGGTACAAAGATCCTGGTCGATCCAGACCTCCAGCGCCTCGCCGCCGCCGGGCCCGGTCTCCTCCTGCACCGTCATCTCTCCTGCCGTTTCCCGGCGCCGGACCGGTCCCGGTCGGGACGGGTCGGGGTGACGCCGACGGGTGTTGAACACCCCGACGATACAACCGGCGGCTTTCCCGGCCCCGAGGGTGGGTATGGCCTTGACGTGAGGGAGAGCGCAAGGGTGAAGATCGGACACACCCCGGAGTCTTTGTGATCTAGGGGTTTCAACCGACACCCGCCCAGGTAGGGTCTGGAAGCGTCCAGCTCCCCTTGGAGGAGGTGAGGACCGTGGCAGCCCACGACGACGACACCAACCGCGGCATCCGCCCGGGACGCGGGTCCGACGACCCGGCCGGGCAGATTGCCTATCTTGAGCAGGAAATCGCCGTCCTGCGCCGCAAGCTCGCCGACTCTCCGCGCCATACGAGGATTCTCGAAGAGCGGATCGTCGAGCTGCAGACCAATTTGGCCGGCGTGTCCGCACAGAACGAGCGGCTCGCCGACACCCTCCGCGAGGCCCGCGACCAGATCGTGGCCCTCAAGGAAGAAGTCGACCGGCTCGCACAGCCGCCGGCCGGCTTCGGTGTCTTCCTCACGGCGAATGAGGACGGCACCGCCGACATCTTCACCGGCGGCCGCAAACTCCGGGTCAACGTCAGCCCCGGCGTGGAACTCGAAGAGTTGCGGCGCGGCCAGGAAGTCATGCTCAACGAAGCGCTCAACGTGGTCGAGGCCATGACCTTCGAGCGCGTCGGCGAGATCGTCACCCTCAAGGAGATCCTTGAGGACGGCGACCGCGCCCTGGTCCTCGGCCACACCGACGAGGAGCGCGTGGTCCGGCTCGCCGAACCACTCCTGGGCGTCGCCATCCGCCCGGGCGACGCGCTCCTGCTCGAACCCCGCTCGGGGTACGTGTACGAGGTCATCCCCAAGAGCGAGGTCGAGGAGCTGGTCCTCGAAGAGGTCCCGGACATCGACTACACCCGGATCGGCGGTCTGGGCAACCAGATCGAGACGATCCAGGACGCCGTCGAACTCCCGTACCTCTACCCGGACCTCTTCAAGGAGCACGAGCTGCGTCCGCCGAAGGGCGTCCTGCTCTACGGCCCGCCCGGCTGCGGCAAGACGCTCATCGCCAAGGCCGTGGCCAACTCCCTCGCCAAGAAGGTGGCGGAGGTGAGCGGGCAGCCCGCGGGGAAGAGCTTCTTCCTCAACATCAAGGGCCCCGAACTCCTCAACAAGTACGTCGGTGAGACCGAGCGGCACATCCGCCTGGTCTTCCAGCGGGCCCGTGAGAAGGCCAGCGAAGGCACCCCCGTCATCGTCTTCTTCGACGAGATGGAATCGCTCTTCCGCACCCGCGGCTCCGGCGTCAGCTCCGATGTCGAGAACACCATCGTCCCCCAGCTCCTCGCCGAGATCGACGGCGTCGAGGGCCTGGAGAACGTCATCGTCATCGGCGCCTCCAACCGCGAGGACATGATCGACCCGGCGATCCTGCGCCCCGGCCGACTCGATGTGAAGATCAAGATCGAGCGTCCGGACGCGGAGGCCGCCAAGGACATCTTCGCCAAGTACCTCAAATCCAGTCTGCCGCTGCACACCGACGACCTCGCTGAGCACGGCAGCGACCGCGACGCCACCGTCCACGGCATGATCCAGACCGTGGTCGAGCAGATGTACGCCGAGTCCGAGGAGAACCGCTTCCTCGAAGTCACGTACGCCAACGGCGACAAGGAAGTCCTCTACTTCAAGGACTTCAACTCCGGCGCCATGATCGAGAACATCGTCGGCCGCGCCAAGAAGATGGCCATCAAGGCCTTCCTCGAACAGCAGCAGAAGGGGCTCCGCGTCTCCCACCTCATCCAGGCATGCGTGGACGAGTTCAAGGAGAACGAGGACCTGCCCAACACCACCAACCCGGACGACTGGGCCCGCATCTCCGGCAAGAAGGGTGAGCGGATCGTCTACATCCGTACGCTCGTCACCGGCAAGCAGGGCGCGGACACCGGACGCTCCATCGACACGGTGGCCAACACCGGTCAGTACCTGTAAGCAGCACGGGCCGGCTGCGGACGCCCTCTCGGGCG
>NZ_JBHXJE010000085.1:0-2333 GCF_042723275.1 Streptomyces sp. NPDC058373 | reverse complement strand
ATCGGCCCACCACCTCTATATACACAGGCTATTTGGGGGGATGCTATTTTTTTTTAAACGACACCCCTTTTACCCCGCCGGGGCGGCCGGCGCCGCCCCTCTCGGGCGTCCGCAGCCGCCTGCTTTCCCCGCCGCCACCGCGGCACACCCCGAGCAAACCCCGCAATCACTCCCCACCAGCGCAAAGGCGTTCTAGGCTCGTCGGTACCACCGAGGTCGCGCGGCGCGGGGACGGCACCGCACGCGTACCCGCGAGCACCCGCGGAACTTGAGCGCCGCCCCCGCCCGGGGGCGCCGCAGGGCAAGGAGGGCCGCATGACCGTACGGCGAGTAATGGGCATCGAGACGGAGTACGGGATCTCCGTTCCCGGCCATCCCAACGCCAATGCCATGCTCACCTCGTCCCAGATCGTCAACGCCTACGCGGCGGCGATGCACCGGGCGCGCCGCGCCCGCTGGGACTTCGAGGAGGAGAACCCGCTGCGCGACGCGCGAGGCTTCGACCTCGCCCGGGACAACGCCGACGCCAGCCAGCTCACCGACGAGGACATCGGCCTGGCCAACGTCATCCTCACCAACGGCGCACGGCTCTACGTCGACCACGCGCACCCCGAGTACAGCTCGCCCGAGCTCACCAACCCGCGCGACGCCGTCCTGTGGGACAAGGCGGGGGAGCGCATCATGGCGGAGGCCGCCGAACGCGCCGCCGGCCTGCCGGGCGCCCAGCCGATCCACCTGTACAAGAACAACACCGACAACAAGGGCGCCTCGTACGGCACGCACGAGAACTACCTGATGAAGCGCGAGACCCCCTTCGCGGACATCGTGCGCCACCTGACGCCCTTCTTCGTCTCCCGTCAGGTCATCACCGGCGCCGGACGGGTCGGCCTCGGCCAGGACGGCTCCGACCACGGCTTCCAGCTCAGCCAGCGCGCCGACTACTTCGAGGTCGAGGTCGGCCTGGAGACGACACTCAAGCGGCCCATCATCAACACCCGGGACGAGCCGCACGCCGACGCCGAGCGCTGGCGCCGCCTCCATGTGATCATCGGCGACGCCAACCTCTCGGAGATCTCCACCTACCTCAAGCTCGGCACCACCGCCCTGGTCCTGTCGATGATCGAGGACGGCTTCATCGCCGTGGACCTCGCCGTCGACCAGCCGGTCCGCACCCTGCACAAGGTCTCGCACGACCCCGGCCTGAAGCAGCTCATCACCCTGCGCAGCGGACGCACCCTCACCGCCGTCCAGCTCCAGATGGAGTACTTCGAGCTGGCCCGCAAGTACGTCGAGGAGCGGTACGGCGCCGACGCCGACGAGCAGACCCGCGACGTGCTGGCCCGCTGGGAGGACGTGCTCGGCAAGCTGGAGAGCGACCCGATGAGCCTCTCCGACCAGCTCGACTGGGTGGCGAAGCGCCAGCTGATGGAGGGGTACCGGCGCCGCGACCAGCTCGGCTGGGACGCGCCCCGGCTCCACCTGGTCGACCTCCAGTACGCGGACGTGCGCCCCGACAAGGGGCTGTACAACCGCCTGATCGCCCGCGGGCGGATGCGGCGCCTGCTGGACGAGGCCGACGTCACCCAGGCGCAGATCAGGCCCCCGGAGGACACCCGGGCCTACTTCCGCGGCCGCTGCCTGGAGCAGTACGCCGACGACGTGGCGGCGGCCTCCTGGGACTCGGTCATCTTCGACCTGCCGGGACGCGACTCGCTCCAGCGGGTGCCCACCCTGGAGCCGCTGCGCGGCACCCGCGAGCACGTCGGGCAGCTCCTGGACCGGTGCCGTACCGCACAGGAACTGGTTCAGGCCCTCTCGGGAGGCTGAAACGGTCCCTGACCGGGAATGATCCACCTGGCGGCCCGCGGGCCCCGGGCCGGCCGCCCGCAAGGACGCGCCGGATCAGGGCCCGACTTGTAGGGTCTGATCAAGTACATCGAGTACATCGAACCGAGCGGGGTGAGGTACGGATGGCGGCCAAGGACAGCGACGGCGGACAGCAGAAGGCGAATCGTCCGACGGAATCGACCGAGGAGCAGACCGAGGACGCACAGGTCTCGGAGGAGCTCAAGGAACGCCAGGAGGCGCTGAGCGACGACGTGGACTCCGTCCTCGACGAGATCGACGACGTCCTGGAGGAGAACGCCGAGGACTTCGTCCGCGGATTCGTGCAGAAGGGCGGCGAGTAGCCCCTTCGGGGCTCATGCCCCCACCGGCGCGGGGGGGGGGGGGGGGGGGCGGCCGCCCCCCCCCCCGCCCCCCCCCCCCCCCCCCCCCCCCCCCCCCGGCGCGGCGCGGAACAAAAAAAAGACCACCCAACAACACCCCCAAAG
>NZ_JBHXJE010000084.1:0-10300 GCF_042723275.1 Streptomyces sp. NPDC058373 | reverse complement strand
AGACTTCCTCCACACCTACAACCACCACCGCTGCCACACCGCACTCGACGGGCACCCACCCATCAGCCGCGTCAACAACGCTGCGGGTCAATACATCTAGTCGCTTACACCCCAGCCCGTGCCCGACCCAAGCCGCCCCCATCTGAACCAGCCGACCCAATCTGAACTTTTCGAACCCTTTACTGGCAGGCCGTCCTCCAGGGTCCCTGCGCTCAGCATCCTGGACCCGATTAAGGCCGAGCCCGGCCCTGACGAAATGCCCGCGTTAGCGTCAAGGCCCAGGTTCACTCGGTAGCCCCGGCCCCGCAGCCTCCGCGTCGTCCAGGGGAACGCCCAGTCGGTCGGCCACGGCGGTGAGGGCGTCCCCCAGCGGCAGGGCGACGCGGGTGAGGGCGTGCCGGTCGCCCCGGGTCGGGTCCCGGTTGACGATCAGCACCGGCTGCCCGGCCTGGGCGGCCTGGCGGACGAACCGGAGACCGGACATCACCGTCAGCGAGGAGCCCAGGACCAGCAGCGCGCTCGCCTCCCGGACCAGCGCGCGGCAGTGCTCGGCCCGCTGCGGGGGCACCGCCTCGCCGAAGAACACCACATCCGGTTTGAGAATGCCGCCGCAGACGGCGCAGGGCACCACACGGAAGTCCCCGACCTGCTCGTCCGTGAGATCGGCGTCCCCGTCCGGATTGATCGCGGCGGCCACCGGCGCGAACCCCTCGTTGGCCTCCTCCAGGCGGCGCGCCAGCTCGCGGCGCGGGCTGAAGGCTCCGCAGGTGAGGCAGACGACCCGGTCCAGGCGCCCGTGGAGGTCCACGACGCCCTCACTGCCCGCGGCCTGGTGCAGGCCGTCGACGTTCTGGGTGATCACACCCGAGACCAGACCGTGCCGCGCGAAAGCGGCCACGGCCCGGTGCCCGGCGTTGGGCCGGGCCCGGCCGAAGGTGCGCCAGCCGAGATGGCTGCGCGCCCAGTACCGGCGCCGAGCGCCGGCGTCGGCGGTGAACTCCTGGTAGGTCATCGGGGTGTGCCGGCTCAGGCTCCCGCCCTCACCCCGGTAGTCGGGGATGCCCGACTCCGTGGAGATGCCCGCTCCGCTCAGGACCAGCACCCCGCCCGCGCCCAAGGCCTCGGCGACCGGCTCCAGGTCCGTGGTGCCCGGCGGCGGCTCCTCGGTGGGAGTCCAGCTCAGAGTGGGTCGCATGCGCATGCCCCCAGGGTACGGAGAGGCCTCGACACCGATGACGTCGCGCTGCCACCGGGCAGGGTGTGTTTCCGGCCTAATCCGATGACAGGAGCATGACCAAGGCGCGATCGCGGCACAGGTTCTGTGGCCCGGGAGGAGTGCAAACGGCCATCGAGGCCCTTCGGGCCGCCGCGAACCGACGGCCCTCCCACTCGCTCGGCTCCGTGCCGAGCCTCCCATGAATGAAGGGACAGCAATGCTCGCTTCCAGATGGTTAAAGGCGGCTGGTGTCGCCGCGGCGATCACCCTGGCCACGGCCACCGCGGCACACGCCGTTCCCGCACCGGACACGGCGGCGGAGAGCACGGCAGCCGCGGTGACGCTCCGCTACGACGACAGCCGCGCCGTCGGCTGGGAGGCGGCAATCTCCGCGGGGGTCGCCTCCTGGAACGCGAACGTCGACAACGTCAAGCTCGTCGAGGCCGCACCCGGTACCCGCGCCGAGATACAGATCGTCGCCACCAGCGGCTGGCCGCAGGCCACACTCGGCCCGGTCCGCCCCGGCGGCCAGGCCAGAGTGGAACTGGGCAGCCAGGCGGTCACCGAGGGTCACGACAAGACGCGCATCGCCGCCCATGAACTCGGCCACAGCCTGGGCCTGCCGGACACCAAGCCCGGCCCCTGCTCCCAGCTGATGTCGGGTTCCAGCGCCGGAACCAACTGCACGAACGCGGTGCCGAACGCGGCCGAGCGCTCCCGCGTCCAATCCGCCTATGCCGGCGGCCTCGCGTCCCCCACCCCGGCCGACGGCCGCATCCTGGTGGACGCGCCGTAACCTGTCGTACGACGAAACGAGAAGCACCGGGCTGTGCGGTCCGCCACCCAGCGGGCTCCACGAGCCCAGGGCGGCGGCCGCCGCGAACAGATCACCCTGGCCACAAGGGCTCGCTGGGTGACGTGCCCGAGTCACAGGTCGCCGGGTCCGACAGGGAGGGAGGGCTACGGGATCGCGGCCGCCGGGCCGCGGGCCTGCGCCTCGGCAGAAGTCCCGCAATCGGTGGAGCGGCGCTGGGCGGTGGCGGTGCCGGAGGCGGAGACCTTCAGCTCGTTGCCGCCGGGCAGGTAGGCCGTGGTGGAGCCGTCGGCGTTGGCGGCGAGGATGCGCTGGCCGGCGGAGTCGTAGGCGTACTCGGTCTTCTTGCCGTTCTCGGTGACGGTGGCCAGGTGGCCTTCCGCGTCCCAGGTGTACTCCTGGGGGCGGGGGCCGCCGGTGCGGGAGGTGGTGTTGCCGGCCTTGTCGTAGGTGAACGACTCGGTGCCCGCGGCCGTCCCGCCCGTGGTGGTCACCGAGCGGATCGCGTGCGGCTGCTCGGCCGCGTCGGCGTCGGTGGCGAAGGCGCGGGTGACCTGGCCGGAGGCGCCGCCGGTGGGGTGCTGGATCTCCTGGGTGCGGTTGCCGGTGGCGTCGTAGCTGTAGGAGTGCCAGTAGGAGTCGGGGCCGCCCACGGTGGCCGCGGTCGGAGCCTTTGCGCAGGTGTCGTCGGCGTTCTTGGCGGTGTAGGCGTCGGTCAGCCGGCCCAGGGCGTCGATGGCGAAGCACTGGGTGTCGGTGACGGCGGCGGCGTCCTGGCCCTCGGTGGAGGAGATGCGCTTGGTGTTGCCGGCGTCGTCGTAGCCGTAGCGGGTGTCCTGGATGCGCAGGGCGATGTCGCCGTCGACGGTGCGGCGGGTGAGTTCGCCGGTGTGCTCGTCGTAGCTGCGGGTGTCGTAGACGCGCTGACCGAGGTTGCCCAGCTCGACGCGGACGGGGCGGGCGAAGAAGTCGTACGAGGTCTTGTTGACGAGGGTCACCGAGCCGGCGGTGAGGACGTTGGGGAGGTTGCCGGCCGTGTAGACGGTGGTGACGCGCTCGCGGGGGACGTTGCCGATCGCCGGGTTGAGGGTCCACTCCGGAAGGCCGATGTACTGGTTGTAGCCGTGGGTCCAGGAGTAGGTGCCCGCGACGCTCTTGGCGGTGGAGGGGATGACGGTCTTGGTGGCGGTGGGCTGGTAGCGGTCGTTGTAGGCGGTGACCGAGTTGGTCCAGGGCTCGCCGTCGAGGTAGCGGGTGTCGCTGCTGGGCTGACCCTTGGCGACGGTGTCGTACGTCCAGGCGGCGCGGGTGGTGGAGCCCTGCTTCAGCTCGGTGGGCCGCCCGAGGGCGTCGTAGCTGGTGGTCAGGGTGGTGCCGCGGGCGTCGGTGGTGGTGACGGGGCGGTCGGCTTCGTCGTAGGTGGTGCTGCTGGTGCCCTTGTCGGGGTCGTCCGCGGTGATCTCGCGGCCCCGGGCGTCGTACTCCCAGCTCCACTCGGTGCCGTCGGGGGCGGTCATGGCCGCGAGGTTGCCCCGGTGGTTGTAGGTGTAGGTGGTGGACTGGTGGGCGGTGCGGGCCTCGTTGGTGTAGGCGCGCTTCTCCACGACGCGGCCGAGTGCGTCGACCAGGGTGGTGGTGGCGGTGCCGCCCTTCGGCGGGATGACGGTGGTCGTGTCACCGTCGTGGACGGTGGTGGTGCGGCGGCAGGCGTGGTGGCCTTCAGCGCGTAGAGCTCGACGAGCCGGTCCTTGGCGGCGTCCTGGGTGCGGAAGCCGGACTCCTCCCGTTGTTTGCCGCCCGCGTCGCGATAGCGAATGAAGTAGGGATGCCGGCAACGCGTGGGCTGGGCGCAACCGCACGCCTTGGCGAAGGTGCCCATGCCGCGGGCGAGCTGCTTGGGGATGGTAGGCAATGTACTGACCTCGGGCTCTTGCTGACTTTTTGCTGACTCAGCGCCCGTGATTTTGCGTTCGATCACCGGCCGCACCAAACGGCGGGGCAGACTGGCGACGGAAGGCGGCCTCGCGTGACGGGAGTGTGTCGACTCCGTCGAACCGCGCGTGAGCAGGGGGTATGCGGGGGAAAGGTCAGGACCATGACAGATGCCGTCACGGTCACGACCCCTCCCCGACGCCCCGCCCGCCAGCTCCTCGCCGCCTCCGTCGGCAACGCTGTCGAGTGGTACGACTGGTACGCCTACACCTTCCTCGCGACCTACATCGCCGACCAGGTCTTCCCGCGGGACGCCGACGACTCCCTGGTCCCGCTGCTCTCCACCTTCGCCGTCTTCGCGGTCGGCTTCTTCATGCGGCCGGTCGGCGGGCTGCTGATGGGCGCCGTCGCCGACCGGCGCGGCCGCCGCGCGGCGCTGACGGTGACGATCCTGCTGATGGGCGGCAGCAGCCTGCTGGTCGGCCTCACCCCCACCTACGCCTCGGCGGGCCTGCTGGCGCCGGTGGTGCTGGTGATCGCCCGCCTCCTCCAAGGCCTCTCCGTCGGCGGCGAGTTCGCCGCCTCGACCACCTTCCTCGTGGAGTCGGCCGGGCCCGGCAGGCGCGGCCTCTTCTCCAGCTTCCAGTACGTGTCGACCACCGTCGGCCAGCTGGCCGCCTCCGGCGTGGCCGCGCTGCTCGTCTCCTCGCTCTCGCCGGGGCAGATGGACGGCTGGGGCTGGCGCGTCCCCTTCGTCCTCGGCGCGGTGCTGAGCCTGGTCGGCTTCTGGATCCGGCGCGGCGCGCACGAGACGCGCAGCGAGGAGCAGCAGCGCGCGCCCAAGCCCCGCCTCTTCGACGCCCTGCGCCACCATCCGCGCCAGTCCCTGCTGATCTGCGGCATCACCGCCGGCGGCACGCTGGCCTACTACACCTGGACCTCCTACCTGCCGACGTACGCCGAGCTGAACGTCGGCATGGACAAGGCCGACGCCCTGCTGGTCGGCACCGTCTCGCTGGCGGTCTTCGCGCTGCTCCAGCCGGTGGGCGGGATGCTCTCGGACCGGTACGGGCGCAAGCCGCTGCTGCTCTTCTTCGGGGTCGGCTTCGCCCTGCTCTCGGTGGCGCTGCTGCGGGCACTGACCGGGTCGTTGCTGTCGCTGCTGCTGGTGCAGCTGGCGGGCATGGTGCTGCTGACCGGGTTCACCTCGGTCTCGGCCGCGGTCAACGCCGAGGTGTTCCCGGCGCGGGTGCGGGCGGCCGGGATCGGTTTCCCCTACTCGCTGACGGTCGCGCTCTTCGGCGGCACGGCGCCGTACATGGGGACGCTTTTCAAGGATCTCGGGCACCCGGGGCTGTTCCCCTGGTACGTGAGTGTGCTGTGCCTGATCTCGTCCGTGGTCTACCTGCGGCTGCCGGAGACCGCCCACAAGGAGCTGGAGCGGTGAGCACCGGCGCCGGGCACGGAGGCCTCAGCCGCCGTACACCTCGGCGAGCCAGGGGCGCAGGACGGGCAGGACCGCGCCGGGCTGCACGGCGCCGGTGTGGTCGAGCCCGTCGAGCACCGTGACCTGCCAGCCCGCCGCCTCCAGCCGGGTCCGGCCGTGCGTCAGCGGCCCGGCCATGTCCACGGTCACGCCGCCCCACTCGGGTCCGTAGGGGATCACGTCCGCCGATCCGGCGAAGCACAGCCGGGGGCAGCCGACCCGGCTCTGCGCCGCCTCCTCGTCGAAACCGTCGAGGGCCTGGTAGAGGGCCAGGAACTGGCCGGTCTGCGCACCGTCCGCCCCGATCTCCACGCTCGACCAGTCGTGCTCCCCCTCCACGCCGGACCCGCCGGCCGGCTCCGGCTCGGCCGTGGGCGCCTTCGGCCGCCGCGCCATGTCGTGGGCGGCCGCGGTGACCCGCAGCATCTGCGCGTACGGACCGCCGAGCGGCGGGAAGCCGCCCATGGCGAGGGCGGCGAGGCGGTCGGTGCGCAGCGCGAGCTGGAGACCGGCGAGCGCCAGCCATGAGTAGCCGTAGTAGGCGAACCGGTCGGCGCCCGCGGCGTCGGCGACCGCCAGCAGGTCGGCCGCGAGGTGGTCGGGGGTGAGGGCCGCGGCGGGGTGGCGCATGCGGTGACCCTCGTAGTCGAAGGCGATCATCTGGAAGGCGTCGCCGAGGCCCTCGACCAGGGTGCGCCCCAGCGCCGGGTCCATCCCCCACCGGCGCAGCTCCTCGGCGCGTGCGCCCTCGGTCGGCACCGGGTCGACGGGGAGCAGGACGGCCGGTCCGCTCCCGTGGGTCTCGTATGCGAGACGGGTGCCGTCGTGCAGGGTCGCGGTGGGCATGGGGGCCTCCCCTGGTCGGGTGCCGCACCGGGCACCACATGATTCCGTACGCCGTAAGCTATTACGTGGCGGACGATACCGTACGGCGTAAGAAGTCGTGCGGCGTCCGGAGCCGCGTGGTGGGAGAAGGAGGAAGTGTTGAGCATCATCGCCGGTCAGGGAGATGCTGCACGCTCGCTGAAGCTGCTGTGGGGTGCCGTCGACGCCGGGGGCGGGCGGCCGAGTCCGGGGCCGAAACCGGCGTTGAGCGTCGACGCGGTGGTCGCGGCGGCCGTCGAGGTGGCGGACGAGGGCGGGGTGGCGGCCCTCTCCATGCGGGCGGTCGCCGACCGGCTGGGCCGCTCGTCGATGGCGCTGTACACCTATGTGCCGGGCAAGGCGGAGCTGGTCGACCTGATGTACGACCGGGCGCATGCGGAGCTGCCCGCCGCCTACCCGCTCGACGACGGCTGGCGGGCCGCCGCGACGGCCTGGGCCTCCGACCTGCGCGCGCTGTACCTGCGCCACCCGTGGCTGCTCCAGGTCTCCTACGCCCGACCGGTGCTCGGCCCCTGCGAGCAGCGGGTCATGGAGGCGCTGGCGGGCGTCCTCTTCGCGACGGGCCTGCCCGCGGGGACGCTGCGCGCGGCGGCGAGTTCCCTCTTCGACCTCGTCCGGGGCGGGGCGCGGACGCGGGCGGAGGCGCGGCTCGCCGCGGCGGCGACCGGGGTGCCGGACACCGAGTGGTGGGCGGAGCGCTCGGCGCGGCTCGGCGAGGTGGCGCCGGACTTCGCGGAGCGTTTCCCGCTGTCGGTGCGACTGTCGGCCGAGGACGCGGCGGCCACCGGGGACGGCGAGGCGCCGGCGTCGTGGGAGGAGCGGATGGACGCCACCCACGCGGCCGGGCTCGCGCTGCTGCTGGACGGTGTGGAGGCGGCGGCCGGGGAGCCGCCGGGCGGGGTCAGCCCGCGGTGACCGCCTCACGGCACTCGGGATGGCCCCAGCTGCTGCCGTTCTTGGTGATCTTCTCCCCCGCCGCGTAGGGGCGGCCGCAGGCGCAGCGGCCGGGGAACTTGGCGGTGATGGCGCGTCCGGCGCCTCCGCCCGCGCTTCCGGTCTTGCGGGCGGAGGCGCCGGAGCGGGCGCCGCCCTTGGACTTGGCCTTCGGGGCGGCCGCGCGGGAGGGGTCGGGCTGCGGCCAGGGCGAGCCGAGGTCGCTGCTCGCCGCCTCCTGGGAGGCGGCGACGTCGGTGGCGGCCTGGTCGGCAAGGGCGTTGAGCGCGTCGCCGCCGACCTGGTGCGCGGCGACGTGGACGAAGGTGACGTCGCGCCCTGCCAGCAGGGTGTCGATGGCGACGACCAGTTCCTGGTTGGCGACGGGCTTGCCCGCGCTGGTCCGCCAGCCGTTCCGCTTCCAGCCGGGCAGCCAGGTGGTGACGGCCTTCATCGCGTACTGCGAGTCCATCCGCACCTCCAGGGGGACGGACGGGTCGGTGGCCTTCAGGAGCTGTTCCAGGGCGGTCAGCTCGGCGACGTTGTTGGTCGCGGTACCGAGCGGCCCGGCGGCCCAGCGCTCCGGGCTGCCGTGGGCGTCGGCGGCGACCCAGCCCCAGGCTGCCTTGCCGGGGTTTCCCTTGGAGGCTCCGTCACAGGCGGCGATGATGCGATCGTTCATGGCCCGCATCATGCCAGCGCGGGTACGGGGTACGTCCACTCCGCCCCGGCTCGGGCGGTCGGCGCGGGCCGGGGCGGGTGGACGGCAGAGGGCGCCGGTCAGCTCGCGGCGGCGAAGGGGGCCTGGACGGGCGCGGCGGCGGGCAGGGAGCCGGGGCGGGCCCACAGCCCCCGGGCAGCGAGCAGCGGCAGGACGCCCTCGCCGAACCAGTAGGCCTCCTCCAGGTGCGGGTAGCCGGAGAGGATGAACTCGTCGATGCCGAGGCGGTGGTACTCCTCGATCCGTTCGGCGATCTCCTGGTGGCTGCCGACCAGCGCCGTCCCGGCGCCGCCGCGTACCAGGCCGATGCCCGCCCACAGGTTGGGGTGGATCTCCAGCCCGTCGCGGCCGCCGCCGTGCAGGGCGAGCATGCGCCGCTGTCCCTCCGACTCGCTGCGGGCGAGCCCGGCCTGCACGGAGCGTACGGTCTCCTGGTCGAAGCCGGAGAGCAGCCGGGCGGCTTCGGCCCACGCCTGCTCGGAGGTGTCGCGGGCGATGACGTGCAGCCGGATGCCGAAGCGGACGGTGCGGTTCTCCTTCTCGGCGAGCCCGCGGATCCGGGCGATCTTCTCGGCGACCTGGGCGGGCGGCTCGCCCCAGGTGAGGTAGACGTCGCTGTGGCGCGCGGCGATCTCCCCGGCGACCGGCGAGGAGCCGCCGAAGTAGACCTGCGGGACCGGGTCCGGGAGCTGGGTGAGGCGGGCCTGCTCGACGCGCAGGTGGCTGCCGTGGTGGTCGACGGTTTCGCCGTGCCAGAGGCTGCGGACGATGTCGAGGAACTCGCCGGTACGGGCGTAGCGGGCGTCCTTGTCGAGGAAGTCGCCGTAGGCGCGCTGCTCCTGGCTCTCGCCGCCGGTGACGACGTTGAGCAGCAGGCGCCCGCCGCTGCGGCGCTGGAAGGTGGAGGCCATCTGCGCGGCGAGGGTCGGTGAGACGAAGCCGGGCCGGAAGGCGACGAGGAACTTCAGGCGCTCGGTCTGCCGGCTGACCATGGCGGTGGTGAGCCAGGCGTCCTCGCACCAGGCGCCGGTGGGGGTGAGCGCCCCTTCGAAGCCGAGGTTCTCGGCGGCCCGGGCGATCTGGGAGAGGTAGGCGATCGTCGGCGGACGGTCGCCGCCCGCCTCGTTGACGGGTGTGCCGTGGCCGCCGCCGACGACGTGGCGGCTGTCGCCGTTGGTCGGCAGGAACCAGTGGAAGGTCAGGGGCACGGGTCGGGCTCCGATCGGTGCGGTGGGGCGGGTGTACGGCCGGACGGGCGGCGGGCGGGGCTTCGGAGCGGAGCGGGCGTCAGCTCGCGGCGGCGTACAGGGGGGTGCGCGGCAGGGTGGCCGCGAACTGGTCGAGGACCCGGCCGAGCGCCTCGGCGGAACCGGGGGCGACCGTGACGGACCCGTCGGCGGCGACGGTGATGTCGCGGTCGAGGGTGAACCAGCCGGGCAGGATGTGGTCGGCACCCATGGAGCTGAGGACGGGGCGCAGCGCGTAGTCGAGGGCGAGGACGTGCGCGGTGCTGCCGCCGGTGGCGAGCGGCAGCACCGTCTTGCCGCTCAGCCCGTACTGCGGGAAGAGGTCGAGGAGGGACTTGAGGAGCCCGGAGTACGCCGCCTTGTAGACAGGGGTGGCGACGATGACGCCGTCCGCGGCGGCGAGTTGGGCGGTGGCCTCGACGATGGCGGGGTGGCCGAAGTCGGCGCCGAGCAGCGGCTCGGCGGGCAGGGTGCGCACGTCCAGCGGTATGACCTGGTGACCGGCGGCGGTGAGGCGGGCGTCGAGGTGGCGGGCGAGGCGGGCGGTGCGGGAGGTGGCGGAGGGACTGCCGGAGATGGACAGGACGGTAGCCATGGAGGGGCCCTTCGGACGGCGGGGAGGCGGTCGGCCGCGCGGGGCCCGGAACGCGGACGCACACCGGGACGCCACCTCCCGGGCATGCGCGGATGACCGCGTCCGCGGCGTCACGCGGGCATGCGGGGGCTCCCTCGGCGGGAGGGCGAGGCGGGCTCCTGGCGGGCGCGCGGTCCAGGTGGGGCCGGGCGGCGGCGAGGGGTGGCGTCAGCCTCGGGGGCGACAGGCGGAGCTGGAGACACGCGCAAGGTCGACGTGGCGTCGCTGCGTGAGGTCCAGTCGCGTGAGCATGCCATCGATCAAAGCAGCAGGCCGGGGGCGGGTCAAGAAGGCGAGGACGGGGTCTCGGATGACGGACGGGCCGGTGGACGGGTGGTGGGGGCGGCCGCCGGGGGCGGGGGCCCCCCCCCCCCGGGCGGGCCCGCAGGGGGGCCGGGGTGGGGGGGGGGGCAGCGCCGGGTAGAAACCGGG
>NZ_JBHXJE010000083.1:0-10425 GCF_042723275.1 Streptomyces sp. NPDC058373 | reverse complement strand
TCCCTCGTACTGGACGTACTCGGGTGATTCGGGCGTACGGCGAGAGTGCGTGCCAGGCGTCGCAGGCCCACGAAGATCCGCCGGACAGGGCCTAGTCCTCCTGGGTGGCGGTCTTCTCGCCGAGGACGTGGAGCTGGGTGGCGACGGCGTGGAAGGCGGGCTCCTCGGCGGCGGCGGCCTCCAGCTTGAGCAGGGCGTCGAGCGCGCCGGGCTCGGTGTCGACCAGGACGCCGGGCACCAGGTCGGCGAAGACCCGGACGCCGTGGACCGCGCCGACCCGCACTCCGGCCGCCTCCACCAGGGCGGTGAGCTGGTCGGGGGTGAAGCGGTGCGGCACCGGGTCGGCCTCGCCCCAGCGGCCCGCCGGGTCGGCGAGCGCGGTGCGGGCCTCAGTGAAGTGCCCGGCCAGGGCGCGGGCCAGGACAGCGCCGCCGAGCCCGGCGGCGAGCAGGCTGAGGGTCCCGGAGGGGCGCAGCGCGGCGGCGACGCTGGCGACGCCTTCGGCCGGGTCGTCCATGTGCTCCAGCACGCCGTGCAGCAGGACCGCGTCGTAGGCGCCCCGGTCGACCACGTCGAAGAGGCCGAGGGCGTCGCCCTGCACGCCGGTGACCAGGTCGGCGACGCCGGCCTCGGCGGCCCGGCGCTCCAAGGCGAAGAGGGCGTTGGGGCTGGGGTCGACGACGGTCACCCGGTGGCCGAGCCGGGCCACCGGTACGGCGAAGTTGCCGCTGCCGCCGCCGGAGTCGAGAACGTCCAGCGAGCGCCTCCCCGTGGTCTTCACCTGGCGGTCGAGGGCGTCCCTCAGGACCTCCCAGACCACGGCGGTACGGAGAGAAGCGCGGGGGCGCATCGGGTCCGACACGGCAGTTGACTCCTCGGCGCGGCACCGCCGCTCGGGGCGGCGGGCGTCTATCGGGTGCAGTGGGCTCCCACCCTATTGCCTCCGCGGCACCGCCCGGCCCGGGGCGCCGGAGCCGTCGCGCGGCCGGTCAGCGGGGGCGGCGGGCCCTCCCGCGCGCGGTACGGCGGGCAGCGCGGAACCGGGGCTCCGCCGCCGGGGAGGCGGGGCCCGGCGACCGTGAGGTACGCCACGGGCAAATCATCTCCAGAGGGGACACTTCCGCCGGGCCGCCCCCGGTCGGCCTCTGCCGGGGGTCCCCGGAGAGGAGGGGGTGGATTGCGGCGCGGCACGGGCCCGGCATAACTTTTGAACTGACCGGTCAGTTCAAAAGCACGGAGGAGGGACGGGCCGTGACCCGCCACCAGCCGGAACCGGAGCCCCAGCGCCGCCCGGAACCCGCCACCAGCAGAAGCCCCGCCTCCCCGCCCGCCGGCTCCGAGGCCTCCTCCGCGCCGGACACGCCGGACGCGTCGGCGGACGCCCCTCAGGCGCCCTCGGAGAAGGACGCCGCCGCGGGCTTCGCGCCTGCGGAGTCCCCCGAGGGCGCCGCCGTCGAGGCCGACGGCATCGGGCTGAAGGGGCCGCGCGGCTGGGTCTTCCGGGACGTGCGGTTCGAGGCGGCCCCCGGCTCGGTCGTGGCGCTCACCGGCGCCTCGGGCACCGGCCGCACCTGCCTGCTGCTGGCCCTCGCCGGCCGGATGAAGCTCACCGAGGGCGAGGCCCGGATCGGCGGGCTGCGGCTGCGCAAGCAGGCCGCGGCGGTCCGGCGTACCGCGGCGCTCGCCCACGTACCCGGCGTCGACGACCTCGAGCCCTCCCTGACCGTCGGTGAGCACCTGCGCGAGCGGGTGCTGCTCCAGCGGCGTTACGGCACCGCGCCGCTCGCCGCGCTGAAGGCGGCGCTGCGCCCGCCCCGGGAGCGGCGGGCCGCCGCCCGCCGGGTCCACGACGCGGCGCTGACCGCCACCGGGCTGGACCTGGCGACGCTGCCGAAGGGGCCGCGTACGGCCGTCCGCGACCTGGAGCGGCTGGAGCGGTTGCGGCTCTGTGTGGCGCTGGCGCTGATCGGCGGGCCCCGGCTGCTCGCCGTGGACGACGTCGACCTGAAGCTGGCGGCACCGCTCCGCGAGGAGGCGTGGGCGCTGCTCGCGAGCGTGGCCGCCGACGGGGTGACCGTCCTGGCGGTCTGCGGCGAGGCCCCCGCGGAACTGCCCGGCGGCGTCCCGCTCGCGGTCGTCGGCACCGACCGGGCCACCGACGCCCGTACCGCCCCCCACGGGCCGGACGCCACGGCGGCCGCCACGACCGAGAAGACCGAGAAGAAGGAGACGGCGGATGCGCTCGCCGAAACTGGCCGCGCTTGAGCTGAAGCGCTTCGGCAGGGGCCGCCTGCCCGCCGCCGCCCTGGTGGCCCTCCTGCTGCTGCCGCTGCTCTACGGCGCGCTCTACCTCTGGTCGTTCTGGGACCCCTACGGCCGCCTCGACCAGATCCCCGTCGCCCTCGTCAACGACGACCGGGGCGCGGAGATCGGCAAGGAGAAGCTGCGGGCCGGGGACGACATCACCGAGGGCCTGCACGAGAGCGAGGTCTTCCAGTGGCACGAGGTCAGCGCCGAGCAGGCGCGGCGCGGCGTCGAGGACGGGACGTACTACCTGTCGCTGACGATGCCGAAGGACTTCAGCGAGCGGATCGCCTCCAGCTCCGGTGACCAGCCGGAGACCAGCGCGCTGAAGGTGGAGACCAACGACGCCAACAACTACATCGTCGGGCAGATCTCCCGGACCGTCTTCACCGAGGTCCGCACATCCGCCTCGGCCAAGGCCTCCCGCTCCTTCCTGGACCGGATCTTCCTCTCCTTCTCCGACATCCACGGCGCCACCGCCGAGGCCGCCGACGGCGCCGACGAGCTGAAGAAGGGCATCGGCAAGGCCAGGAACGGCTCCAAGGACCTGGTCGACGGCTTGAAGGACACCCGTACCGGCAGTACCAAGCTGGCCGCCGGGGTGAAGCGGCTCGACAAGGGCGCGGGCGACCTGGAGAAGGGCTCGGCGCAGGTGGCCGCGGGGACCAAGCTGCTCGCCGGGAAGGTCAACTCGACCTCCGAGAAGGTCCAGCCGTACCTGAAGGAGAACGGCAAGTTCATCGGGGACACCGCGCGGCTCGTCGCCGACTCCACCAAGGTCGTCCGCGACAACCTGGACGCGCTCGTCAAGGCCGCCCCCGTCGCGGCCCGGGGCGCGCGCGAGGCCTCCGAGACGCTCGACAAGGTCTACACCGCCCGATGCGAGGGCGCCGTCGGAGAGCTGGGCGACCCCGCCTGTCCGGACCTGAAGAAGGCGAAGGACTCCGCGGCCGACGTCGTGAAGGTCGCCGACGACCTGGAGACGGTGATCGGCGACGCCGACCTCACCACCCTCGACGGCCACCTGGCCACCCTGCAGAAGCAGGCGAACGCCCTCGCCAAGAGCGCCCCGACCCTCGGCGACGACCTGAAGGACGCCGTCACCAAGGTCAACGCGCTCGACAAGGGCGCCCGGCAGGTCGCGGCGGGCGCCAAGGCGCTCCACACCGGCCTCGGCACCGCCCGCACCGGCGCCACCGACCTCGACACCGGCATCGGCCGCGTCCAGACCGGCGCCAAGAACCTCAACGGCGGCATGTTCCGGCTGGCCGACGGCTCCGGCCAGCTCGCCGGCGGCCTTCACGACGGCGTCGAGAAGATCCCCGACTACGACAAGAAGGACCGCGACGACCGCACCGAGGTCATGGCCGACCCGGTCCGCCTCGCCTCCCAGTCGATGCACGCCGCGCCCAACTACGGCACCGGCTTCGCCCCGTACTTCATCCCGCTCTCCCTCTGGGTCGGCGCGATGGTCGCGTACATGGTGATCCCGCCGCTCAGCCGCCGCGCCCTGGCGGCCGGCGCCTCCGCCTGGCGGACGGCTCTCTCCGGCTGGCTGCCGGTGGCGGGGCTCGGCGTGCTCCAGGTCTCCGCGCTGATGGCGGTGCTCCACTGGGGGCTGGGCCTGGAGATGGTCAGGGCGGCCGGCACGATCGGTTTCCTGGTGCTGGTCAGCGCCTGCTTCACGGCGATCGTCCAGTGGCTCAACGCCCGCTTCGGCGCGGCCGGGCGCATCCTGGTGCTGGCCGTACTGATGCTCCAGCTCACCTCGGCGGGCGGCACCTACCCGGTGCAGACCAGCCCCGGCTTCTTCAACGCCATCCACCCGCTCCTGCCGATGACCTACGTGGTGGAGGCGCTGCGGCTGCTCATCACCGGCGGCCCGCTCGGCCCGGTGTGGCAGGCGTGCGCGGTGCTGGCCGCGTTCACGGCGGGCGCCCTGGCGCTCACGGCGCTCGCGGCGCGCGGCCGTCAGATGTGGACCGTGGACCGCCTCCACCCGGAGCTCACCCTCTGAGCGCCGGGCGCGCGGTACCCGCCGCACCTGCGAAAATCGGGACCATGGACAGCAGCACACGGCGTCAGGCGACGCGGCAGAAGCTCTACGAGGCAGCCGTCACCCTCATCGCCGAGCAGGGCTTCTCCGCGACCACGGTCGACGAGATCGCCGAGCGGGCGGGGGTCGCCAAGGGCACCGTGTACTACAACTTCGCCAGCAAGACCGTGCTGTTCGAGGAGTTGCTGCGGCACGGCGTGGGGCTGCTCACCGCCTCGCTGCGCACCGCGGCGGAGGAGACCGCCGAGCGCGGCGGGAGCCGGGTCGACGCGCTGGACGCGATGATCCGCGCCGGTCTCCTCTTCATCGACCGCTACCCGGCCTTCACCCAGCTCTACGTCGCCGAGCTGTGGCGCACCAACAGGGCCTGGCAGGACACCCTGCTGGTGGTCCGGCAGGAGGCGGTCGCGGTGGTCGAGGAGGTGCTGCGGGAGGCGGTGGAGACCGGGGAGCTCAGCTCCGAGGTGGACATCCCGCTGACCGCGGCGGCGCTGGTCGGCATGGTGCTGGTGGCGGCGCTGGACTGGCAGTCCTTCCAGCGGGAGCGGTCCATCGACGAGGTCCACGGGGCGCTCTCGCTGCTCCTCCAGGGGCGGGTCAGCGGCGTGGGGCCGTCTCGGCCCTGAGCCCCGGGTGGCCCGGTGGGGCTCCGTCCGGCACCGGGCGGGGCCCCGGGAGGACCTCTCGGTCCCGCCCGTTCCGCCGCCCCGTGTCGGCGGAACGAACACGTCACCGCGCGGCCCCGCCCGGCGTGCCCCACTCTCCCGCCCACCCGCCCCTGCTTTCGTCCGCTCTCGCACCCAGATCCGGTGAGTACGGGTACTCATCCGAGGGGCCGGCCCCGGCGCGGCCGACTTCAGCCCGGTCGGCGTTCGAGGCCAGGTATTGGGCTCCGCCTCTTGACCGGGCACCGGTCACAGACGGCCTCAAACGCCGGCCGGGCTGGGATGGCTGGGTCTGGCCCAGGCGGTGGTGGCGGGCGGTGGTCTCGGGTGGTGGTGGCGGCGGTGGTGGTCGGGCACGGGGTGGGCCGGGACGCTCTGTTGGGGTGGGCCCGGGGAAATAGAATCGGGGCATGGCAAGAATCGCGGTGATCGGTGCGGGAATGGGGGCCATGGCGGCGGCGGCCCGGCTGGCGGTGGCGGGGCACGACGTGGAGGTGCACGAGCGCTCGGGCACGTACGGCGGCGCTCTGGGTCAGTACCGGCGGGACGGCTTCGCCTTCGACACCGGCCCGGGGCTGCTGACTCTCCCCGCCGTCCCGCGCGACCTGTTCCTGAAGACGGGCCGCGAGGCGCTGGAGGACCGCGTCGGCCTCACCGAGACCGACCCGGCCGTCCGCCACGTCTTCGCCGACGGCGTCCGCGCCGACCTCCCGCACACCTCCCGCGCCCAGGTCGCGGCCGCCCTCGACGCGGCCCTCGGCGGCGGCGCGGGACAGCGCTGGGGCGCCTTCCTCAACCGGGCCAGGGACACCTGGGACCGCTCGCGCCGTCCCCTGCTCGAAGAGACCCTCTGGCCCAACTGGCAGGTCCTGGCCGAGCGCGAGCCCTATCCGCCCGAGCCCTGGCGCCGCCCCCTGCGCCGCGAGCGCCGCGCGACGACGCTCGCCGAGATCGGCGCCTGGGAGCTGCGAGACCCGCGCCTCGCCGCCCTCCTCGGCCACTACGCCCTCGCCGCCGGGCTGGACCCGCGGACCGCCCCGGCGGCCGCCGCCGTCCTGCCGTACCTGGAGCAGACCTTCGGGCTCTGGTCGGTGCGCGGCGGGACGCGGGCCCTGGCGACCGCGCTCCACGAGCGGTGCCTGGAACGGAAGGTGCGGTTCGTCTTCGGCTCCGAGGTCGCCACGATCCGTGTCGAGGAGGGCCGCGCGGCGGGGCTGGTGACCGCCGGCGGAAACCGCGTCGACGCCGATCACGTGGTGGCGGGGGTGCCGCCGACGGTCCTCGACGCGCTGCTCGGCTCGCCCGCGCGCACCGCCGGTGAGGTCCCCGCCCAGCGGGAGACCGACCGCGCCTCCCGCCTGCTGGTGCTGCTCGCCCTCGACGGCGCCCGCCCGCCGGGCACCGTCCACCGCACCGTGCTGCACAGCCGCGACCCGAAGGCCGAGGCCGCCCATGTCTTCGGCGGGGCACCCGGGGTGGCGGCCGACCCGACCCTCGTCGTGGACCGCCCGGACGACCCCGCGTCGGTCCCGGGCCCGGGCCACGAGGCGGTGACGGTACGGCTCACCGTCGCGCCCGGCACCGAGCCGTCCGAGGCGGAGCTGGACCGGATCACCGCCCGCGCCGAGGCGGCCGTCCCTGGCCTAGCCGGACGGGTGCGCCTGCGCCACGCGGTCACCCCGGCCGACATCGCGCGCACCACCGGCGCACCGGGCGGCGCCGTCCCCGCGCCCGCGCTGGCGGCGGCCGGAGGGAGACTGCTGCACCCGGCCAACTCCACTCGCCTCCCCGGCCTGTTCACCGTCGGCGGCTGGTCACACCCGGGCGGCGGACTGCCGCACGCGGGCATGTCGGGCGCCCTGGTGGCGGGACTGATCGTCGAGGGACCGGAGTTCACCGGCTCGACCTGAGCCGGGAGGCGCGGGGGCGGGCCGCCCCCGCGCCTCAGTAGCGGTACTGCTGGCCGCCGTGGTCCGGCGTGCCCTGCTCCTGCGCCGGGGTCTGCTCCGGCGGCAGCCCGCCGTACTCCGGCCCCCACTGCTCGTACCCCTGCTGCGGCACATACGAGCCGTCCGGCTGGTGCTGCGGCGGGAGATCCGAGGCGTCGTAGCCGTACCCGCCGTAGCCGCTCTCGCCGTCGCGCTGCTGCGGGACCCAGACGCCGCCGGGCGGGGTGTCGGTGTAACCGGTGGTGGTGTAGGTCTCCTGCGGATAACCGTAGGACTCCTGGGACTGCTGGCCGTTCCAGTCGCCGTAGCCGCTCTGGGCGGTGTGGTCGTACCCGGCGGTGGCGGCGTACGGGTCGGCGTGGCCGGTGTACTGGCCCTGACCGGTGTCGTAGCCGTAGCTCTGGGCGGCGTAGTCGTAGTCGTACCCGGCCTGGGCGGCGGCGTACGGGTCCTGCGGGGCGTACCCCGACTCCTGGGCAACGTACGGGGCTTCGTACCCGGAGGAGTCCTGGGCGGGCTCGTCGCGGCGGGGGTCGGGGCCGTCGTCGTAGACGCCGTACCGGCCGGTGTCGTCGGGCATCGGCTCGACCGGCGCGTACACCGGCGGGGCGTCGGGGGCGTCCGGCACGTCCGGGGTCTCCTCCTGGAGGCCGGAGACCTCCAGGGTCGGGTCCTGCTGCCCGGGCTGCTTGGTACGGCGGCGGCGGGACTCGCCGGGGCGCCCGCCGACCGCCCAGCCGGTGGAGAAGCCGCGGCGGAAGGAGAGCGTCACGAAGGTCTGCCCGACCGCGAACGCCATGGCGCCCAGCGCGATCACCACGACCAGCGACATCAGCACGCCGAGGACGACGCAGGAGAAACCGGCGAAGGCCAGCAGCCGCCAGCGCAGCCGCGCCTTGTACTGGAGCAGCACCTCGCCGAGGAGCCAGAGCGCCACTATCCCGAACGCAATATAGAGGACCGTCCAGCCCATGTACGCCCCTCTCCCGCGGCCGCCCTCACCGGCGGCCGTGGATCAGCCCTTGTCGTCGTGCAGGCCCAGATTCTCGTGGATCTCCAGTGTCGCCGTGGAGTTGTTCAGGGTGATGAAGTGGAGTCCGGGCACACCTTCGGCCAGAAGCCTCGCACAGAACTCCGTGGCGAACTCGATCCCCATGGAGCGTACCGCCGCCGGGTCGTCGGCCGACGCACGCATCCGCTCCTCCAGCGCCGCGGGGAAGACCGCGTTGCTGAGCTGCGCGAACCGCTCGATCTGGCGGAGACTGGTGACCGGCATGATCTCCGGGATGATCGGCGTCGCGCAACCGGCGGCGGCCACCCTGTCCCGCAGGCGCAGATAGTCCTCCGGATCGAAGAACATCTGGGTGATGGCGTAGTCGGCGCCGGCACGGCACTTGTCGACGAAGTACCGGATGTCCGTGTCCCAGTCCGGGGACCTGGGGTGGCGCTCGGGGAAGGCCGCGACGCCCACGCAGAAGTCGCCGGACTCCTTGATCAGCCGGACCAGTTCGGCGGCGTACGTGACGCCCTGCGGGTGGCGGACCCACTCCCCCATCGGGTCGCCGGGCGGGTCGCCGCGGACCGCCAGCATGTTGCGGATACCGGCGTCGGCGTACTGGCCGATGATGTTGCGCAGCTCGGCCACCGACTGGTTCACCGCGGTGAGGTGGGCGACCGGGGTGAGCGTGGTGTCGTCGGCGATCTGCCGGGTGGCGCGGACGGTGCCCGAGCGGGTCGAGCCGCCCGCGCCGTAGGTGACCGAGACGAAGCTCGGCCCGACCGCCTCCACCCTGCGCAGGGCGTCCCACAGATTGCGCTCGCCCTTCGGGGTCTTCGGCGCCCAGAACTCGAACGAGTACGAGGCCTTGCCGGAGGCGAGCAGGTCACGCACGGTCGCGGCGTGGTCAGTCCTGGTGGAAGCGGTACCTAGGGCCATACGGGCAGGTTAACCAGGCCGAGGGGGCGAGTGGGCCGAACCTGATCGATTCGCCCGCTTCGACCGATTCTTGTCCACGCCTCGGACAGGCGTGGACACCCTCGGCGAGGCGGGCTCAGAGCTCCCGCAGCCTGCGGGAGAAGTCGGCCGCCGCCGCCTTCGGGTCGTCGGCGTCGGTCAGGGCGCGGACCACGACCACCCGGCGGGCGCCCGCCTCGGTCACCTCATCGAGGTTCGCGGCGTCGATGCCGCCGATGGCGAACCAGGGGCGGTCGGTGGTGAGGCCGGCGGCGTACCGGACCAGGTCCAGGCCCGGGGCGTGGCGGCCCGGCTTGGTGGGGGTGGGCCAGCAGGGGCCGGTGCAGAAGTAGTCGACGCCGGGCTGGGCGGCCGCGGCGGCGGCCTCCGCCTCGCTGTGCGTCGAGCGGCCGACCAGCGGGCCGCCGCCGATCACGGCGCGGGCCGCCGGGACGGGCAGGTCGCCCTGGCCGAGGTGGAGGATGTCGGCCTTGGCGGCGTGCGCCACGTCGGCGCGGTCGTTGACCGCGAGCAGCTTACCGTGGCGGCGGCAGGCGTCCGCGAAGACGGCCAGCAGCTCCAGCTCCTCAGCGGCCTCCAGCGACTTGTCGCGCAGCTGGACGATGTCGACGCCCCCCGCCAGCACGGCGTCCAGGAACTCCGGCAGGTCGCCCTGGCGTTTGCGGGCGTCCACGCAGAGGTAGAGGCGGGCGTCGGCGAGGCGGGCGCGGGCGGTGTCGGACATGGGTTCCCCCTGACAGCGGTGTGCGGGCCGCGATCGACGCGGCCCGCATCCGGATACGGTCGTACGTGAGCGGTGCTCGGTCAGACGGCGAGCGCCTGCGCGCGGCGCTTCACCTCCGTCCCGCGATTCTCACTCAGCGCCTGGGCGGGTGTGCCCGGCAGGGTCGGGTCGGCCGTGAACAGCCACTCCAGCATCTCCTCGTCGGCGAAACCGTCGTCCCTGAGGAGGGTCAGCAGGCCGCTGAGGCCCTTGACCACCTTGTCGCCGTCGATGAAGGCGGCGGGAACCATCAGTACGCGGTTCTCGCCCCGGCGGACGGCCAGGAGCTGGCCGTCCTTCACCAGCTGGCGGACGCGGGTCACCTCTACGTCGAGCTGTTCGGCGATGTCGGGGAGGGTGAGCCACTCGGGGACGAGAGCATCGATCTTTGCGTCAATCTCGGTCACGCCCCCAAGGGTGCCATGACGGCCGCGGGGCCGTCTTCCGGCAGGGGGCCGCCTGGTTCTCCTGGCTCTGCGGTTCGCCCTTCCGGGGGCGCCTTGTCGGCCGGGGTGAGTCTTGGCTGGGCTCCGTCTCGACCGTGCCGGTCCGCGATGGCCTCAAGTGCCGGCCGGGCTGTCTTTTGGCCGTCTGTCCGGTTCGACCGTGCCGGTCACCGATTGGCCTCAAGCGCCGGCCGGGCTTGGTTTTCGCGGTTCGTTCGCCGGGTGGTGCGGGCGGGGCCGGGCCGGGGTACCTCCTCACAAACTGAC
>NZ_JBHXJE010000082.1:0-10510 GCF_042723275.1 Streptomyces sp. NPDC058373 | reverse complement strand
CGAGATCCGTGCAGATCTCCACGAGGGACTCCTCCAACTCGCCTGCGCCATCATCTGCTTGAGACGGCTACGCACCGCATTCTGAAACGATCAGTAAGCGCTGCCCTTGTCGGTCAAGACCTATCCGGAGCAGGCCGTTCGCTCGCCCTCGCGCCAAGCGCAGACCGGGCAGAAGGTGAGGCCGGGGTGGGACTCCGGGTACTCGGTGGGCTCGCGGCACAGCACGCACTCCGCGAAGGCGGGGTCGGGCGGCGCCGTCCGGGCCTCGTCGGCGCTCACGCCGACCGCTTCGCCGCGGCGATCCGCTGCCGCGAAGCCTCGTACAGCACGGCCGTGGCCGCGTTGGCGGCGTTCAGTGAACTCGCCGCACCCGTCATCGGGATGCTGACCGTGTGGTCGCACAGCTCCCGCCACGTGCTGCTCAGCCCGGTGGTCTCGTTGCCGACCAGCAGCAGGGTCGGCTGGGTGAAGTCGAAGTCGAAGACGTCGCAGTCGCCCTTCTCGTCCGTACCGACCAGCACGACCGGTGTCCCCTGGGCGCGCTTGGCGTCCACCCACTCCCTCACCTCGGCCGGAGAGGGCACCCGCACCGCCGGGAGGGCGAACAGCGACCCGGTGCTGGCCCGTACCGACTTGGAGTCGTAGACGTCGGCGGCGTGGCCGGAGACGATCAGCCCGTGCGCGCCGAAGGCGTCGGCGGAGCGGATGACGGAGCCGATGTTCCCCGGGCTGGTGGGCCGGTCGAACAGCACCCCCAGGAAGTCGCGCCCGACCTCGATGCGGTCGAGGTCGTCGGCCGGCATGCCGACCACCGCGACGAGTTCCGGGGCGTTCTCGTTCTTCTCGCCCAGGTCCGCCAGCATGTCGGGAGCCATCGCGATCCGCTCCGTGCCGACCGTGCGCAGGAGCTCCTCCGCCCAGCGCGACAGCTTCCGCTTCCCGTCGTGGATCAGGGCGTGGACCGGCCAGCCGTGCTCGACGGCGAGGGAGATGGGACGGACGCCCTGGACGAGGAACTCCCGCGCGCGCGTGCGCTTGTTGCGGTTGGTGAGCAGCGACTCCCACTGCTGGAACCGCGCATTGCGGGACGTCATCCGCTGGGCCGCCGGCACCCGTCCTCCAAGGTGAGCTGAGTTTCTCCACGATGCGCCCCGAGCCTTACGGAGACCGCACCAGCGCATCCCGAAGGCTACATGGCGCCCGCGTGCGGCAGTCTCCGAGGCGGAGCACGCCCAGGTCCCGGCCGGCCGAGGCGAGGCCCCGGTCCACCGCACCCCCCGAAGTGCCCGAGGCACGGCGAGGCTGTGTCACCCCTTCCGGGAGGCCGCCCCGATCAGCTCCGACACCTTCACGAAGCGGTACCCCTGCTCGCGCAGCGCGGGCACGATCCGGCGCAGCGCGCGCTCCGTGGTGGGGGCGGCGCTGCTGGTGCAGTGCATGACGACGACCGAGCCGGGCCGCACCCCGTCCAGCACCTGCTGCGCCACCGCGTCGGCGTCGGTGGCGAAGGCGTCCCCGCTCACCACGTCCCACTGCACCGCCGTCACCCCGGCCGCCGAGACCGCACGCAGCGCCGCGTCGTCGTAACACCCGCCCGGGAAGCGGAAGTAGGGCATCGCCTTCTCGACCCCGGCCGCGCGGAACGCGGTGTACGCCCGGTCCACGTCGGCCCGCATCTCGCTCGCGGCGACGCGCGGCAGGCCGTAGCAGTCGCCGGTGAAGGCGTGGTGGCTGTAGGAGTGGTTGGCGATCTCGAAGAGCGGGTCGGCGCCGATGGCACGGGCCTGGTCCGGGTACTCCTCGGCCCACCGCCCGGTCATGAAGACGGTGGCGGGGACCTTCAGGCGGCGCAGCGAGGCGATCAGCTCCGGGTGGTCGAACCGCTCGCCGGCCGCCGCGCGGTCGCCCTGGTCGGCCGTCATGTCGGCGTCGAAGGTGAGCGCGACGGTCTTCGCCCCCGAGCGCGGCCCGTTGGCGAAGACCGGGGCGAGGCCGCCGGGGCCGGGCGCGAGCGTGGGTGGGGCCGCCGGTGAGGGGGAGTGGGAGGCGCGGGGACCCGGCGCCGTGCCGTGCGGCCCCGAGGAGGGCTGGCCGCAGCCGGCCACCGCGCCGAGCGCCGCCAGGGCGCAGAACGCCGCGCCGGTCCGGACCTTTGCCTTGCGCACCATGCTGATCACGTCGCGACGATAAGGGTCGTAAAGGTGTAAATCGGGCAAAACGCCGCTCGGGGCGGAGCTACTCACCCGTCTCGCCGCACCCCGCCTCCGCCACCCGGCGACCTGCGGCGGCGCGCGGCGAGGCGCCCCGCCACGCGCACCGCACGGGGTGCGCGCACCGGGGCGCCGAAACCTTCCGCCCTGCCGGGGGATCAGCCCCCCGGCGGCCCCGTCACCGGTGCCAGGGCCCGGTCACCGCGAAGGTCGTGCCCGGCGTGTAGCAGTTGACGTACATCGTGTCGTGGTCCGGCGAGAAGCAGACCCCCGCGAACTCGCCCCACTCCGGCTCCTCGGGCGTGCCGATGTTCTGGCGGCCCCGGGCCATCGGGTAGACCTCGCCACGCGTCGTCACGCCGTAGACGTGCTGGGCGCCCTCGCCGTCCTCGGCGACCATCAGGCCGCCGCTCGGGGCGAGGCAGATGTTGTCCGGCTCCTCGCCCGGGAGCTGCACGTCGGTGTCGGGGCCGAAGACGATGACCAGGGTGAGCCGCCGCCGCTCCGGGTCGTACCGCCAGATCTGCCCGTAGTGGTCGGCCGCCGACCCCTCGCCGCTCCGCGCGAAGCTGGAGACGAAGTAGACGGACGAGCCGCCCCAGTAGCAGCCCTCCAGCTTCTGCGCGTGGGTGATGCCCTTCGAGCCGAAGTCCTGGAAGCGGATCGGCGTCCCGCTCGCCAGCGGATCGGGGACGTCCACCCACTCCACCCGGTCGAACGAGGCCCCCGTCTCCTGGATCGCCGACAGGTCCGGCACCCCCGGCACCCGCATCGCCTGGAGGGCGCCCCCGGCCCGCAGCGAGCCGAGTCCGCCGCGCGGCTTCTCGGGCAGGAAGCGGTAGAAGAGGCCGAAGGGCCGCTCGAAGGCGTCCTCCGTCTCGTAGACGATCCCGTGGCGCGGGTCGATCGCCACCGCCTCGTGCTGGAACCGGCCCATCGCCTTCAGGGGTACCGCGCCCGTCCTGTGCGGGTCGACCGGGTCGACCTCGAAGATGAAGCCGTGGTCCTTGGTGTAGCCGTTGGTCCCGGCTTTGTCCTCGGTCTCCTCGCAGGTCAGCCAGGTCCCCCACGGGGTGGGACCGCCCGCGCAGTTGGTCGAGGTCCCGGCGATGGCGACCTGCTCGCCGAGCACCCGCTGCGAGCGGTCCAGGGCGAGCGCCGTACAGCCGCCCATCCCCTCCGGGTCGTACGTCAGCCCCCGTACGGCCGGCACGCGGATCTCCGCGTCGGGGCGGTTCTCGTGGTTGCGGACGAGGTGGACCTGGCCCCGGCGCCCACCGAAGGCGGCCATCCCGTCGTGGTTGCTCGGCACCTGGCCCTCGCCGGAGAGCATCCGGTCGCCCTCCCGGGACAGCACCCGGTAGCGAAAACCTTTCGGCAGGTCCAGCAGACCCTTCGGGTCGGGCACCAGCGGGCCGTACCCGGCCCTCCCCATCCCCTTCGCGGCGGCGGTGCCCGCGAAGAGCTCGGTCAGACTGCCGGAAAAGGCGATACCGGCGACAGCCCCGGTACGGGCGAGGACTTGACGACGTGTCGCGGACATGGGCAACTCCCTGCTGCGGCTCTGCGGACAGGAATGTGACCCGCACGTGTGTACCACGCACCCAGCCCCACGGGAACCAGGCGTGGCCCTGGACACCGCCGTCACAGCCCGCCTGGACCGCCTCGGGCCGGCACTCCGCCCACCCGGGGCGGACCGGCGGCGCGGTCCGCGACCGCGTGGGGCGATCCGACGCCGACGGTCCGCCCCCGCGTACGCGGGGGCGTCGGCCTCCGCGCCGTCATGTGCGGGCGCACCGGATGCCTCCGGTGGGCGCGCCGTACGCTGTTCCGCATGTCGACCAAGCTGAGTGCCACCAGAACCCGTGCCGCGCTTGACCGATCGGCGCGCACCTCGGCCCAGTTGCTGCTCGTCGCCGTCGCCGTCACGGCGGGGTTGTGGCTGCTCGGTCAGATGTGGCCGGTGGTCTGGCCCCTCGTCATCGGGCTGCTCCTCACCACGCTCACCTGGCCGTTGGCCCGCTTCCTGCGCAACCGCTCCTGGCCGCCCGCGCTCGCCGCCTCGGTCGTGACCGTGCTGGCCCTGGTCCTCGCGGCGGGCGTCGTCGCCCTTGTCGCGGTGCCGGTGGCCTCCCAGTCAGGCCCCCTGGCGGAGGGCGTGATCGCCGGTGTCGAGCAGCTGCGGCAATGGGCGGCCGGGCCGCCGCTGAACTTCGGCGACGCCGAGATCACCAAGGCGATGGACGCCGGGATCGCGCGGCTTCAGGACAGCCTCGGCAGCACGGTGTCCACCGTCGCCACCGGCCTGGGCACCGTGGTCCACGGTGTCGTCACGGCCGTCCTCGCGGTCTTCCTGATGTTCTTCTTCCTCAAGGACGGCCCCCGCTTCCTGCCGTGGCTCTCCCGTCAGCTGCCGGGCCGGCTCGCCGACGACGTCCCCGCGGTCGCCGGACGCTGCTGGGACACCCTGGGCGCGTTCATCCGGTCGCAGGCGCTGGTCGGCCTGATCGACGCGGTCTTCATCGGCGTCGGCCTGTGGATCCTGGGCATCCCGCTCGTGCTGCCGCTGTCGGTGGTGACCTTCGTCGGGGCGTTCGTCCCGATCATCGGTGCGTTCTTCGCCGGATTCGTCGCCGTCCTCATCGCCCTGGTGTCGAACGGGCTGACCGACGCCCTGATCGTGCTCGCGATCATCATCGTCGTGCAGCAACTGGAGGGGAACGTCTTCCAGCCGATCGTCCAGAGCAGGGGTCTCGGCCTGCACGCGGCCGTCGTCCTCCTCGCCGTCACCCTGGGCGGCAGCCTGGCCGGCATCGTCGGCAGCCTCCTCGCCGTCCCGGCCGCCGCCCTCATCGGCGTGCTGTGGAGTTACGTCCGCGAACAGCTCCGCGAACCGTCGCAGGAGGCGGAGCCCGACCCCGACGAGCCGAAGGGCGCCACGGCCGCCTGAGCCGACCCACGGGACGCCGCGCCGTACGGCACCTGTCCGCCCGCCACGCCACGTCCACGGCGCCGGAGTTCGCCCGTCGCGAACCCCGGCGCCGTCTCCCGCTCGGCTGTCAGCCCTCCACCAGCCCCCGCGCGTCCCGCGCCAGCGCCGTCAGCCGGGATATCGCCCGGAAGTACTTCTTCCGGTAGCCCCCGTTCAGCATCTCCTCGCTGAAGAGCTGGTCGAACGGACGACCGGACGCCAGCACGGGCACCTCCCGGTCGTACAGCCGGTCCGCCAGCACCACCAGGCGCAGCGCCGTCGACTGGTCGGGGACCGGGCGTACGCCGGTCAGGCAGACGGCGCGCAGCTCGTCGGTGAGCGCCCCGTACCGGCTCGGGTGGACCCGCGACAGGTGGTCCAGCAACGGCCCGAACCCGTCCAGGCTCGCCCCCGGCGTCGCGTACGCCGCCTTGGTCACCTGCTCCTCGGTGTACGGCTCCGGCGCGGCGGGCAGCCCGCGGTGCCGGTAGTCCTCGCCGTCGATGCGCAGCGGCCGGAAGTGGGCCGACAGCCCCTGGATCTCTCGCAGGAAGTCGGCCGCGGCGAACCGGCCCTCACCGAGCTTGCCCGGCAGCGTGTTCGACGTGGCGGCCAGCGCCACCCCGGCCTCCACCAGGCGGCCCAGCAGCGAGGAGACCAGCACGGTGTCCCCGGGGTCGTCCAGCTCGAACTCGTCGATGCAGAGCAGCCGGTGGCCGCTGAGCGTGCGTACCGTCTCCTGGAAGCCGAGCGCGCCCACCAGGTTGGTCAGCTCCACGAAGGTGCCGAACGCCTTCTGCTCCGGCGCCGCCGGGGTGGCGTGCCAGAGCGAGGCGAGCAGATGGGTCTTGCCGACGCCGTATCCGCCGTCCAGGTAGACCCCGCGCGGCCCCGACGGCGCGGGCTCGGCCCGCCGCGCGAACCAGCGGCGCCGTCCGGCGCCCGTCGCGCTCGACCCGCCCAGCCCCGTCGCGAACCGCTCCAGCACGGTGACCGCCTCCGCCTGGCTCGGCTGGTTCGGGTCGGGGATGTACGTGGAGAAGCGCACCTGGTCGAACCGGGGCGGCGGCACCATCTCGGCCACCAGCCGTTCGGCGGGCACCTGCGGCTCGCGGGCGCACAGGGAGAGCGGCGCGGCCTCGTCGGCGCGCGACGCGGACGAGGAGGCCGAGGACGGGGGAGTGGAGGAGGACGACACAGCTCACCAGCTTAGAGGGGCGCGCGGAGCGAGCCGTTCCCCGGGCGCCGGGCCCTCCGCGGACGCCCGGACCGCCCACCCCGCCCCGGAGCGTTCGCACGACCGGCGCCTCCCGGTTCGTCCGGCCGCACGGCCGTGCGAAACTGCACGTCATGCGACGCCTGCTCCCCGTGACCGACGACCCGGACGACCGCGAGTGGACCCTGGCGGAACTCGCCGACGCCTACGCCTATCCGGAGACCGACCGCCCCTGGCTGCGCGCCAACATGGTCAGCACCCTCGACGGCGCGGCCCAGCACGACGGCCGATCCCAGCCCATCTCCGGCAGCGCCGACATGCGGATCTTCGGCACCCTGCGCGGTCTGGCCGACGCCGTGGTCGTCGGCGCCGAGACCGTACGGCAGGAGGGGTACCGCCCCGCCCGAGCCCGTGAGGCCTTCGCCCGCCGCCGCGCCGCCGCCGGGCAGACCCCCGCGCCCGCCGTCGCCGTGGTCAGCGCGAGCCTCGCACTCGATTTCGACCTGCCCCTCTTCAGCGCCCCGCTCACGCCCACCCTGGTCCTCACCGGAGCCGCCGCGCCGCCCGAGCGGGTACGCGCCGCCGAGGCCGCGGGAGTGCGTGTGCTGATCGCCGGGACCGGCGCCGCCGTCGATCCGGCGCGCGTTGTCGACGTACTCGCCGAACACGGTCTGACCAGGCTTCTTACTGAGGGAGGCCCCCGGCTGCTGGGCCAGTTCGTGGCCACCGGAGTCCTGGACGAGCTGTGTCTGACCATCGCCCCGATGCTCACCGCCGGGGGCGCCCAGCGCATCGCCTCCGGATCCCCGGTCGCCCTGCCGAAACGTTTCTCGCCTGCCTCGGTGCTGGAGGAGGCCGGGTTCCTCTTCACCCGCTACCGTCGGACTGACATCAGCGGAATCACCCGTTCCGTTTAGCTCCCGGTGGGCAGACTAGGGACACCGCGTCCCGTGCGATCACGGGGCAGGATGGTTTCCGCACGGGCCCTCGCGGCCCGCGATCCGAAAGGGCGCCTGACGTGTTCACGAGCGTTTTGATGATCGAGCAGCCGCTGTCGGCACCCGACGTGGAGTTCGTCACCACGCTCCACGGGGACGAGCCCGTCTCCTTCGTCCTCCTCATGCAGCCCCGCGGCGACCAGGACCGCCTCCTGCGCGCCATCGACGACGTGGCCCTCGGCGAACTCGGCGAGGCCGTCCGCGAGGCCGACGAACCGGAGGGCGAGGTCGACGGCACCCCCGCCGCCCGCGCACTGGAACACTCCCTGCGCGCCCTGCACGCCGCCGGCAGCGAGGCCGTCGGCAGCCTGGTCGAGGACGAACCCCTCGCCACCCTCACCGCCCTGGTGGCCGAGACCCGCGCCGACGAGGTCATCGTGCTGACCGAGCCGCACTACGTGGAGGAGTTCTTCCACCGCGACTGGGCCACCCGCGCCCGCCACAAGGTCGGCGTCCCCGTCCTCAAGCTCTACTCGCACGCCCCCGCCGACGGCGCCCACGCCCCCACCCACACCTCCTCGGGCACCGGCGCCACGGCCGCCGGCGCGGTCGCGGACCAGGACACCGCCACCGGCCCGGCCACCCGCACCGACTGAGCCCCGGCCGGGCGCCGCCCGAGCCCCACCGGCGCCACCCGGAGGACCGGCGGGCGGTCCGCCAGGCCCGGGGCCACGGCATAGGCTGAACCCCGCACCCAGCACGACACGCGCCACCTCGACACCGGGAGAACCACACATGGCATCCGGCCTTCCCCCCGCCATGGACCGACCGCACTTCATCGGCATCGGCGGCGCCGGAATGTCGGGGATCGCCAAGATCCTCGCCCAGCGCGGCGCACGCGTCGCCGGCAGCGACGCCAAGGAGTCCGCGACCGCCGCCGCGCTGCGCGCCCTCGGCGCCACCGTCCACATCGGTCACGCCGCCGGCCACCTCGCGGACGACACCACCGCCGTCGTCGTCTCCTCCGCGATCCGCCCGGACAACCCGGAGCTGGCCCGCGCCGCCGAGCTCGGCGTCCCCGTCGTGCACCGCTCGGACGCCCTCGCCGCGCTGATGGACGGCACCCGCCCCATCGCCGTCGCCGGCACCCACGGCAAGACCACCACCACCTCGATGCTGGCCGTCTCCCTGGCCGCGCTGGGCGTCGACCCGTCGTACGCCATCGGCGGCGACCTCGACGTCCCCGGCTCCAACGCCCTGCACGGCACGGGCGAGATCTTCGTCGCCGAGGCCGACGAGAGCGACCGCAGCTTCCACAAGTACGCCCCCGAGGTCGCCGTCGTCCTCAACGTCGAGCTGGACCACCACGCCAACTACGCCTCGATCGAAGAGATCCACGAGTCCTTCGAGACCTTCGCGGCGCGCATCGTGCCGGGCGGCACCCTGGTGATCTCCGCCGACCACGACGGCGCCCGCGAACTGACCCGGCGCCTCGCCGCCAAGGGCCTCGACGGCGTCACCGTCCGCACCTACGGCGAGGCGGCCGACGCCGACGTACGCGTCCTGTCGATCGTCCCGCACGGTCTGCGCAGCGAGGTCACGGTCCGCATCGACGGCACCGAGCTGACCTTCGCCGTCTCCGTCCCCGGGCGCCACTACGCGCTCAACGCCGTCGCCGCCCTGACCGCGGCGGTCGCCCTCGGCGTCCCGGCCGCCGAGATGGCCCCCGCCATCGCCGCCTACACCGGGGTCAAGCGCCGCCTCCAGCTCAAGGGCGAGGCCGCGGGCGTCCAGGTGATCGACTCCTACGCGCACCACCCGACGGAGATGACCGCCGACCTGGAGGCCATCCGGGGCGCCGTCCAGGCGGACGCCCGCCTCCTGGTGCTCTTCCAGCCCCACCTCTTCAGCCGCACCCAGGAACTGGGCAAGGAGATGGGCCAGGCCCTCGGCCTCGCCGACGCCTCCGTCGTCCTCGACATCTACCCGGCCCGCGAGGACCCGGTCCCCGGCGTCACCAGCGCCCTGATCGTCGACGCGGCCCGCGCCGCCGGAGCCGAGGTGACGGCCCTGGCCGACCGCTCCGCCGCCGCCTCGGTCCTCGCGGGAATGGCCAAGCCCGGTGACCTTGTTCTGACCATGGGCGCCGGCGACGTGACGGAGCTCGGGCCCGACATCCTCGACCACCTGTCGAAGTGAGGAAGTGACCGACATGGCGTACGACGTCGAGAAGCCGGACGAGCAGTGGCGCGCGGAGCTGACCCCCGCCGAGTACCAGGTGCTCCGCCAGGCGGGCACCGAGCCGGCCTTCGTCGGTGAGTACACCGACACGAAGACCGAGGGTGTGTACTCCTGCCGCGCGTGCGGCGCGGAACTCTTCACCTCCGACACCAAGTTCGCGTCGCACTGCGGCTGGCCGAGCTTCTTCGACCCGAAGGACTCGGACGCCGTGGAGCTGATCGAGGACCGGTCGCACGGCATGGTCCGCACCGAGGTCCGCTGCTCCCGCTGCGGCTCCCACCTCGGCCACGTCTTCGCCGGCGAGGGCTACGACACCCCCACCGACCAGCGCTACTGCATCAACTCGATCTCCATGAAGCTGACTCCGGCCGAGAGCTGACGCCAGCCCCCGCCGACAGCCACGGGCCCGTGCTCCTGCAGAGGGGCACGGGCCCGGCTTGACTTCGGCCGTCCGGGTACGTAATGTTTAACGAGCTGCCCTTCAGCCCCAGGGCTGAGGAAGCATCTCAGCCGCGCGGAGCGCGGCACACTTCAAAACCTCAGCAGAATCCTCCAGGAACACCTTTCCTCAGGCATGCCCACGGGCAGGCCCGGGATTTCATTTCCGGAGGTGCTCTGTCGTCTCTGCATGACATCGGAACCGCATTCGGCGCCGATTGTGAGAGATCAAGAGAATCCGCTAAGGTTCTGGACGTCGGAACGGCCCAACAGCCGGGAAGACGCAACCCGCTGACTGGGAATCAGGCCCGAAAGGATCTGATAGAGTCGGAGCCGCCGAAAGGGAAAAGCGAAGCGGAAACGCCGAGCAGGAACCTGAAAGGCACCGAGGAAATCGGACTCGAAAGAGTCTGATAGAGTCGGAAACACGAAATACCGAAGGGAAGCGCCCGGAGGAAAGCCCGAGAGGGTGAGTACAAAGGAAGCGTCCGTTCCT
>NZ_JBHXJE010000081.1:0-11331 GCF_042723275.1 Streptomyces sp. NPDC058373 | reverse complement strand
CCGCCGGGGCCCGGTCCGGCCGGACCGGGCCCCTGCGGGCCGTCAGTCCACCTCCACCACGCCCGTCAGCGGCAGATCCCCCGCCGACCGGCCCGCCAGCACCGTGAACGCGCCCGCCTCCCGGCGCCAGCCGCCCTCCTCGGCCGACCAGTGCTCGACGGCGCGCGCCTCCACCCGCACCACCGCCTCCGCCACGCCCCCCGGCTCGGCCGACACCGCCGCGTACCCGGCCAGCCACCGCACCGGACGCTCCAGCGCCGAGTCCGGCCGCGCCAGATACACCTGCACCACCTCCCGGCCCGCCCGCTCCCCGGTGTTGCGCACCCGCACCCGCACCGCGAACCCCGCCCCGCCCTCCACCGGGCCCACGCTCATCCGCTCGTACGCCCACCGGGTGTACCCGAGCCCGTGCCCGAACCAGTACGCGGGCTCCGTGCCCGCCCGCAGCCAGGCGCGGTAGCCGATGTGCAGGCCCTCCTCGTAGACCAGCGCCCCCTCGGTGGGCCGGGTCTCCCGCACCGGAGCCTGCTCCAGCGCCACCGGCCACGTCGTGGGCAGCCGTCCCCCGGGCTCCACCGCGCCGGTCAGCACGTCGGCCAGCCCCGCGCCCGCCTCACCGCCCCCGAACCACGTCAGCAGCAGCGCCGGAACCTCGCCGTGCCACGGCAGCTCCACCGGCCCGCCGGAGTTGACGCAGACGACCGTGCGCGGCTGCGCGCCCGCCACCGCCCGCACCAGCGCGTCCTGGCCGCCGGGCAGTGCCAGCGTGTGCCGGTCCCGCCCCTCCGACTCGCTCTCCTCGGTCGTCCCGACCACCACCACCGCGACGTCGGCCGCCGCGGCGGCCCGGGCGGCCCGCGCCACCGCCCGGGCCGGGTCGCGCTGCGGCGGCGCCGCGCACAGCACCACCGCCCGTCCGTCGTCACCGGCCAGCTCACGGCGGGCCACCACCGTCACCGGGCGCCCCGCGGCCAGCCGCACCCGCGCCGTGCGCCTCGGCGGCTTCACGTGCACCGCCGTCGGATCGTCGGTGTCCCGGGGGAACACCCCGTCCACCACCAGGGCCCCGTCCACGCTCAGCGACATCCGGCCCCACCCGGCGACCCCGAACGTCCACAGCCCCGCCTCCCCGGGCAGCAGCCGGGCCGCCACCTCCACGGTGTGCGCCCCCGGCACCAGGCGCGGCTCCAGGATGCGGCCCGACAGCCGGTGCTCCTCGTACAGCACCCCGCCCTGGGCGTCCAGCATCCGCACCCGCACCCCGGGCTCGCCGCTCCCCGGATGCCGGGCCAGCGGCGGATCGAGCGGTACCGGTTCCGCCGACACGTCCGGCCCCGGCACCTCCATGATCCGCACCCCGGGCAGCGCCGCGCGCAGCCCCTCCAACGCCGACACCACCCGCTCGGGGAACACCTCCGCGCTTCCCCCGCCCTGCGCCCGGGGGCGTACGGCGTGCGGGCCGACGACCGCGACCGTGCGCAGGGCCCGGGCGCGCAGCGGCAGCGTCCCGTCGTTGCGCAGCAGTACGACGGAGGCGGCCGCGACCCGCCGAGACACCTCCCGGGCGCCGGCCGGACGGGGAGGCGCCGCCGGCGCTCCCCCGGCCCCCGCCAGCGCGCCGACCCGCGCCGCCAGCCGCAGCAGCCGCGCCACCTTCTCGTCCACCGCCGACTCCGGCACCCGGCCCTCCCGCACGGCCGCCACCAGCGCGTCGCCCCACGGCCCGCCCGGCCCCGGCATCACCAGATCCAGACCACCCGCCGCCCCCTCCAGCGGCTCCCGCACCGCCCCCCAGTCCGAGACCGCCACCCCGTCGAACCCCCACGCGGACTTCAGCGGCTCACGCAGCAGCCCACTGGCCGCCATCGACGCCCCGTTCACCCGGTTGTACGCCGACATCACCAGCCACACCCCGGCCTCCACGGCCGCCTCGAAAGGCGCCAGGTACAGCTCCCGCAGCACCCGCTCGCCGACCCGCACGTCCACCGTCAGCCGCTCGGTCTCCGCGTCGTTGGCCACGAAGTGCTTGGCGGTGGCGGCCACCCCGCCCGCCTGGACGCCGCCGATCAGGGCCGCACCGGTACGGCCGGTCAGCCACGGGTCCTCGGAGAAGCACTCGAAATGCCGCCCGCCCAGCGGGGAACGGTGCAGGTTGAGGGTGGGGGCCAGCACCACGTCCACCCCCTTGCGCCGCGCCTCCGCCGCCAGCGCCACCCCCACCTCGCCGACCAGCGCCTCGTCCCAGAGGGCCGCCAGCGCCGTCGGCGACGGCAGCAGCAGCGAGGTCAGCCGCTCGTCCCAGGCCGGGCCGCGCACCCCGGCCGGACCGTCCGAGAGCGTCATCGCCCGGAGCCCGACCGCGGTCTCCCCGCCGGTACGCCAGGTGTCGGCCCCGGTGAGCAGGGCGACCTTCCGCTCCAGGTCGAGCTTGTCCACCAGCCGCGCCGCCTCGTGGTCCGTCAGCATCCGCCACCGCCCCGTTCCGTGTGGGAGAGCGCTCTCCCGTAGGGGCTAAGCGTCCAGCTCGCTCCCTTCCGTGTCAACCGGCCCCGGCTCGTCAACGCTCCATGTCCACCTCGTGAAATGCCTCGCGAAGCGAGCGAGGCGTGCGCGATCATCGGGGAGACCGGAGCCCCGCTCCGCCTGCGCCCCGCCCCGTCCGCGTCGCGCTCTGGTGGGGGAGGGCCGGCACGTCAGCAGAAGGACAAGGACGACACCCCATGCCCACGGAACACCCCATGTCACCGGGCCGCCCCGGCCCGCACCCGCACGCCGCCCCGGAGAACGCCGCATGAGCGCCGGCCCCGGGCCGCACCCCCTGGACAACCCCGGCCTCACCTCGCTGAACGGCCCCCACGCCCACTTCGCCGAACGCCGCGGCCGCGTCGCCCGCTACCCGCTGGACGTCTCCCCGTGGCTCGCCCTGCCCGACGACGCGGGACCCGAGGACTGGGCCGACCTGGCCGCCCTCGCCGGCCCCGGCGGTGAGCTCTCCCTCGCCGCCGTGGACCCCGCCCTGCCTCCGGGATGGGAAGCGACCTTCCGCCTCCCCGGCTTCCAGATGACCGGCGAAGCCGTTCAGGGGGCCCACGACGAGGAGGCCGTCCCCCTCGGCCCCGACGACGTCCCCGAGATGCTGGAGCTGGCCGCCCGTACCCGCCCCGGCCCCTTCCTGCCGCGCACCCACGAACTCGGCACGTACCTCGGCATCCGCCGCGACGGCGCCCTCGTCGCCATGGCCGGCGAACGCCTCCACCCGCCGGGCTGGACCGAGATCAGCGCCGTCTGCACCGACCCCGCCCACCGGGGCCAGGGCCTCGCCCGCCGCCTCGTCGGCGCCGTCGCCGCGGGCATCCGCGCCCGCGGGGAGACCCCCTGCCTCCACGGCGCCGCCGGCAACACCGGCGCGATCCGCCTCTATGAGCGGATGGGCTTCGTCCTGCGCCGCACGACCGTCTTCCAGGGCGTACGCGTCCCGGCGACCCTGCCGGGGGAAACCCGTACCCCCACCGCAGCCGGCTGACGACCACCGGCGCACGAGCCGCCCCCCCTTCCCCGCACCACCCGGCGCGGGGGAGGGGGCGGCCCACCGGGGGGCGCCGCCCACCGCCGCACGCGCCGCTCCGCGTACGCGCCCCGGCCCGGTCAGCCCGCCGGGACGCCCGCTCCGCGCCCGGTCATCCGCCGTCCCACCCGGCGGCCGCCCGTACCGAGGCGACCGAGTCCGCCTCCGCCACCGGCTTGTCCTCCCGGTACCGCACCAGCCGCGCGAACCGCAGGGTCACCCCCGCCGCGTACCGCGACGACCGCTGCAGCCCGTCGAACGCCACCTCGACGACCAGCTCCGGCCGGACCTCCACCACATGCCCGTCGTCGCTCTCCGCGAGCTCCCCCAGCCGCTCCGTCTGCCAGGCCAGCACCTCGTCCGTCATCCCCTTGAACGTCTTGCCCAGCATCACCAGCGAACCGTCCGGCTCCCGCGCCCCCAGATGCAGGTTCGACAACTTCCCCGCCCGCCGGCCGTGCCCCCACTCGGCGGCCAGCACCACCAGATCCGCCGTCCGCACCGGCTTCACCTTCCGCCAGGCCGCGCCCCGCCGCCCCGCCGCGTACACCGAGTCCAGCCCCTTCACCACCACCCCCTCGTGCCCCCGAGCCAACGCCTCCGCCAAGAACGCCTCCGCGCCCTCCACCGCGCCCCGCCTTCCCGGATCGGCCACCACCGACCGCCGCGCCCGCGCCTCCTCGGGCACCAGCGCCGCAAGCGCCCCCGACCGCTCGGCGTACCCCAGATCCAGCAGCTCCCGCCCCTCCACCGCCAGCACGTCGAAGAAGACCACCGACACCGGCAACTCCTCCGACGCCGTCCCCACGTCCAGCCGCGACCCCACCCGGCCCGCCGTCTCCTGGAACGACCGCGGCCGCCCCTCGCCGTCCAGCGCCAGCACCTCCCCGTCCAGCACGAACCGCTCCGCGGGCAGCGCCCGCGCCAGCTCCACCACCTCCGGCAGCCGCACCGTGATGTCGTCCAGCGTCCGCGTGTGGACCGACACCCGCTCCCCGTCCCGGTGCACCTGCACCCGGATGCCGTCCAGCTTCTCCTCCACCGCACACGGCCCCAGCGCCGCCACCGCCTCCGCCACCGACCCGGACGCCGACGCCAGCATCGGCTGCACCGGACGCCCCACCACCAGCCCGAAATCCGCCAACGCCTCCTCGCCGCCCGCCAGCGCCGCCACCGCCACCTCCTCCAGCGACCCGCTCAGCATCACCGCCCGCCGCACCCCCGCCACCGGCACCCCCGACGCCCGCGCCACCGCCTCCACCGCCACCGCGTCCAACGCCCCCTGCCGCACCTCGCCCGTCACCAGCCCGTACAGAAACCGCTGCTCCTCCTCGGTGGCCGCACCCCACAACTCCTCCACCAGCCGCCGCCGCTCCGTCTGCGCCCCCGACCCGCGCACCGCCGCCACCTCGGTGAACGCCGCGTCCACCTGCCCCACCGTCAGCGTCGCCCGCTCCGCCGGCGCCACCGGCTCCCGCAGCACCCGCCACCCCACACCCAGCCGGCCCTGCGGCAACCGACCCGACAGATACGCGATCACCACCGGCAGCTCGGCCGGTTCCGTCCGTGCGAACAGCTCCGCCAGCAACTCCGTCTTCCGCGACCGCGACGACGTCGCCGCCACCTGCGCCGACACCTCGGCCAACTCCTCCAGCACCATGCCCCCATCGTCGGACCACGTCGCCCCGCCCGCACCCGCGTACCCCGCCCGCCCCTCACCCGAACGGACCCGCCACCGCGCCTCCCCCCTCCCTCCGAGTGGCCCGGCGCCTGCGCCCGGGGGAGGCTGAGCCTTCCGGACCCCCGCGACGTGGAGGACACGTGATGGCCCAGACCACCGTTCTGCCACTGCTGCGAGAAGCGGACGCCGTGGTCTTCGACGTCGACGGAGTGGTGACGGACTCGGCGCGCGTCCACGCCGCCGCCTGGAAAGAGGCGTTCGACGCCTACCTCCGCGACCACCCGCCCGCGGACCCGGTCCACCGTCGCCCCTTCGACGCCGAGACGGACTACCTCCGCCACGTCGACGGCAAACCCCGCCTCGACGGCGCCGCCTCCTTCCTCGCCTCCCGCGGGCTCAACACCGGCCCCGAGGCCGTCGAGGAGGTCGCCGCCGCCAAGGAGAAGGTCTTCGTCGCCCATCTGCGCTCCGGCGACATCGTGGCCTACCCGGGAACGGTCCGGCTGCTGCGCGCCCTGCACCGCGACGGCGTCCCCCTCGCGGCCGCCTCCTCGTCACGGCACGCCACCGAACTCCTCCAGCGCGTGGGCGTCGCCGACCTCTTCGGCGCCATCGTCGACGGCACCGAGTCCCGCCGTCTGGGCCTGCCCGGCAAACCCGACCCCGCCCTCTTCCTGCACGCCGCCGAACGCCTCGGCCGGCCACCCGCACGGACCGCCGTGGTGGAGGACGCCCTCGCCGGAGTGGAAGCCGGCCACCGCGGAGGCTTCTCCCCGGTGATCGGCGTGGACCGCCTCGACGACGGCACCCACGGGCCCGCCCTGCGCGAACACGGAGCCGGCACGGTCGTCCGCGACCTCGCCGAACTCCTCACCGCCCCCGAGGACCCCGCGCCCCACCCCGCCCACACCGCCGACAGCCCGCGCGAGGAGGCATCGTGACGTCCTGGACCTGGGAGTACGACGAGTGGGTGCCCGCCGACGAGCAGCTCCGCGAGTCCCTGTGCACCCTCGGCAACGGCTACTTCGCCACCCGCGGCGCCTTCCCCGAATGCGACGCCGACGACATCCACTACCCCGGCACCTACGCCGCGGGCTGCTACAACCGCCTCACCTCGCACGTCTCCGGCCGCGACGTGGTCAACGAGGACATGGTCAACCTGCCGAACTGGCTCCCGCTGCGGGTACGGCCCGTCGACGGCGGCACCTGGTTCACCCCCGGCACCGCACGCGTCGTGGAACACAGCCAGACGCTCCGCCTCGACGCGGGCGTGCTCGAGCGCCGCACCCGCTACGAGGACCCCGACGGCCGGCTGCTGCTGGTCCGCCAGACACGCCTGGTCAGCATGGAGAACCCGCACCTGGCGGCGCTGCGCACCGAGCTCACCGCGGAGAACTGGGAGGGCGAGGTCGAGGTCGAGGCCGCCCTCGACGGCACCGTCACCAACTCGGGCGTCGCCCGCTACCGCGCCCTCGACGGCCACCACCTGACCGGCCTGCGCACCGGTGCGGGGAACTCCGGTGACGTCGCCTGGCTGACCTGCTCCACCACCACCTCCGACATCGAGATCGCCCTCGCGGCCCGCTACGGCCTGCCGCCGGACACGGTGACCGAGGAGGCCGACACCGAAGGCCGCAGCGTCCGCCGTTTCCGCTTCACCCTCGCCTCGGGACACAGCCAGGTCGTCGACAAGACGGTGGCGCTGCACACCGGCCACGACCGGGCGATCAGCGATCCCCGCGACGCGGCGGTGGAGCACGCCCGCACGGCCCCCGCCTTCGACCAGCTCGTCGCTGAACAGCGCGCGGCCTGGCGGGACCTGTGGCGTCGCGCGGAGCTGGACGTGCCCAACGCGGCGGGCCTGATCCTGCGGCTCCATCTCTTCCACGTCCTGCAGACCTTGTCACCGCACACCGCCGAGCTGGACGCCGGTGTCCCGGCCCGGGGCCTGCACGGCGAGGCGTACCGGGGACACATCTTCTGGGACGAGCTGTTCGTCCTGCGCTACCTCAACCTCCACTTCCCCGAGGTCTCCCGCGCCCTGCTGACGTACCGCCACCGCCGTCTGGAACACGCCGTCGCCGCGGCGGAGGCGATCGGGCTGGCCGGGGCGATGTACCCGTGGCAGAGCGGCAGCGACGGCCGCGAGGAGACCCAGCAGCTCCACCTCAACCCGCGCTCCGGACGCTGGCTGGAGGACCACTCCCACCTCCAGCGCCACGTCGGTTCGGCCATCGCCTACAACGTCTGCAAGTACTACGACGCCTCGGGTGACGCGCACTTCCACCACACCAAGGGCGCCGAGATGCTCTTGCAGATCGCCCGGTTCTGGGTCCGCTCAGCCACCTGGGACCCCGAACTGAGCCGCTACCGCATCCTCGGCGTCATGGGCCCCGACGAGTACCACGAGGCCTACCCGGACGCGGAACGCCCGGGCCTGGACGACAACGCTTACACCAACGTCACGGCCACCTGGGTGATCACCCGCGCTCTGGAACTCCTGCGCAGCCTGCCGGCACCCCGGCGCGCCGAACTGGTCCTGCACACCGGGTTCGACGCGGCGGAGGAGGAGCACTGGGAGGAGGTCTCCCGCAACCTCCACATCCCCTTCCACTCCGGGGTCATCAGCCAGTTCGAGGGCTACGGCAAGCTCCAGGAACTGGACTGGGACGGCTACCGCGCCAAGTACGGCGACATCCGCCGCCTCGACCGCATCCTGGAGGCCGAGGGCGACACCGTCGACCGCTACCAGGCCTCCAAGCAGGCCGACGTCCTCATGCTCGGCTACCTCTTCTCCCCCTCCGAGCTCGCCGAGCTGTTCGCCCGGCTCGGCTACACCTTCGACGACGCCCTGTGGGGCCGCACCGTCGAGTACTACCTGCGCCGCACGAGCCACGGCTCGACCCTCAGCGGCCTGGTCCACGGCTGGGTCCTGGCGCGGGTACGGCGCACGGACGCGTGGACGTTCGTGCAGGAGGCCCTGCGCGGCGACATCGCCGATCTGCAGGGCGGCACGACCGGCGAGGGCATCCACCTCGGCGCCATGGCGGGCACGCTCGACCTGGTCCAGAGCGGCCTGACCGGCCTGGAGACCCGCCCCGGCGGCCAGGGCCTGGTCCTGGACCCCGTCCCCCTGCCGGAGCTCTCCCACTACCGCTTCTCCCTGCGTTACCAGGGCCACTGGGGCGTCCACATCCAGGCCGCCCCCGGCGTCCTGGACATCGCGGTCCCCGCCTCGGACCGCTTCCCGATCACGATCAGCCTCCCGCAGCTCTCCTTCGAACTGGCTCCGGGGGAGTCCCGGCGCGTCCTGCTGGAGGACTGACCGAAGGACCCGCCGGCCGACGGCCGCGGAGCCGTCGTCCGTGCGGAGCAGCCGGAGGGGCGGCAGGACAGGCGAAGGAGCAGGCTGGACGGGACATGAGAAACATACGTACTTCCGGCCGACGCCGGTCACCGGCGCGGCAGTTGGCCCGGGGCCTCCTCGGACGCCGGCACCGGACAAGGCAGGCCCTGCCGCGCCCCGAAGGGCGCCGGTACCGGATACGCCGGGTGGCCACCGGATCCGCGGCGACGGCCGTCGCCGTCCTCCTCACCCTGCCCCTGGCGGGACTCGGCCCCTTCGCCCCCGGCCCGGACCCGCGACCGGACCCGCCCAGCACCGCGGCCGGTCACCTGGCGTGGGCCAGGACCCTCGAACCCGCGATCGTGTCGCGTGCGCAGTGGGGCGCGGACCCGCAGCTGCTGGACCAGAAACCCCACTACGCCGACGCCGTGCACGCGGTGGTCATCCACCACACCGACCATTCCAACGGCTACACCTGCGCGGACAGTCCCGCGCTGGTGCGGGAGATCTACCAGGCACACGCGGTCGGCAAGGGCTGGGGCGACATCGGCTACAACTTCCTCGTCGACACGTGCGGCACCATCTTCGAGGGCCGCCTCGGCGGTACCGACCGGCCGGTGATCGGCGCCCACACCGTCGGCCTGAACACCGGCACGACCGGCATCGCCGCGATCGGCACCTTCACCGCCGGCACGCCAGTTCCCGAGCCGCTGCGCCGCTCGATCGAACGCCTCATCGCCTGGAAACTGGCCCTGACCCAGACCGACCCGGCCTCCCGCACCCACCTGACCTCCCGCAACAGCGACAGCCGGTTCGCGAAGAACACCACGGCCGACGTCCCGACCGTCTTCGGCCACATCGAGGCCTACGAGACGAACTGCCCCGGCGACGCCCTCATGCAACTCCTCCCGACATTCCGCAGGGACGCGGCCCGCCTGCAGGGCGAGGCGAAAATGCTGGCTCACGAAGACCTGGGCCGTCAGGGGAAACGGGTCCGGTAGGAGATTGGGTCCAGGACAGCTGCTGCGACCGGCCTCATGGAGGGACCGCCAGGAACTGACGGGCGCCTCGTGTAAAGGAATGGAGACCAAGGAGAGGCGATTTGGTGCGCGTCGGGGCGGGCGGACGTGTGCGAGATCCCGCCGTGGTCCCGGCGGTCCGCACCGAGCGTTCAAAAGTGCCAGGCCCACGGTATTCCCGCCCGCCCGGGCCCACTTGATGGCCCGGTGAATGCCTTGGACGTGCCTGGCGCACACCTCGATAAGGTTTCGCGGGTGCCCTCACCGCAGGTGAAGGGCGGTGAAGTCCGGTCAGGCGGATCGCCGGCCGGCCGCGCCCGTGCGGAGAAGACCGGAATGGGCACCGGAAAACGAAAAGTGGGGAGCCAGTCATGCGTGGAGGCGGCATAGCCGTGGTCGGCGGCAGCATCGCGGGATGCGCCGCGGCCCTGGCGGCGGCGCGCGGGGGAGCGGAGAGGATCACCGTGTTCGAGCGTGCCGACGCCGAACTCCGCGACAGGGGAGTGGGAATCGGCGTCCACGACGACCGGTACGCCGAACTGCGCGACGCCGGATACATGGCCGACGAAATGCCGTGGGCGCCGCTGAACCGCCGGGTGTGGAGCGTCCGCGACGACGACGCCGAGTACGGAAGAGCTCTCGGCACCCAGCCCTTCCCCTTCCGGGCCTACAACTGGGGCTCGCTCTGGAGCGAGCTGCGCCGACGGGTACCCGAGACGGCCACCTACCGGGCAGGCGCCAGGGTGGAGGTGGTGGAGCCGGACGCCGACGGTGCGACGGTACGCCTCGCCGACGGACAGCAGGAGCGCTTCGACCTGGTCATCGGCGCCGACGGCTACCGTTCCGTGGTCCGCGAGGCCATGTACCCGGGCACCGGCGCCTCGTACGCCGGGTACATCGGCTGGCGCGGCACGTCACCGGACGTGTCCGGCCTGCCCTCCGAGGGCCTGGACGCGCACAACATCGTGTTCCCCGGCGGACACTGCATGGCCTACCGCATCCCGGACGGCACCGGCGGCCACCGCCTGAACTGGGTGCTCTACACGGCACCCCCGCGGATCGACGGCCTCCACCCCGACCTGCGGACCCCGACGTCCCTGCCGCCCGGCCGGCTCAACGCCGAACTGACGGGGCACCTGCGCGCTCTGGTGGCCGACCACTTCCCGCCCTTCTGGTCCGCCAAGCTCCTCTCCACCCCGGCCGAGACGACCTTCATCCAGCCCATCTACGACCTGGACGTACCGGAGTACGCCACGGACCGGATGGTGCTCATCGGTGACGCCGCCAGCGTGGCCCGGCCCCACCTCGGCGCCGGCAGCGTGAAAGCCCTCCAGGACGCCACCGCACTGGAGGCCGCCTGGGCGGCCGGGGACAGCTGGAAGGAGATCCTGGAGAGCTACCAGGCCGCCCGGGGCCCCGTCGGCACGGCCATGGTCGGGCTCGCCCGCAGGATGGGCAGCGCCCAGGTCGAGAACACCCCCGACTGGTCCGCCATGGGCCAGCAGGAGTTCGACGGCTGGTGGCAGACGCAGAACAACGGCTCCGACCGGCGCAGCGGCTTCGGCGGCCACAGCCTGAAGTCCCGGTAGCGAGCAGGCGCGAACGCGGCGGGGGGGGGGGCCGGCCCCCCCCCCCCCCCCCCCCCCGGGTAAGGGGGGCGGGGGGGGTTAAAAAAAAGTCACCGCCCCCGACAGGGCGAGGGGTTATTTAGGGGGGGGGC
>NZ_JBHXJE010000080.1:0-13178 GCF_042723275.1 Streptomyces sp. NPDC058373 | reverse complement strand
TCGGCCGCCTTGAAGCGACTGACCCTTGAGCTGTCAGTTTGTGAGGAGGTACCCCGGCCCGGCCCCGCCCGCACCACCCGGCGAACGAACCGCGAAAACCAAGCCCGGCCGGCGCTTGAGGCCAATCAGTGACCGGCACGGGCAAGACGCGGCGCAGCCACACCCCAGCCCGGCCGGCGATTGAGGCCAATCAGTGACCGGCACGGCCAAGCGGCGCCCAGCCAACCCCAAGCCCGGCCGGCGCCTGAGGCCAGCAGTGACCGGCACAGGCGAGCCGAGCTCAGGCCAAAACTCAGCCCGGCTGGCGCTTGAGGCTAGTCGAGGGGCAGCGGGTCGAGGCGGGTTTCATCCAGGGTGGGGCCGGGCGGGCGGGGAGGCGTAGGCATGACGGCGGCCTCGGAGTGCCCCCCGCAGCCGTAGGCGAGAGAGACGACCCGCCCGTCGGCGGGCGAGAACTCGTTGGCGCAGATCCCGAAGGCCTGCCGAAGGGACCCGGCGAGCGGCAGCAGGAACCCGCAGCTGACACAGGGCGCGGGCGCGGCCTGCGCCATCGCGGACTCGGCCCCGAACTGGGCGTCCCAGCGCTCGGCCGCGTCGAGCAGCCCGTACCGGGAGAGCACGCGCGAGCGCCGCAGCCCCAGCTCCTCGGCGACGGAGGCGACGGAGCCGCGCTCGGGCGCGAGCGGCAGCTGCGCGGGCGGCCCGGCCGTGAGCTCCGCGTCCTCCGCCTCGACCAGTTCGGCCATGTCGTCGGAGACGGCCGAGTTGGGCGGCGGCTCCTCGCCCGCGATCCAGCCCGGTTCGAGGCGCAGGTCGTCGGCCTCGGTGGGGAGCAGGTCGCCGGGCCCGAGGTCGCCGGGGCGCAGCCGCTCGCTCCACGGCACCCACTCGGGGGCCAGGAGGGCGTCGGGGCCGGGCAGCAGCACGGACTCGTCGACGGTGACGTACTTGGCGCGGGAGGCCCGGGCCACGGTGACGGCCCAGCGCCAGCCCCGGTAGCCGAGGTCGTGGCAGGCGAAGTAGTGGGTGGCGACGCGGTCGCCGTCGGCGGTGACCGCGAGGTGCTCGCCGACCACCCCGGGTGCGGCGGTCTCCTCGGCCACGGACCGGGCGAGGTCGACCGCCTCGGCGCACAAGCGGTCGGGGGTGCGGCTTCGCGTTGTCGCTGCGCTCACAGGTATCGCTTCTCTCCTACGCCGTCTCACAAGTCGCATGCGACGGGGACGGGGAGCGGACGGAGCGGACCAAGGGGCCGCGTCGACGTCCGCGCCCGATCGTCCAGGGCACGCCTACGCGATCCATTCTGGGGGATCGCGAAGAGGCGCGCGGCCAGGAGCTACCGCCGCAGGCGCGTGAGTGCACGCTACCCTCTCGCGGCCCTGTCTCCCACACCGACGTGGGAAGCCGGGCCGCTCAGGGGGCTCGGCGGCGCGTCGCGGGGGCGCCGGGAGGCGCTCTCGGCGGGGTGTGGCGCGGCCCCGCTTCGGCCACAGGGGTTGGCTCAGGACGCATCGGGTCATAGTCGGCCCGCCAGGGGGCACTATGACCACGTGACCGCCTCAGGCTCGCCGCATGTGGAGCGCAGCCCGGTGCGCAGGGCCGCCCGGGTTGTGGGCCGCGCGCTGCGGACTCCCGTGACGGGACCGGCGCGCGGCATCCGCAAGGTGACGCACGCGCAGGGTGCGGGTGAGTCGGGCCTCGGACGGCTGATCGAGCTGCACGGGGTGAACGGCGCCGGTGACGTGATGATCACGGTGGCGCTGGCCTCGACCGTCTTCTTCTCGGTGCCGACGGACGAGGCGCGCGGGCGCGTGGCCCTCTACCTGGCGGTGACGATGCTGCCGTTCACGTTGCTGGCGCCGGTGGTGGGTCCGCTGCTGGACCGGTTGCCGCACGGGCGCCGGGCGGCGATGGCCGGGTCGATGCTGGCGCGGGCGGTGCTGGCGCTGGTGCTGTCGGGGGCGGTGGCGACGGGCAGCCTGGAGATGTATCCGGCGGCGCTCGGCGTCCTGGTGGCCTCCAAGGCGTACGGGGTGGTGCGCAGTGCCGTGGTGCCCCGGCTGCTGCCGCGGGGGTTCTCGCTGGTCAAGGCCAATTCGCGGGTGACGCTCGGCGGGCTGCTGGCGACCGGGGTGGCGGCGCCCGTGGGGGCGGGGCTCCAGATGGTCGGGCCGGGCTGGCCGCTGTACGGGGCGTGCGTCCTCTTCCTCGCCGGGGCGTTCCTGTCGTTCCGGCTGCCGCCGAAGGTGGACTCGGCACGCGGGGAGCGGCGGGCGCTGCTCGCGGCGGACGAGGAGCATCTGGCGGCGGCGGTGGACGCCCGCTGGGACGGCGTGGCCGAGTCCGGGGAGCCGGCGGCCGCTCAGGTTCCTGTACGCCTGCCCGTACAGGAAGAGGGGGGCAAGGAGCGGAAGCGGAAGGGGCCGGGGCTGCGGACGGTGGGCCCGGCGGTGACGCACGCGCTGACCGCCAACGCCTGTGTCCGCTGTCTGAGCGGCTTCCTCATCTTCTTCCTGGCGTTCCTGCTGCGCGAGCATCCGCTGACGGGGCAGAGCGCCGCGGTGTCGCTGGCGGTGGTCGGGGTGGCCGCGGGGGCGGGCAACGCGCTGGGGACGGCGGTAGGCGCGTGGCTGCGGGCCCGGGCGCCGGAGCTGATCATCGTGACGGTGGTGGGAGTACTGGTGACGGTGGCGGTGTGCGCGGCGGTGTTCTTCAGCGCCGCGGTGGTCGCCGTCCTGGGGGCGGTCGCCGGGTTCACGCAGGCACTGGCGAAGCTGTCGCTGGACGCGCTGATCCAACGTGATGTGCCGGAGCTGGTGCGGACGTCGGCGTTCGCCCGTTCGGAGACGCTGCTGCAGATGGCGTGGGTGGTGGGCGGCGCGGTGGGGATCGCGCTGCCGCTGCGCGGGCCGCTCGGCCTGACGGTGGGCGCCCTGATCGTGGCACTCGGCTGGCTGACGACCGTACGGGCGCTGCTGGGGTCGGCCAGACGCGGCGCGCCGCACCCCCGCGTGGCGTGACCCTCCAACGGGCCCGATAGCCTTCGCCCATGACATCCCTGCCCCGCGGCGGAGCCGCACGTCAGTTCAGCCCGGCCACGCGCCGCGGCGTCGCCGTTCTCGGCGCGGTGTCCGCCGGCCTGCTCGTCCTGTCCGCCTGCGACAAGCCGACGGCGGTCACCACCGTCACCATCGGCACCGACTCGGTGAACTCCGAGGCGACGTGCTGGAACGGCGGCGACAAGCTCGACGAGAAGAGGCTCCAGGAGTGCCTCCAGGACAAGGGCGACGGCGACTCCGGTGACGGCGCCGGGGTGAAGACCGTGAAGGTCGACACCGAGGCCGACGTCCGCATCGGTGTGGAGCCGGAGATCGCCGACAAGGGCTGGACGATCCTGATGAACGGCCAGCCGCTGACCGACGCCTCCAACAAGACGTACCGGACGATCCCCGGCAGCGTCTTCTTCAACCAGCAGTACGGCGCCTCCGGCAACTCCACCGTGCTGTCGGTCCTGGAGAACGACGGCAGCGCGGCGACCGGCCTGTGGTCGTTCAAGCTGGAGAAGGAGTCCTGACCCGCCTGCCCACGCCCGCCGTGCGGCTCCTCGTCGCCACCGCTGTCCCGCCCGAGCGGGACGCGGTGGCGCGCGCGTTCGGGGCGCCGGACACGCCGGAGGAGACGGCCCTGCCCGGCGCGGTACTGCTGCGGACGCCCGGCGCGGACGTGCTGGCCGCCGGGGTGGGCCCGGCGGCCGCGGCGAGCGCCACCTCGGCGGCGCTGACGACGGCGCGGCTGGCCGGGCACCCGTACGACCTGGTCGTCTCGGCCGGGATCGGCGGCGGCTTCGCCGAGCGGGCGCCTATGGGCGCGGTGGTGGTCGCGGACCGGATCGTCGCGGCCGACCTGGGCGCCGAGACGGCGGACGGGTTCGTCCCGGTGACCGGCCTGGGCTTCGGTACGGACGCGCACGTGCCCCCCGCCGCGCTGGTCGAGGCGGCCCGCGAGGCGGGGCTCGTGCCGGGCGCGGTCCTCACCGTGTCGACGGTGACCGGTACCGCGGAGCGCGCCGCCGAACTGCTGGCCCGCCACCCGTCGGCGGTGGCGGAGGCGATGGAGGGGTTCGGGGTCGCGGAGGCCGCCGCCGCGCACGGCGTGCCCGCGCTGGAGATCCGCGCGGTCTCCAACGCCATCGGCCCGCGCGACCGCGACGCCTGGCGGATTCCCGCCGCGCTGACCGCGCTGACCTCGGCCTTCGTCCGGCTCGCCCCGGCCGGGGCGGGGAGCCCCTTCGCACTGGCCCGGGCCCGGCTCGTACCGTGAGCGGGTGGCGCGGCGCTTCGGCCGCGCCCGCCACCCGGCCGCCGGACCCCGCGCGGCCGGGGGCGGAAGCAGCGGCAGGGAAGAGGGCGGCGACATGACGCGGAGCAGCACGGACGACGGCGGACAGGCCACCGCGACGGAGAGCGGGCGGCTGAGCATCGCCTACTCCCCCTGCCCCAACGACACCTTCGTCTTCGACGCGGTGGCCCACGGCCGCGTCCCGGGCGCCCCCGCCCTCGACGTGACCTTCGCCGACATCGACCTGACCAACGGCATGGCCGAGCGCGGCGAGTACGACGTCCTGAAGGTCTCCTACGCGGCGCTCCCCTGGCTCCTCGACGAGTACGCCCTGCTGCCGTGCGGCGGCGCGCTCGGCCGGGGCTGCGGCCCGCTGGTGCTGACCCGCGAGGCGGCCCTGCCGGGGGCGCTGGCCGGGAGGACGGTGGCGGTGCCCAGCGAGCGGTCGACGGCGTACCTGCTGTTCCGGCTCTGGGCGGCCGACCTGGTGCCGGGCGGGGTCGGCGAGATCGTGGTGATGCCGTTCCACGAGATCATGCCGGCGGTACGGGACGGCAAGGTCGACGCGGGTCTGGTCATCCACGAGGCGCGCTTCACCTACCAGAACTACGGCCTGCACAAGCTGGCCGACATGGGCGAGCACTGGGAGGCGACGACGGGCCTGCCGATCCCGCTCGGCGCGATCATCGCCCGCCGCGCGCTCGGCGCGGAGCGCCTCACCGCGCTGGCGGAGGCCCTGCGCTCCTCGGTGCGGATGGCGTGGGACGACCCGGCGGCCTCCCGCCCGTACGTCCTGGCGCACGCGCAGGAGATGGACGCGGACGTCGCCGACCAGCACATCGGCCTGTACGTCAACGAGTTCACCGCCGACCTCGGCGAGGACGGCTACGCCGCCGTCCGCGGCCTGCTGACCCGGGCGGCGGCCGAGGGCCTGGTCCCGCCCCTGGCACCGGACGCGCTGCGCTTCCCGTGACCGTGAGGACCTGAGCCGGAGCGCGTACGACGAGACCGCCGGAGCCCGGCGGTCTCGTCGTACCTCGTGCGGAGCGGGTGTCGCTCAGACGTCGAGCTGGTCGGCGACGGCCCTGAGCATCCCGGCGACCTTGGCGCCGGAGGCCTTGTCCGGGTAGCGGCCGCGCTCCAGCTGCCGGCCGACGTTCTCCAGGACGGTGGTGAGGTCCTGGACGATCGAGGCCAGCTCGTCCGGCTTGCGGCGCTGGGCGGCGGCGACCGAGGGGGCCGGGTCGAGGAGCGTCACGGAGAGGGCCTGGTCACCGCGTTGTCCGGCGACCACGCCGAACTCCACCCGCTGTCCGGGCTTGAGGGCTTCGACGCCGGAGGGCAGCACGGACGAGTGCACGAAGACGTCGCCGCCGTCGTCGCGGGAGAGGAAGCCGAAGCCCTTCTCGCTGTTGAACCACTTGACCTTGCCAGTCGGCAAAGCACTGTCCCTTCTCGCCCCTGCCGCCCTTCGGCCGCAGTGTCCTGGTCACATATCAGGGGGGATGTACCCACGGCGAAGCTATCCCATCCGCTCCACCCCGGCGCGGAGGTTCAGGAGGCCGGGGAACTACCCTGGAGCGGTGTCCGACACCACCCAGCAGACCCCGGCCCCCGGCGACCGCCTCGTGAAGACCGGCGGCATCGTCTTCATCATCGGCGCCCTGGCGACCCTCGTCACCGTCGCGCCCCTCTTCCTCGGCTCCGACCCGTTCCCGACCGCCGCCTACCTCGTCTCCATGCTGATGGGCGTCGGCTTCCTCGTCGCGGGAGCCGGGCTGGTGCGCTCGATCAGCGCGCAGCGGCGGGAGACGCGGGCGGCGACGGAGGCGTAGTTCAGGGGTGGCGCGGGGGCTCCGCGCCACCCCTGCCTCCCCCGGTCAGGCGTCCGGGAGGGCGTACCGCTGGAACTCCGCCAGGTAGGGGGACTCGGCCGGATCGGGCCGGTCGGTGGCGTTGAGGGAGCGGTGCCACCACGGGTAGTAGGCGGGGAGCTGGGAGACGCGCGTGATGGCGTCCCGGTCCTCGTCGGTCAGCTCCAGCTCTGCCGCGGCGAGGTTGTCGCGCAGGTGCTCCTCGCTGCGGGCGCCGAGGACGATGCCGGTGACGCCGGGGCGGTCGAGCAGCCAGGCGAGGACGACCCGGGGCACGGAGACGCCGTGCCGCCCGGCGATGCCGTCCAGGGTGTCGATGATGTCGTAGGCCCGGTCCCAGTCGGTGACGTGCGGCTCGGGCCAGTCGGTGCCCTGCCGGGTGGTGGCCGGGGTCTTCTGTCCCCGGCGGACCTTGCCGGTGAGCAGGCCCTCGCCCAGCGGGCTCCAGACGAACGTGCCGATGCCCAGGTCGGCGGCGGCGGGCAGGATCTCGTACTCGATCTCGCGGGCCTCGGGGGTGTAGTACATCTGCTGGACTACGGGGGCGGTCAGGCCCAGCGCGCGGGCGGTGTACACCGTCTTGGAGAGCTGCCAGGCGCTGTAGTTGGAGGTGCCGAGATAGCGGACCTTGCCGTCGCGGACCAGGGTGTCGAGGGCGGCGAGGGTCTCCTCGACAGGGGTCACGCCGTCCCACTGGTGGGTGTACAGCAGGTCGAGGTGGTCGGTGCGCAGCCTGCGCAGGCTGTTCTCGACCTCGCGCAGGATGTGGAAGCGGCTCGCCCCGCCGTCGTTGGGGCCGTCGCCCAGCGGCATCCGCACCTTGGAGGTGAGGACGATGTCGTCGCGCCGCCCGGCCAGCGCCTGCGCGGTGATCTCCTCGGCCTGGCCGAGGGAGTACATGTGGCGGTGTCGACCAGGTTGACCCCGGCGTCGAAGGCGATGTCGAAGAGGCGCCGGTATGCGTCGGCGTCCAGGCCGGCGATCGCGGCGAACTGGGGGTCGTTCCCCGCCGTGATGGTGCCGAGCGCCAGCCGGGAGACCTTGAGCCCCGACGCGCCGAGGGGGACGTACTGCATGGTGCTTCCTTTCGTCAGGACGATCCGCCGGCGTCCTCGGCGTGCGGGGTACGCCTCCCGGACGCGGACGGGGCGACGTACGTCGCCTGCCCGGCGACGGCCGGTGCCACCGGACCGCGGGGCTCGCCGTCGCGAGCCGGCTCCCCGGGAGGGCGACGGGGACAGCACGCCGGAGTGGCCCGCGTCGGCGAGTCCGCCGGCGCGCAGGGGGGTGCATGGAGCCGACCGTAGGCGGGCGGCGCAGGGGGCGCCTGTGCGGCGCGGCGGGTGAGTGACGGAGGCACGCGGGCCCGTGCCGTACACAGGCCCCGAGGGGGGGCGGAACGCGGAGCGCCCGACCGGTGACGCCGGTCGGGCGCTCGGGGGACGGCCGGAACGGGGCCCGTGCTCAGGCCGTCAGGCGTCAGGCCGTCAGCGCCTTCTCCATCTCGTCCAGGATCTGCTGGGCGGCGGTGTAGCCGATGCCCTGGATCCACAGTTCGTCGTCGACCTTGTGGACGGCGTCGGACTTGACGGCGGTCAGGGAGCGCCAGAGGGCGGACTTGGTGGTCTCGGTCTCCTTGGCCTTGTCCGGGTCGCCGTAGGTGGCGGTGAAGACGACGTCGGCGTCGGCCAGGTCGATCTTCTCGGGGCTGACGTCGTACGAGAAGCCGTCGGTGGCCTTGTCGGTGATGGCGGGGCGGCCGAGGCCGACGTCGGCGAGGACGGTGCCGATGTAGTTCTTCTTGCCGTAGATGCGGATGTCGGCGCCCTCGACGAAGCGGACGACGTTGACCTCGGTCTCCTTGGCCTTGGCCGGACCGCCGACCGCCTCGGTGACCTCGGCGGCGCGCTTGTCGTAGGCGGCGACGGCCTTCTCGGCCTCCTTCTTCTTGCCGAGGGCCTCGGCGTGGAGCTGGAAGTTCTCCTTCCAGGGGTAGCCGGTGTTCTCCGTCATCACGGTGGCGGCGATCTTGCTGAGCTGGGAGTAGCGCGCCTCGTCGCGGACCTTCGAGGTGAGGATCAGGTCGGGCTTGAGGGCGGCGATCGCCTCCAGGTTGGGCTGGGCGATGACGCCGACGTTCTCGACCCCCGCCAGCTCCTTCTTCGGCAGGTAGCCGGCGAAGCCACCCGCGGCGTCGGAGCGCACGGCGCCGACCGGCTTCACGCCGAGGGTGAGGGCGGAGTCCAGCTCGGCGGTGTCGAGGACGACGACGCGCTTCGGCTCGGCCGGGACCTTCACCTCGCCCATCGCGGTCCTGACCGTACGGGTGGCTCCGGCGTCCTTGCCCGCCTCGGCGGCGGTGTCGTCGCCGGAGCCGCAGGCGGTGAGGGTGACGGCGAGGGTGAGCGCGCCGGTGGCGGCGAGGAGGGGGCGTCGGGTCATGAGGTGGCCCTGCTTTCTGCTTCGGAGGGGACGGGGGTCGCGGCGGGTCCGGGCGGCTCGGGGTGCGTGTCCCAGGGCGCGCCCGGGACGACGAGCGGGGAGCCGGTGACGGGGTCGGGGACGACCACGCACTCCAGGCCGAAGATGGAGCGGACCAGGTCGGCGGTGACGACGTCGGCGGGGGCGCCCTCGGCCACGATGCGCCCCTCGCGCAGGGCGATCAGGTGGTCGGCGTAGCGGGCGGCCTGGTTGAGGTCGTGCAGGACGAGGACGACGGTGCGGCCCTGTTCGCGGTTGAGGCGGCGGACCAGGTCGAGGACCTCCACCTGGTGGGCGAGGTCGAGGTAGGTGGTGGGCTCGTCCAGGAGCAGGAGTTCGGTCTCCTGGGCGAGGGCCATGGCGATCCAGACGCGCTGGCGCTGGCCGCCGGAGAGCGCGTCCACCGGGCGGTCGGCGAGGGCGGTGGTGGCGGTGCGGGCCATGGCGTCGGTGACGGCCCGCTCGTCCTCCTCGGACCACTGCTGCCACCACCGCTGGTGGGGCTGGCGGCCGCGCGCCACCAGGTCCGCGACGGTGATCGCCTCCGGCGCCACCGGGGTCTGCGGCAGCAGGCCGATGCGCTGGGCGATCTGCCGGGTGGGCAGCCGGGCCAGTTCGGTGCCGTCGAGGAGGACGGCGCCGTCGGCGGGGCGCAGCAGCCGGCCGAGGGCGCGCAGGGTGGTGGACTTGCCGCAGGCGTTGGGGCCGATGATGACGGTGACCCGGCCGTCGGGGATGTCCAGGTCGAGGCCGGGGACGACGGTGCGGTCCTCGTAGGCGAGGGTGAGATCCCGGGCGGTGAGGCGGGCGGGGGCGGTGCGGGTCATCGGGTGCCTCCGGTGGCGCGGGGGCCGTGTCGGGTGACGAGGAGCCAGATCAGGTACGGGGCGCCGACGGCCGCGGTGAGGACACCCACCGGCAGCTCGGTCGGGGCGAAGAGGCGGCGGGCCAGCAGGTCGGCGGCGACCACGGTGACGGCTCCGGCGAGGGCGGAGCAGACCAGCGGGATCTGCGCGGTACGGGCGAGGCGCCGGGCGATCTGCGGGGCGAGCAGGGCGACGAAGTCGACCGGCCCGGCGGCGCCGGTGGCGACCGAGGCGAGGACCACGCCGGTCAGGACGAGCCCGAGGCGGGCCCGGCCGAGGCGGGCGCCGAGCGCGGTGGCGGTGGCGTCGTCCAGGGTCACGGTGCGCTGGGCGCGGGCGGCCCAGACGAGGGCGGGCACGGCGGCGAGCAGGGTCCAGCCGACGAGGGCGGCCTCGGGCCAGGCGCGGCCGTTGAGGGAACCGCTCATCCACACCTGGGCCTGCTGGGCGACGGTGTGGTCCCCCTTGGTCAGGAACAGTGTGGTCAACGCCCGCAGGGCGACGGCGAAGCCGATCCCGACCAGCACGAACCGCGTGGCCTGCAACCCGCCGCGCCACGCGAAGACGTACACGAGGAGCGCCGCGAGGAGCCCGCCGCCCACCGAGATCCAGGGCAGCACGGCGTACGAGGTGACGCCGAAGGTCATCGCGGCGACGGTGGCCGCGCTCGCGCCCTGGCTGACGCCGATCAGGTCGGGGCTGGCCAGCGGGTTGCGGGCGACGGTCTGGACGAGCGCGCCCGCGATCCCGAACGCGGCCCCGACGTACAGCCCCGCCACCATGCGCGGCAGCCGCAGCTCGCCGACGACCAGCGTGTCCGGCGAGGGCCGCCCGAGCAGCACGTCGACGACGGAGCCGGGCGCGACGAACGCCTCCCCGACGCTCAGGTAGGCCACACAGACGACGGCGAGCACGCCCGCCAGCACGGCGGCGGTCACCCCCGCCCGGACGGGTATCAGCAGGCTGACGGGCCCGAGGCGCAGGGACGTGTGCCCGGCCGGGCGTACGCGGGCGGGGGCCGCCGGTGCGGCGGCGGGCGCCGTGGGCGGGGGCGCGGCGGGGGTGGCGGTCTTCATGCGGGGGGCGCCGTTCGCGGGGTGGGGAGGGGGCGGTCGGTCCCGGCGGGCGGGACGAAGGGGCGTACGCGGGTGGGGCGTGCGGCGGTCGGCCTGCGCGCGGGGACAGGGGCGGCCGGTGCCCCGGGGGCGGGCTTCACGCGCTCACCGCCCTTCCGCGGACCAGCGCCACCAGGAACGGCACGCCGATCAGCGCGGTCATGACTCCGGCGGGGACCTCGCCCGGCGGGAAGAGGACGCGTCCGACGGTGTCGGAGGCGAGGAGCATGACGGGGCCGGTGAGGGCGGCCAGCGGGAGCACCCAGCGGTGGTCGCCGCCGACCAGGTGGCGGACGATGTGCGGGACGGCGAGGCCGATGAAGGCGATCGGTCCGGCGGCGGCGACCCCGACGCCGGTGAGGACGGCCGCTCCGGCGCCCGCGGTGATCCGTACGGCGGCGACGCGCTGACCGAGGCCCTTGGCGATGTCCTCGCCGAGGGCGAGCGCGTCCAGGCCCCGGGCCACCGACGCCACCAGGAGGAGCCCGACCAGCAGGAACGGCCACACCTGGGAGGCGACGGCGGCGTCCCGGCCGGAGAGCGCGCCGACGTTCCAGAACCGGAACTCGTCCAGGGCACTGGCGCTGGTGGTGAGGACGGCGGTGGTGACGGAGACCAGCAGCGCGTTGATGGCGGCGCCGCTCAATGCCAGCTTCACGGGGGTCGCGCCACCCCGGCCGCCCGCCGCGACCGCGTACACGGCGACCGCCGCGAGCCCCGCCCCCGCGAACGCGAACCAGACGTACCCGGCCAGCGTGTGCACCCCCGCGAAGGCGATGGCGAGGACCACGCCGACCGAGGCGCCCTGGCTGATGCCGAGGATGCCGGGGTCGGCGATGGGGTTGCGGGTGATGCCCTGGAGGGCGGTCCCTGCGACGGCGAGCGCGGCGCCGACCATCACGCCGATCAGCGTGCGCGGCAACCGCATCTCCCGCACCACCTCGGCGTCGGGCCCGGTGGCGCCCTGGAGGAGGGCCTCCACGACGGTGCCCGGGGCGACGGTACGGGCGCCGACCGCCAGGCTGGCGACGACCGCGACCAGCAGCGCCGCCAGCGCGGCGAGCGTCCAGCCGGCCCGGCGGACGGCGAGGGCCCGGCGGGCCGGGGGTGCGGCGGGCGGGGCCTTCGCCAGGGGCGGGGCGGCTGGTGGGGCGGGGGCCATCGGGTCCTTTTCGGTTCGGGGGGCTGTGCCTCCGGCTGGGGCTGCCTGCCGTACGCCGGTACGGGCTCGGTTTCCGTACGCGCCCGTGCACCGCCGGGTCCCGGGGCGCCCGGGCCGGGGCACCTCCCGGCGCGGGCGTGGCCACGCCCGCGCTGGAGGACGGCAGCACGACGGTGCGGTCAATTCGGGCACATGACCCCAATTCCCCGCTCTGCGCGGGCACTTAGGCTTGGCTAAGTGTACGGCTGTCCGGGGCTGCACAATGGGGGGATGCCCGAGCACCTGACCTCCCCCGCCGCCCCCGAGCCCGCCGGAGCCGCCGTCCCGGCCTCCCCCGCAATCCCGGCCGCCCGTCCGGCGACCGGCGGTGCGGGGCCCGTCGTCGGGTTCGACCTGGACATGACCCTCATCGACTCCCGCCCGGGGATCGGCGCCGCCTACCGCGTGATCGCCGCCGAGACCGGGACCCCCATCGACGTCGACCTGGTCGTCTCCCGGCTCGGGCCGCCCCTGGAGACCGAGCTGGCCTGCTGGTTCCCGGCCGACCAGGTGCCAGCTGTCGCCGCGCGCTACCGGGAGCTGTACCCGAGCACGGCCATCGTCCCGTCGCTCGCCCTGCCGGGCGCGGCTGAGGCGCTGGACGCGGTGCGCGCCCACGGGGGACGGTCGCTCGTCGTCACCGCCAAGAACGAGGCGCACGCCCGGCTCCACCTCGACCACCTCGGGCTCCATTCCGACCTCGTGGTCGGGGGGCTCTGGGCCGAGGCCAAGGGGGTTGCGCTGCGCGAGCAAGGGGCCTCCGTGTACGTCGGCGATCATCTTGGGGATGTGCGGGGGGCTCGGGCCGCGGGGGCCGTGGCTGTGGCCGTCGCCACGGGGGGATGCAGCGCCGAGGAGCTGTGGGGGGCCGGGGCCGACGTCGTTCTCTCCGGCTTGGCCGAGTTCCCGGGATGGCTCACGGAGTTCGCCGGCCGCGCCGCCTGACTGGCCTCAAGCGCCGGCCGGGCTGTCTTTTGGCCGTCTGCCCGTCTCGACCGTGCCGGTCACTGCTGGCCTCAAGCGCCGGCCGGGCTGGGGTGTGGCTGCGCCGCGGCTCGCCCGTGCCGGCCCAAGATGGCCTCAAGTGCCGGCCGGGCTGTCTTTTGGCCGTCTGTCCGGTTCGACCGTGCCGGTCACTGATTGGCCTCAAGCGCCGGCCGGGCTTGGGGTTCGCGGTTCGTTCGCCGGGTGGTGCGGGCGGGGCCGGGCCGGGGCACCTCCTCACAAACTGACAGCTCAAGGGTCAGTCGCTTCAAGGCGGCCGAGGTTGTCAGTTTGCTGCGGGGGCACCCCGGCCCGTCCC
>NZ_JBHXJE010000079.1:0-13382 GCF_042723275.1 Streptomyces sp. NPDC058373 | reverse complement strand
CTCCTCACCCACCCCCACCTCACCCACGCCGCCGTCCTCGCCCGCGAGGACCAACCCGGCACCAAATACCTCGCCGCCTACCTCGTCACCGACGAGGACGTCCCGGAGGCGGAGCTGCGCGCCCACCTCGCCACCACGCTCCCGGAGTACATGGTCCCGGGCGCGTTCGTGACGCTGCCCGCGATCCCGCTCACGGTCAACGGCAAGGTCGACCGGCGCGCCCTGCCCGCACCGGAGTTCACGGCGCCGGGCACGGAGTACACCGCGCCCCGCACGGAGGCGGAACGCGCCCTCTGCGCCATCTGGGCCGAGGTGCTGGGGCGGGAGCGGGTCGGCGTGGAGGACGACTTCTTCGCCCTCGGCGGCGACTCCATCACCAGCCTCAAGATCACCTCGCGGGCGCGCGCGGCGCTGGGCACGCACCTCACCCCGCGCGCCCTCTTCGACCACCCCACGGTCGCCGCGCTGGCTCGGGCCGTCGCCCCGGCCGCGCCGGAGGCGGGGATCGTCCCCGCCGCCCGGGGCGGGGCGCCGCTCCCGCTCTCCTACGCGCAGGAGCGCCTGTGGTTCCTGGACGACTTCGCGCGGGACGGCGTCGAGTACAACGTGGTCACCGGGCTCCGCCTCACCGGGCGGCTCGACCGGGCCGCCCTGTCGGCGGCCGTCGCCGGGCTGGTGGCGCGGCACGAGGCGCTGCGGACCACCTTCGCGGAGGCCGACGGGCGCGGCACCCAGGTCGTGCACGCCTGGCTCGACGTGCCGGTGCGGACGGCCCGGCTGGACGAGGCGCTGGCCCTCGCCGCCTCCGCCCCCTTCGACCTGCGGAGCGGGCCACTGCTGCGGGTGCTGCTCGCCCGGACCGCCGAGGACGAGCACGTCCTCGTCCTCGCGATGCACCACATCGTCACCGACGGCTGGTCGATGGGGATCGTCACGCGGGAACTGAGCGAGCTGTACGCGGCCGCCGTACGCGGCGAGGAGGCCGGACTCCCGGCACTCCCCGTCCAGTACCCGGACTTCGCCGTCTGGCAGCGCGACCGGCTGAGCGGCGCCGCGCTGGACGAGGATCTGGCGTACTGGCGCGAGAAGCTGGCGGGTCTGGAGCCGCTGGAGCTGCCGACCGACCGGCCGCGTCCCGCGGTGCGGGACGCGGCGGGCTCGCAGTACGCGTTCTCGGTGCCGGCGGAGCTGACCGAGCGGCTGGCGCGGGCCGGACGCGGGCGGCAGGCGAGCCTCTTCATGGTGCTCACCGCCGTCACCCAGCTCCTCCTCGCCCGCTACACCGGCCGCCAGGACATCTCGCTGGGCACCGTGGTCTCGGGCCGGGAGCGGGCCGAGACCGAGGGGCTGGTGGGGTTCTTCGCCAACACGCTGGTGCTCCGGTCGACGGTCGACGAGTCGCTGAGCTTCGGGGAGTTCCTCGGTGAGGTCCGGCGGACCGTGCTCGACGCCTTCGCCCACCAGGACGTGCCGTTCAGCACCCTCATCGAGGAGCTGGCCCCCGAGCGCGACACCAGCCGCACCCCGCTGGTGCAGGCGATGCTCGTCCTCCAGAACACGCCCCCGGCCGCGCTGGAACTGCCGGGCGTGCGGGTCGAGGAGTTCCTTCCGCCGCGCGACACCGCGCAGTTCGACCTCCACCTGGAGTTCCAGCCGGACGCGGACGGGGGCCTGGAGGCGCTCGCCGTCCACAGCGACCTCTTCGACGGCGCCACGATCGCGCGGCTGGTGCGGCACTGGCTGACCCTGGCCGACCGCCTGACCGCCGACCTCGCGACGCCCGGGGAACGCCCGCTGCTCTCCTACGAGTTCCTGGAGGCGGCCGAGCGCGCACGGCTCCTGGAGCCCGCCGTGACCGGGCAGCCGCAGAACCCGCGGAACCCACCCCAGCTCTCGCCGCTCGCCATGTTCGAGGAGCGGGCCCGCCTCGCCCCGGCCGCCCCCGCCGTGACCTTCGAGGGCGTCACCCTCTCCTACGGCGTGGTGGACGCCCGGGCCTCGCGGCTCGCCGCGCACCTCGCCGGGCGGGGCGTCGGCCCCGAGTCCCGGGTCGGCCTGGTCCTGCCCCGGTCGGCCGAGCTGGTGGTGGCGATCCTGGCGGTGCTGAAGGCGGGTGGCGCGTACGTGCCGGTGGACCCGGCCTCGCCGGCCGACCGGATCGCGTACATCCTCACCGACAGCGCGGTGGAACTGGCCCTCACCTCGCGGGCGGCCGAGCACGCCCTGCCCGGCGGCTCGGGCGACGGTCCCGGCGTACGGACGGTGGTGCTGGACGCGCCGGAGACGCTGCGGGCCCTCGCCGACGGGCCGACGCGTCCGGCCCCGGTGGCCGTGGGGGCCGACTCGGCCGCGTACGTCATCTACACCTCCGGGTCGACCGGCCGCCCCAAGGGCGTGGTGGTCACGCACGGGAACGTGGCGCGGCTGCTGCGCGCGACGGAACGGGAGTTCGCCTTCGGGGCGGCCGACGTGTGGACGATGTTCCACTCCTACGCCTTCGACTTCACCGTGTGGGAGATGTGGGGCGCGCTCGCCTACGGCGGACGGCTGGTCGTGGTGGGCCTGGACGTGGCCCGGGCGCCGGAGGAGTTCGCACGGCTGCTGGCCGACGAGCGGGTCACGGTGCTCAACCAGACCCCCTCCGCCTTCTACCGGCTGGCCGAGCAGTTCGCCGACGCACCGGCCCTCCGCGGCCGGCTGGCCCTGCGGGCCGTGGTGTTCGGCGGCGAGGCGCTCGACTGGAGCCGCATCGGGGAGTGGGTGGAGCGGTCCGGGAAGGGCGGACCCGCACTCGTCAACATGTACGGGATCACCGAGACGACCGTGCACGTCACCAGCCACCGGGCCGCGCCCGGCTCGCTCGCGCCCGGCGCCAACAGCGTGATCGGCCGCGCCCTGCCCCACCTGCGCGCCTACGTCCTGGACGCGGCCTGCCGCCCGGTGCCCACCGGGGTCAGGGGCGAGCTGTACATCGCCGGGGGCGGGCTGGCCCGCGGCTACCTGGGGCGGCCGGAGCTGAGCGCCACCCGCTTCGTCGCCGACCCGTTCGGCGCGCCGGGCGACCGGATGTACCGCACCGGAGACACGGCGCGGTGGACCGGCGCCGGCGCGCTCGACTACCTCGGCCGCAACGACGACCAGGTGAAGATCCGCGGATTCCGCATCGAACTCGGCGAGATCGAGGCCCTGGTGGCCGGGCACCCGTCGGTGGCGCAGGGCGCGGTGGTGGTCCGCGAGGACCAGCCGGGCGACCAGCGGCTGGCGGCGTACGTGGTCCCGGCCGGGCCGGCGGGCGGCTTCGACCAGGGCGCGCTGCGGGCCTCGCTGTCGGCGGCCCTGCCGGAGTACATGGTCCCCGCCGCCTTCGTCGCGCTGGACCGGATGCCGCTGACCACCAACGGCAAGCTCGACCGGCGGGCGCTGCCCGCGCCGGAGTACGGGGGCGGCAGCGCCTACGTGGCGCCCGGCACGCCGACCGAGGAGGCGGTGGCCGAGATCTGGGCCGAGGTGCTGGGGCTGGAGCCGGACCAGGTGAGCGCCGAGGAGGACTTCTTCAGCCTGGGCGGAAACTCGGTCCTGAGCCTTCGCGTGATTGCTAGGGTCCGGACCATGTTCGACATCGACCCCTCTGCCCGCGTGATGTTTGATTTCCCGACCGTTTCCCGACTCGCCGGGAAAATCGAGGAATTGATTATCGCGGAGATCGAGAACGGCGAGGACGCGGCCTTCTAGGAGCCTCCAGAAGCGCTGTGACCTGCTGAAGGGTCGAGCAACTCCACCGTTCCATGTGCGTGGACGTCGACGGGCCGGGTGAAACTCCCGGCCCGTCGACGGCGTTCGCGCGCCTTTTTCACCGCCTTTTCCCTCTCACGAATGGGAGCTTTCCATGGACGCCGCGTCTTCGCGCGAGGCCCGGATCAGTTCGCTGCCGGAACACGTGCAGGAGAAACTCCGGAACCGCCTCGCCGGGCGCGGGACGGGCCGCAGCCGGAACACCATCGGCCGCGCCGACCGGGACGGCACCCTCCCCCTCTCCTTCGCCCAGCAGCGGCTGTGGTTCATGGCGGAGTACGAACAGGGGTCGGCCGAGAACAACTCGGGGCTGAGCCTGAAGCTGACCGGCACGCTGGACGTCGCGGCGTTCCGTGCCGCGCTGGACGCGGTGGTGGCCCGCCACGAGGCGCTGCGCACCACCTTCACCTCGGTGGAGGGCGTGGCCCGCCAGCTCGTCCGCCCGGCCGCCCCGGTGCCGTTCCGGTACGTGGAGCCGGCGGCGGAGCACGGCGCGGAGGCGGCCGAGGAGGAGTGCGACCGGCTCTTCGCGGCGGCGATGGCGGAGCCCTACGACCTGGAGCGCGGGCCGCTGGTGCGCGCCCTGCTGGTGCGGACCGGCGCCGGGGGCGGGGAGGCGGGCCCGGGTGGTGACACGTACCGCTTCCTGCTGGGCATGCACCACATCGTCACCGACGGCGCCTCGATGGAGATCGTCGTCCGCGAACTGAGCGCGGCCTACTCGGCGGGCCTCCACCCGGAGCGGGCGGCGGACGCGCCCGAACCGCTCGCCGTGCAGTACGCCGACTTCGCCGCCTGGCAGCGGGCCCGCTACTCCGGTGACGCCCTCGACCGCCACGCGGCGTACTGGAAGGAGCAGCTGGCCGGCATCCAGCCGCTGGAGCTGCCGACCGACCGGCCGCGGGCGGCCTCCGGCGCCGACGACGCGGGCGCCGTGCACACCTTCACCCTGCCCGAGGAGGTGGCCGACGGGCTGCGGGCGCTGGGCCGGGAGCACGGCGCCAGCCTCTTCGTCACGCTGACCGCGCTGACCCAGCTCCTGCTGGCCCGGCGCTCGGGCCAGGACGACATCGCGGTGGGCACCGCCGTCCCCGGCCGCGAGCGGGCCGAGGTCGAACCGCTCGTCGGCTTCTTCATCAACGTCCTCGTCCTCCGTTCCCGCCTGGACCCGGGCCTGCCGTTCGCCGCCTACCTGGACCAGGTGCGCGAGACCGTCCTGGAGGCGTTCGAGCACCAGGACGTGCCCTTCGAGCGGCTGGTGGAGCTGGTGGCGCCGGAGCGCGACACCTCACGGACACCGCTCATCCAGTCGATGGTGGTCCTCCAGAACACCCCCGCCGAACCGTGCGCCTTCGAGGGACTGGCCGTGGAGCGCGGCCGGCTCGCCCGCACCGACTCCCCGTACGAGGTGAGCTGGGAGTTCGAGGAGGGCGCGGCCGGGGACGGCGGCGGGCCCCTGCACTGCGCGATCGAGTACCGCACCGCGCTCTTCGACGCCGCCACCGTCGAAGGGATGGGCCGGCACTTCGCGGCGCTGGCCCGCGCGGTCACCGCCGACCCCCAGGTCCGGCTGGACGAGGCCGCACCGGTGAGCGACGCCGAGCTGGTCGGGCTGCTCGCCGACGGCAGCGGCGAGAACCGGCCGGCGGCGGCCCAGGGCTCCATACCGGGCCGCTTCGCCGAGCAGGTCGCCGCCACGCCCGGCGCCCCCGCGCTCACCAGCGGCGACGAGCTGCTGACGTACGCCGAACTCGACGCCCGCGCCAATCAGTTGGCCCACCACCTGCGGGAGTGCGGGGTGCGCCGCGAGGATCCGGTGGCGGTCTGCCTGCCGCGCTCCACCGACCTGGTGGTGGCCGCCCTCGCCGTGCTGAAGGCGGGCGGCTCCTACCTGCCGGTCGACCCGGCGCTGCCGCGCGAGCGCGTCGCCTGGATGCTCGCCGAGAGCTGCGTGCGCACCGCCGTCACCACCAGCGCCCTCGCCGGGCTGCTCGGCGCCCCGGACGACGACCCGGCGGACGCCGCCGCCCCCCTGCGCACCGTCGTCGCCGTCGACCTCGTCCGCGAGCGGACGGCCGCCCTGCCGGCCACCGCCCCCGACACCGCCCTCACCGCCGACAACGCCGCCTACGTCATCCACACCTCCGGCTCGACGGGCCGCCCCAAGGGCGTACTCGGGCTGCACGGCGGCCTGTTGAGCCGCTGGGCGTGGTTCGCCGAGCGGTACCCCCGGTGGCGCTCCGCGGTGGTCCTGGCCAAGAGCTCCGTCAGCTTCCTCGACAGCGCCACCGAACTCCTCGGCACCCTCGTCCACGGCGGCCACGTCGTCCTGGCCTCGGACGAGGAGGCCAAGGACCCGTTCGCGCTGGCCCGTCTCGTCCGGCGCCACGGCGTCCAGCGCCTGACCCTCGTCCCCAGCCTCCTCGCGGTCCTCCTCGACGAGACCGACCCCGCGGATCTCGCCTCCTGCACCACCTGGATCAGCAGCGGCGAACCCCTCAGCCGCTCGCTGGCCGCCCGCTTCCACGCCAAGCTGCCCCACGCCCGCCTGCTCAACCTCTACGGCTCCTCCGAGATCAGCGCCGACAGCCTCGCCTGGGAGGCGGACGGCCCCGCCGTCCGGATCGGCACCCCGCTCTGGAACACCCGCGTCCACGTCCTGGACGCCCGGCTGCGCCCGGTCCCGCGCGGCGTCCCCGGCGAGCTGTACGTGGCGGGCGCCGGGCTCGCGCGCGGCTACGCCAACCGGCCGGACCGCACCGCCGAACGGTTCGTCGCCGACCCGTCCGGCACCGGCGGCCGCCTCTTCCGCACCGGCGACCTGGTGCGCTGGGCGGCCGAGGGCTCCCTGGAGCACCTGGGCCGCGCCGACGACCAGGTCAAGGTGCGCGGCTTCCGCATCGAGCCCGGCGAGATCGAGGCGGCCCTGCGGCAGCACCCGGACATCGCCGACGCGGCCGCCGCCGTCCGCGAGGACGCCGAGGGCACCGCGCGCATCGCCGCCTACCTGGTCCCGGTCGAGGGACGCACCCCGCCCACCAGCCGCGACCTGCGCGACCTGGTCCGCCGCAGCCTGCCCGACTACATGGTCCCGGCCGCCTTCGTCACCCTGGACGCGCTGCCGGCGACCGCCAGCGGCAAGCTGGACCGCCGCGCCCTGCCCGCTCCGGTGTGGGCCGAGTCGGCCGCGTACGTGGCGCCGCGCGCCGGTACCGAGACGGCGCTCGCCGCGATCTGGACCGAGGTGCTGGGCGCCGAGCGGATCGGTGCCGAGGACGACTTCTTCGCGCTCGGCGGCCACTCCCTGCTCGCCACCCGCGTGATCAGCCGGGTCCGCACCGGCCTGGGCGCCGAGCTGACCGTCCGCGACCTCTTCGAGGCGCCCCGGCTGGCCGATCTGGCCGCCGCCGTGGACCGCGCCACCGCCGACGCGCCACGGGGCGGCGCCGATGAGCGGGCCGGGCACGACCCGCTGCTCCCGGCCCCGCGCGAGGGGCGCCTGCCGCTCTCCTTCGCGCAGGAACGCCTCTGGTTCCTGGACGACTTCACGCCCGGCGCCGCCGAGTACCACGTCAGTGGCACCCTCCGCCTGACCGGCTCCCTCGACCACGCCGCGCTCACCGCCGCCGTCGCGGGCCTCGTCGCCCGGCACGAGGCGCTGCGCACCACCTTCGCCACCGTCGACGGGCAGGGCACCCAGGTGGTCCACCCCACGGTGGACGTTCCCGTCCGCTCAGCCGCCGCCGCCACCGACGAGGAGCTGGACGCGCTGCTGCGCGCCGAGACCGCCGTCCCCTTCGACCTGCGCACCGGCCCGCTGCTGCGCGTCCTGCTGGTCGCCACCGCCGAGCCGGACACCCACACCCTGCTCCTGGTGATGCACCACATCGTCACCGACGGCTGGTCGATGGGGATCGTCACGCGGGAACTGAGCGCCCTCTACGCGGCCGCCGTACGCGGCGAGGAGGCCGGCCTGCCCGCCCTCGCCGTGCAGTACCCGGACTACGCCGTCTGGCAGCGCCGCCGCCTGGCCGGGCCCGCGCTCGACGGCCAGCTCGCCTACTGGCGCGAGCGCCTGGACGGCCTGGAGCCGCTGGACCTGCCGACCGACCGGCCCCGCCCCGCGGTGCGCACCTCGGCCGGGGCGCAGCACACCTTCGAGGTCCCGGCGGAACTGGCCCGCGAGCTGGACGCCCTCGGCCGCGACCGGGGCGCCAGCCTCTTCATGGTGGTCACCGCCCTCACCCAGCTCGTGCTGGCCCGCTGGAGCGGCCGCGGCGACATCGCACTGGGCACCGGTGTGTCGGGCCGCGAGGAGGCGGCGCTCGAAGAGCTGGTCGGCTTCTTCGTCAACACCCTCGTCCTGCGTACCGAGATCGACAAGTCGGCCTCCTTCGAGGAGCTGCTCGGCCAGGTCCGCACCACGGTCCTGGACGCCTTCTCCCACCAGGACGTGCCGTTCAGCCGCCTCATCGAGGAACTGGCCCCCGAACGCGACCCCAGCCGGACCCCGCTGGTCCAGGCCATGATCGTGCTCCAGAACACCCCGCGCTCGGAGTTCGACCTGCCGGGCCTGCGCGCGGAGGCCGTCGCCTCGGCCCGCGACGCCGCCCAGTTCGACCTGACCTTCTCCTTCGCCGAACGGGACGGGCGGCTGCTGGCCGCCGCCGAGTACAGCACCGACCTGTTCGACCGGACGACGGTGGAGCGGATGTGCCGGCACTGGCTGACGCTCGCCGCGCAGGCCGTCGGCGCGCCCGCGCTGCCGGTGGCCCAGCTCACCATGCTGGAATCCGCCGAGCGCGCCGCCCTCCTCGCGCTCTCCTCCGGCGACGGCGAGACGACCGGCCCGTTCCGTTCGGTCATGGAGAGGGTCGCCGACCGGGTCGCCGCGACCCCGGACGCCCTCGCCCTCCTCCACGGGGAGAGCTCCGTCTCGTACGCGGAGCTGGGCCGGCGTACCGACCAGCTCGCCCGGCACCTGATCGGCCTGGGCGCCGGACCCGAGAAGCGCATCGGCATCTCCCTCCCCCGCACCCCGGACCTGGTCATCGCCGCCCTCGCCATCCTCAAAACCGGCGCGGCCTACGTACCGCTGGACCCGGAGTACCCCGCCAACCGCCTCCACCACATGGAGACCGACAGCGGCACCCACCTCACCATCGACACCACGGTGATTGCGGAAGCCCGAACCACCGCGGACGACAGCCCCGTCCCGCACCCGGCCGTCTCCCCCGACAACGCCGCCTACGTCATCTACACCTCAGGCTCCACCGGCAAGCCCAAGGGCGTCGTCATCCCCCACCACGCCATGAGCCGCCTGGTGGAATGGGCCACGACGCTGGGCGAGGACGCTTTCGCCCACACCTTCTTCTCCACCAGCCTCAACTTCGACGTCTCGGTCTTCGAGCTGTTCGGCACCCTGGCGAGCGGCGGCACGCTGGAGATCGCCCACAACATCCTCGCCCTCACCGACCAGCCGACCTGGAACGGCACCCTCGTCTCCGCCGTCCCCTCCGCCGTCACCGCCGTCCTCAACGACCCCACCACCCAACTCAACCCCGACCTATTGGTCCTGGCAGGCGAAGCCTTCCCCACCACCCTCCTGAAGACCGCCCGCCACGCCCTCCCGGACACGGCGGTCGCCAACATCTACGGCCCCACCGAAGCCACCGTCTACGCCACCGGCTGGTTCTCCCACGAGAACCCCGACCCCCATGGCACCACCGTCCCCATCGGCCGCCCCCTCGCCGGAAAGTCGGCCTACGTCCTCGACGCCTCCCTCAACCCCGTCCCCACCGGCGCCTGGGGAGAGCTCTACCTCGCCGGCAGCCTCGCCCGCGGCTACCACAACCAGCCCCACCTCACCGCGACCCGCTTCATCGCCCACCCCCACCACCCAGGCCAGCGGCTCTACCGCACCGGCGACCTCGTCCGCCAACACCCCGACGGCACGCTCGAATACCTCGGCCGCACCGACCACCAGATCAAGATCCGCGGCCACCGCGTCGAGACCGGCGAGATCGAGACCGCGCTCCTGCGCCACCCGGGCGTCGGGCAGACCACCGTCATCGTCCGCGAGGACACCCCCGGCACCCCGGCGATCGTCGCCTACACCGTCCCCGCCGCGGGCGCCCCGGCGGCCGGCACGCCCGACCTGCGCACCTGGCTGGCCGACCAGCTCCCCGCCTACATGGTCCCGTCGGCCTTCGTCAGCCTCGACGCCCTCCCCCTCAACGCGGCGGGCAAGACCGACCGCAAGGCCCTGCCCGCCCCCGACCTGAGCGAAAGGGGCGCCGACTACACCGCTCCCGCCACCGCGACCGAGCGCACCCTGTGCGACATCTGGGCGGAGATCCTGGGTCTGGAGCGCGTCGGCACGCAGGACAACTTCTTCAGCCTCGGCGGTGACTCCATCCTCAGCATCCAGGTGGTCTCCCGGGCCCGCCGGGCCGGGCTGGAGCTGACCTCCCGCGACATCTTCACCCGCCAGACCGTCGCCGCCCTCGCCCACCACCTGGCCACCGCGAGCGCGAGCGCCCCGGCCACGCGGGCCGAGCAGTCCGTCCTGACCGGAGCCGTCCCCACCACCCCGGTCCGCGAGTGGTTCTTCGCCCACCACCGGGCCGCACCCGAGCACTTCAACATGTCGACCGAGGTGGAGCTGCCGGCCGACACCGACCTGGCGGCCCTCCGCGAGGCGGTCCGCGGCCTCCTGCTCCACCACGACGCGCTGCGGATGACCTTCGCCCGGGGCGCCGACGGCGAGCGCACCGCGCACTTCGCCCCCGACGTGGAGCTCGACGCGATCCTCACCGTCCACGACCTGGTCGACGCCGCCCCGCCCGGCTGGCAGGAGCTGAAGGACGCCGCGCAGACCGGGTTCAGCCTGGACGGCGGCCCGCTGGTGCGCGTCCTCGTCGGCACCCGGGGCGCGGGCACCTCTGTACGCCTGACCGTGATCGCCCACCACCTGCTGGTCGACGGCGTGACCTGGCGCGTCCTGCTGGAAGACCTCCGGCGCGGCTACGCCCAGGCGTCCACGGGTGCCCCCGTCGACCTGGGCCGCAAGAGCTCCTCGGTGCGCCAGTGGGCCGACCGCCTCGCCCAGCACGCGGCGTCCGGCGGCTTCGACGCGCAGATCCCGTACTGGAACTCCGTCCTGGCCGGGGCCGACGCGGCCGTCCCGCTCGACGACCCGGCGGGCGACGCCACCACGGCGACCGCCGCCGCGGTCTCCGGCGGCCTCACCCGCGCCCAGACCGACCAGCTCCTCCAGCAGGTCCCGGCGGTCTACCGCACGCAGATCAACGACGCGCTCCTCGCCGCCCTCGCCCGCACCCTGCGCAGCTGGACCGGCCGTGACCGGGTCCCGGTCAGCCTGGAGGGCCACGGCCGCGAGGAGATCTTCGACGACCTCGACCTGACCCGTACGGCGGGCTGGTTCACCTCCATCCATCCCGTGGCGCCGGCCCTCCCCGAGGGCGACGACTGGGGCGCGACCATCACCTCGGTGAAGGAGCAGCTGCGGGCCGTCCCGGACCGGGGCGTCGGCTACGGCGCCCTGCGCCACCTGCGCGGCGCCTTCGCCGACCACCCCGAGGCCCGGATCAGCTTCAACTACCTGGGCCGCCTCGACATGGCGGGCGCCTCCTCGGGACCGGCGTCGGAGGCGGACGACTGGTACCTCTCGTCGGTCTTCAACCCGGGCGGCGAGCACAGCCCGCGCGAGACCCGCCCCCACCTGCTCGACGTGACCGCGGGCCTCCTCGACGGCCGCCTGGTCTTCTCCTGGCACTACTCGGCGGGCGTGCACCGCGAGGAGACGGTCCGCGCCCTGGTGGAGGAGTTCACCGCCCAGCTCGCCGCCTTCGTCGCGCACTGCGCGGAGCCGGACGCGGGCGGCTGCTCGCCCTCCGACTTCCCGCTGGTGGCGCTGGCCCAGACCGAGGTGGACCGGATCGTCCGCGGCCACGCCGCCGGCCCCCGGGACGTCGAGGACGTCTACCCGCTCACCCCCCTCCAGTCCGGCATGCTCTTCCACGCCCTGGCGGAGCCCGACTCCCCGGCCTACCTGGAGCAGTTCGTCTTCACCCTGGACGGCATCGGCGACCCGGCCCTGCTGGCCCGCGCCTGGCAGCGGACGGTGGACCGCTCCGACGCGCTGCGCGTCTCGCTGGTGTGGGAGGGCGTCGGCGAGCCCGTCCAGGTGGTGCACCGGCAGGCCGAGGTGCCCATCACCTTCCTGGACCGGTCGGCGCCGGAAGGCGCGAGCGACGCCGCGCAGGACGCCTGGCTGCGGGAGTTCCTCCGCGAGGACCGCGCACGCGGCATCGACCTGGCGTCGGCGCCGCTGATGCGGGTAGCGCTGGTCCGCCTCCCCGGCGAGGCGAGCGTCCAGGTGGTGTGGACCTTCCACCACCTGCTCCTCGACGGCTGGAGCACCGCCGCCTTCCTCTCCGACGTCCTGGCCGAGTACGCCGTCCTGACCGGCGCCTCCACCGCGTCCCCGGCTCCCCGCGGCGCGTTCGGCGACTACGTGCGCTGGCTGACCGAGCAGGACCAGGCCGCGGGCGCCGCCCACTGGCGGCAGGCGCTGGCCGGGTTCGAGGAGCCGGTGGCGCTGCCGTACGACCGGGCGCCCGAGCAGATCCGGCGCGGCCAGTCCAGCGCCCGGCTGACCGTGGCGCTGGAGGCGTCCGTCGCCGACCGGGTGGGCGCCTTCGCCCGCGACCACCGGATCACGGCGAACGCGCTGGTCCAGGGGGCCTGGGCGCTGGTGCTCCAGCAGTACGCGGGCACTCAGGACGTGGTGTTCGGCACCACCGTCTCGGGCCGCCCGGCCGACCTGCCCGGCTCCGAGGCCCTCATCGGCCTCTTCATCAACACCCTCCCCGTCCGCGTGACCACCGCCCCCGGCGTACGCGTCGGCGACTGGCTGCGCCAGGTCCAGGACCAGCAGGCCGAGTCGCGCCGGTACGAGTACGTGGCGCTCTCCGCCATCGAGACCGACCTCACCCCCGGCGCCTCGCTCTTCGACAGCCTGGTGGTCTTCGAGAACTACCCGGTGGACGAGGCGGCCGCCGAGCGGCACGGCCTCGGCGTCCGCGCGGCGGAGGCCATCGAGTCGACCAACTACGCCGTGACGCTCATCGCCGCGGCCACCGGCGACCGCCTCGGCATGACCCTCACCTACGACCCGGCCCTCTTCGACGCCGCCACCGCCGGACGGCTCTCCGCCCAGCTGGCCACGGCGGTCACCCGCCTGGTCGAGCGGGCCGATGCCCCGGTCGCGGAGATCGACCTGCTCGGCGACGCCGAGCGGGCCCGGCTGCTCGGCGAGTGGGGCAGCGGGGCGAAGACCCCGGCGGGCGGCTCGGTGGTGGAGGTGTTCGCCCGGCAGGCCGCCGCGCACCCGGACGCCACCGCGGTCACCGCCGGGGACACCTCCCTGACCTACCGCGAACTCGACCACCGGTCCGACCGGTTGGCTCACGCCCTCATCGAACGGGGTGTCACCGCCGAGTCCCGCGTCGGCCTCCTGCTGGAACGCTCGGCCGACGTCGTCGTGGCGATGCTCGCCGTCCTGA
>NZ_JBHXJE010000078.1:0-14756 GCF_042723275.1 Streptomyces sp. NPDC058373 | reverse complement strand
TGTGAGAGGCCCCCGCTGCGGCAGCGGGGGCCTCTCACACGTCCAGGGCCGTGCTCTCGGGCGCCGTCAGTGGTGTGCGGCCGGCGCCCCGTCCTCCAGCCGCTGGCCCCGCAGCAGGAACCAGGCGGCCACGGCGGTGGCGACCAGCACCAAGGCGCCGATCGAGGAGGCGGTGTGCAGACCGTCGACGAAGGCCCGCTGCGCGGCGGCCACCAGCTCCGCCCCGGTCGCGGCCGGCAGCTCGGAGGCGGCCTCCACGGCTCCGCCGAGCGACTCGTGGGCGGCGTCGGCCACCGGTCCCGGGGTCCCCTCGGGTGTCGGGAAGCCGCGGTAGACGCCGGTGACGATGGAGCCGAGCAGGGCGATGCCGAGGGCGGCGCCCAGTTCGTAGGCGGTCTCCGAGACGGCGGAGGCCGAACCGGCCTGCTCCTTGGGGACGGTGGAGAGGATCACGTCGGCGGTCACGGTGAAGGCGAGGCCCGCGCCGACGCCGACCACCAGCAGGATCGCGCCGAGCAGCGGATAGCCGGTGTTCTGGCCGACCAGGGTGATCGCCCCCAGGGCCGCGCCGATCGCCGCGAGGCCGCCGGAGACCACCGCCCGGACCGAGAAGCGGCGGGCGGCACGGCCGGCGAGCAGACCGGCGACGACGGCGCCGATCGCGGCCGGGAGTTCGGCGAGCCCGGCCTCCAGCGGCCGCCTGCCCTGGACGAGCTGGAGGTACTGGGAGAGGAAGAAGACCAGTCCCGCGAGGCCCAGGATGGTCAGCAGGTCGGCGAGGACGGCCGCGGAGAAGCCCCGGTTGCGGAAGAGGTGCATGTCCAGCAGCGGCGAGGCGAGGGTGAGCTGGCGGCGGACGAACCAGGCGAGCGCGCCGAGCCCCACCACCGCGGCCGCGCCGACGCCCCACGAGGCGCCGTGCACCGCGCCCTCCTTGATCGCGTAGACCATGGCGATGATGCCGATCAGGGAGAGGCCGACGCTGGCCAGGTCCCAGGGGCCGGGTGCGGGGTTCTTCGACTCGGGCAGCAGCTTGAGGCCGACGACCACCAGGACGGCCATCACCGGCAGGTTGATGAGGAAGACCGAGCCCCACCAGAAGTGCTCCAGCAGGAACCCGCCGACGACCGGGCCCACCGCGGCCCCCGCCGATGCGGCGGCGCCCCAGATGCCGATGGCGACGCTGCGCTCGCGGGCGTCGTGGAAGATGTTGCGGATCAGCGCCAGCGTGGAGGGCATCAGGGTGGCACCGGCGACGCCGAGCAGGGCGCGGGCCACGATCATCAGCTCGGGCGAGGTGGCGTAGGCGTTGAGCACCGAGACCAGGCCGAAGGCGGTGGCGCCGGTGAGCAGCAGCTTCTTGCGGCCGATGCGGTCGCCGAGGCTGCCCATGGAGACCAGCAGACCGGCGATGACGAAGGAGTAGACGTCACCGATCCACAGCAGCTGGGTGCCGGTCGGCTTCAGGTCCTCGCTGAGGAACGGGGTGGCCAGACCCAGCACGGTGGCGTCGACGGCCACCAGCAGGACGGCCAGGACGAGGACGGCGAGCGCGAACCACCGGCCGGGCCGGCTCAGCTCGGTCGCTGTCGGGGTGGAACGGCGGGCGGTCATCGCGTCACGCTCCGGCGTGCTCCGCCGAGCAGCAGCTCGGCCATCAGATAGGTGAAGTCGTTGGCGGCGACGCGGCCTTGCTGGACGGCGAAGACCGCTGCGCCGAGGAGCCCGTAGAGCGCCTCGGTCAGCCAGGCCGCGGGGAGGTCGATGCGGAACTCGCCGCGCTCCTGGCCCTGGCGGAAGAAGGCGGAGATACCGGCGTCGAGCCGGTCCCAGCCCTCGTTGACGTTCTCCTGGAAGAGCTGGGCCTCGTTGACCAGGAAGCCGTAGAGCTGGGCGCCCTGCTCCAGGGCGGCGATGAGCCGCCGCAGCGCCTCCTCGGAGCTGCCCTCGTCGAGGCGGGCCGCGTCCATGGCGGCACCGAACTCGGCGATCCCCCGCTCCTCCAGCGCGCGGACGAGGGCATCGCGTCCGGCGAAGTGTCGGTGCAGGGTCGCCCGGCCGACGCCGACGGCACGGGCCACCTCGTCCATGGTGGCACCCGGCTTGCGCGAGAGGAGCGCGGCGGCGGCGCGCAGCATCTGGTCACGGTCGACTGACATGGGACGACCATAGCCCACATGAGACATGATCGTCTCACTGCAGAGGTCGATGTCTCACCCGGGCGGCCGTGCGACACGCCGAAAGGAGGCGCACACACCCCGGACCGCGCCCCCTCCGGGAGGAGCGGGCACCCTGGGGTGATGAAGCCGCTGCTGTTCCTGGACGTGGACGGGCCCCTCAACCCGTACGGCGCCCTCGGCGCCCCGGTGCCCCCGGACGGCTTCCACCCGCACCTGATGCGCCCGGCGGGCTGGAGCTGGCCCCAACCGCTGACGGTGCTGCTCGACCCGGCCCACGGGACGCGGCTGCACGCGCTCCAGGACCGGTACGAGCTGGTCTGGGCGACGACCTGGCAGGACGAGGCCAACGCCTGGATCGCCCCGGTCCTCGGTCTGCCGCCGCTGCCGTACGTCGACTTCCCGGCGCCGGCCGTGCCGGGCCCGGCGGGGACGTTCTGGAAGACGCGCCGCCTGCTCGCCTACGCCGACGCGCGCCGGTTCGCCTGGGTGGACGACGACATCACGGCGGCCGACGAGCAGTGGGCCCGGCGCCACCACCCGGCGCCCGCCCTGCTGCTGCCGATCGACCGGGCCGTGGGCCTGCGGGAGGCCGACTTCGACCAGTTGGAGCGGTGGGCCGAGGCGGGTTGAGGGGAGCGGGGCTCAGGCGGCCGGGAGGGTCTCCTCGAACTGGCCGATGGTGGCGGTGACCTCCATACCGGCCCGGGCGTACAGGTGGTGGGCGCCGGTCGGGCTCTCGCTGTCCACGTCCAGGCCGACGGTGGTGACCGAGCGGGCGGCGAAGCGGGCGAAGGCCGCCAGCAGCAGGGCCTTGCCGAGCCCGGTCCGGCGCGCCTCGCGGGCCACGGCGAGCTGGCAGACCTCCCCGGAGGGGGCGTCCTGGACCGTGGTCAAGTCGCAGACGGCGACGCCGACGATCCGCCCGGCCCGCTCGGCGAGGACCCAGAGGAAGGGGTCGGTGGCCTCGTGGAGCAGATCGGCGCTCCACCGTTCGAAGGTGCGCCCGGCCCCTTCGTGCCGGTCGGCGAAGGCCTCCTCGGCGCAGGCGTGGACGCGCCTCAGCTCCTCGGGGCTGCCGTCGCAGGCGCGGACGGTCACACCCTCTGGCCACACCGGTTCGGGCAGCGGGCCCGCCAGTGAGCGGCGCATCCGCTGGTGGACGCGGGCGAGGCGGTAGCCGCGCGCCCGGAGCATCCGGTCGGCGGCGCCGTCCAGCATGACGTAGTGCAAGAGGGTGGCCGGGGCGCCCGCGTGGGGCGCGGTGGCGGCCAGTTCGCGGGCACGCTCTCCGGACCAGTCGATCAGGGCGCCGCCGATCCCGGCGCCGAGGTGGCCGGGGCGGGTGTAGCCGTCGGCGTGCAGGCGGCCGGGGCGGACCACGTCGACCTGGGCGTATCCGGCGAGGCTGCCGTCGGGGGCGGTGGCCACCAGGGCGTCGCGCGCCAGGTCCAACCGGGACCAGACGGCCAGGAACTCGGCCGGGGTGCGGGCCCCCGCCGTCGGGTCCTGGCTGCGTTCGGCCTCGTGGACCAGGGCCGCGACCTGCGCCGCCTCCTCGGCCCTGGGTGCCCGCGTGCCGTACCCCGTGCGCATCGCGCCGCCTCCTCGTACTCGCGAGGGCCGGTGCCCGCGCGTCGGGGCATCTCAGCAGGGCGGGACGGGTGCAGGCAAGACCTTTCCGCGTGAGGACCCCGCACCCGGTACGCGGGTGCGGGGTCCTCGGGTGCGGGCGGGCCTGCGGCCCGGCGGGTCACCTGCCGGTCGGCTGCTTCGCCTCGGCCCAGGCGTGCTGGACGACCAGATCAGCCTTGACCTCGACGAGCTGGGCGGCGACGGCGGAAGGCGCGGTGCCGCCGCGGCCGCTGCGGGAGGCGAGGGCGCCGGGGACGTCCAGGACGGTGCGGACCTCGGGGGTGAGGTGCTCGGAGATCTTGGCGAACTGCTCGTCGGTGAGCTGGTCCAGCTCGATCCCCTCCGCCTCGCAGACCTTGACGCACTCGCCCGCGACCTCGTGGGCGACCCGGAACGGCACGCCCTGGCGGACCAGCCACTCGGCGATGTCGGTGGCGAGGGAGAACCCGGCGGGCGCCAGCTCCTCCATCCGCTCCCGGTGGACGGTGAGGGTGGCCATCATGCCGGTGAAGGCGGGCAGCAGGATCTCCAGCTGGTCGACGGAGTCGAAGACCGGCTCCTTGTCCTCCTGGAGGTCCCGGTTGTACGCCAGCGGGAGCGCCTTGAGGGTGGCGAGCAGGCCGGTGAGGTTGCCGATGAGGCGGCCGGACTTGCCGCGGGCCAGCTCGGCGATGTCCGGGTTCTTCTTCTGCGGCATGATCGAGGAGCCGGTGGAGAAGGCGTCGTGGAGGGTGACGAAGGAGAACTCCTTCGTGTTCCAGAGGATGACCTCCTCGGCGATCCGGGAGAGGTCGACCCCGGCCATCGCGGTGATGAAGGCGAACTCGGCGACGAAGTCGCGGGCCGCCGTGCCGTCGATGGAGTTGCCGGACGAACCCCGCTCGAAACCGAGGTCCTTGGCGACCGCCTGCGGGTCCAGCCCGAGCGAGGACCCGGCCAGCGCGCCGGAGCCGTACGGCGAGACAGCGGTGCGGGTGTCCCACTGGCGCAGCCGCTCGGCGTCCCGGGAGAGCGCCTGGACGTGGGCGAGGACGTGGTGGGCGAAGAGCACCGGCTGGGCGTGCTGGAGGTGGGTGCGGCCGGGCATGGCCACGTCCGGGTGGGCCTCGGCGAGGCCCACCAGGGCGTCCTGGAGTTCGGCGAGGAGCCCGCCGATGATCCGGGCGTGGTCGCGCAGGTACATCCGGAAGAGGGTGGCGACCTGGTCGTTGCGGGAGCGTCCGGCGCGGAGCTTGCCGCCGAGGTCGGGGCCGAGGCGCTCCAGCAGGCCGCGCTCCAGGGCGGTGTGCACGTCCTCGTCGGCGATGGTGCCGGTGAACGAGCCGTCGGCGACGTCCGCCTCCAGTTGGTCGAGGCCCGCCAGCATGCGGGTCAGCTCGTCCTCGGTGAGCAGGCCCGCGGTGTGCAGGACCCGGGCGTGGGCGCGGGAGCCGGCGATGTCGTAGGGGGCGAGGCGCCAGTCGAAGTGGACCGAGGCGGAGAGCTTGGCCAGGGCCTCGGCGGGGCCGTCCGCGAACCGGCCGCCCCAGAGGCGGACGTCACCGTTGTTGCTGCTCACTGCTGTACTCGCTTCCTCGCACGGGACGGGGTGGGTGTGCTGGTGGCGCGGGCCCCCGGCGAGGCTCCCCCTACGATGCACACCATGAGGCATAACTATGCACCCCGCCGCATGTTTCGTCAAAAGCGATGGCGTCGGAGTCCCGGAATCACCACCCCGAATCGCTCAGAGGAGCGAATAATCAACCCCATGGGTAAGGAATACGAACGCATCGACGGCCGCCTCCGCGCTTTCATCGAGGCCCAGCCGGTCTTCTTCACCGCGACCGCCCCCCTCGCGGACGACGGCACGGTCAACCTCTCCCCCAAGGGCGTCACCGGCTCCTTCGCGGTGGTCGACCCCCACACCGTGGCCTACCTGGACTTCGCGGGCAGCAACGCCGAGACCATCGCCCACCTGCGCGAGAACGGCCGCATCACCCTGATGTGGTGCGCCTTCCAGGGTCCGCCCGACATCGTGCGGGTGCACGGCAGGGGTGAGCCGGTCTTCCGCGACGACCCTCGCTTCGAGGAGCTGGTCGCCCTCTTCCCCGGTGTCGACCCCGTCCCGCACGGGCTGCGCGCCGTGATCGTCGTGCACGCCGAGAAGATCCGCGACACCTGCGGCTACGCGGTGCCCTTCATGGCGTACGAGTCCGAACGCGACCTGCACGCCAAGCGGTTCGCCCGGGAGGACGACGCCTCGCTCGACGCGTACTTCACGAAGAAGGAGTACATCGCCACGAGCATGGACGGACTGCCGGGGCTGCCGCTGCCGCTGCCGCCGCGCACCAGTCCTGTCGCCGCCGGCAGCGGACCGGAGCGAGGAGCGGGGAAAGATGTAGTGACCACATGACGAGACGCGCTTGCGGCGGCGGGCCCCCGGGCGTTCCATCGCGGGCGTGCAGTCCGAACAGATGACCCCCCACAGCGGCGCCGACGGCGCCAAGGACCGCGCGGCCCGCCGCGCCGTCACGCTCTTCCCGCTCCTCGTCCTCGCCGCCGGGGCGCTGGGGCTCGCCACCCCGTCACTCTTCGCCGGGTGGACCGGCGGCGTGCCGTACCTGCTGGGGTGCGTCATGTTCTGCATGGGTCTGACCATGACCCCGCTGGACTTCCAGGGCGTCGTGAAACGGCCGTGGGCGGTGGCGCTCGGCCTGGTCGCGCACTACGTGATCATGCCGGGGCTCGGCTGGCTCATCGCCCACGCGCTGTCGCTGCCGCCCGCGCTCGCGGCCGGGGTGATCCTGGTGGGGTGCGCGCCCAGCGGCACCGCCTCCAACGTCGTCACCTACCTGGCCCGGGGCGACGTGGCGCTCTCCGTCTCGGTCGCCACCGTCTCGACCGTGCTGGCGCCGCTCATCACCCCGCCGCTGACGCTGCTGCTCGCCGGGGAGTACCTGCCGGTGGACGCGGGCGCCATGGTCGGCGACATCCTCAAGACCGTACTGCTGCCGGTGATCGCCGGTGTCCTGGTCCGCCTGGCCGCCGGCCGGTACGTCGACCGGGTGCTGCCCGCCATGCCATGGCTCTCCTCGATCGCGATCGCCGCCATCGTCGCGGCGGTGGTCTCGGGCAGCGCCGACGCCATCAAGTCGGCCGCTCTCACCGTGGTCCTCGCGGTGGTCCTCCACAACGGCCTGGGCCTCGCCCTCGGTTACGGCGCGGGCCGCCTCTTCGGCCTCGGCGCCCCGGCCAGCCGCGCCATGTCCTTCGAGGTCGGCATGCAGAACTCCGGCCTCGCCGCCTCCCTCGCCACCGCGCACTTCTCGCCGATGGCGGCCCTGCCCGCCGCCGTCTTCTCCGTCTGGCACAACGTCTCCGGCGCCCTGGTGGCGGCCTGGATGGCGCACCGGGCCCGCCGGGCCGACGCCGGGCAGGCGGGCGAGACGGCACCGGCCGCCTGACGCCCGCACGCTACACACCGGGGCCCGCCCCTCCACCGGAGGAGCGGGCCCCGGCCGCTCAGCCCGCCCGTGCCCCGGACGGCCCCAGTACGCGGTCCAGCGGCCTGGGCAGCCACCAGGCGCGGGTTCCGAGGAGCCGCATCACCGCCGGGACGATCAGGCAGCGGATCACCACCGCGTCCAGCAGCACCGCCACCGCGAGGGCCAGCCCGAACTGCTGGAGCATCCGGCTCGGGCTCAGCACGAAGGCGGCGAAGACCACGACCATGATGGCGGCGGCCGCCGTGATCACCTTGCCGGTGGCGGCCAGCCCCTCCCCCACCGCGAGCCGCGCGTCACCGGTACGCAGCCAGGCCTCGCGCATCCGGGAGACGAGGAAGACCTCGTAGTCCATGGAGAGGCCGAAGACGATGGCGAAGACCATCACCGGGATGAACGCCTCCACCGGTCCGCTGCTCGCCCCGAACCAGCCGTTCTGGAAGACCAGGGTGATCACGCCGAGCGCCGCCGAGATGGAGAGCAGGTTGAGCACCGCGGCCTTCAGCGGCACCAGCAGCGAGCGGAAGACCGCGAGCAGCAGCAGCGTGGAGAGCCCCACCACCACGGCGACGAAGAGCGGCAGCCGCGCGCCGACCGAGTCCGCGAAGTCGAGCGCGGCGGCCGTCGGCCCGCCCACCAGGTAGCGCTCCCCCGACTCCTCGGCGAGCGGCGCCAGCACGTCGGCGCGCAGGTCGCGGACGAGCGCGGCGGTGGCCTCGTCCTGCGGCCCGGCCTCGGGGAAGGCCAGCACCGTGGTGAGCGCGCCGTCCCCGGAGGGGAAGGGCCCCTCGACCGCGGCCACCCCCTCCACCTCGCCGAGGGTGGCGGCCAGCGCCTGGCCGGAGGCGGCACCGCCGCCCTCCGCGACGACCACCAGCGGCCCGCTGAAGCCGGGGCCGAACCCTTCCGCCGTCAGGTCGTAGGCGGTACGGCTGCTCGACCCCACCGGGTCGGTCCCGGCGTCGGCGAAGCCGAGCCGCATGCCGAGCACCGGCGCCGAGAGCGCGGCCAGCACGGCGACCCCGGCGAGCAGGACGGGCAGCGGGCGCCGCCCGACGGCGGCGGCGAGTGCGGCCCAGCGCCCGCCGCCCGTCCCCTCGTCGGCGGCGGGCCCGTGCTTGGCGCGCCGCTTCGCCTCCCGGGCCAGGACGTGCCGCTCGATGCGGGCTCCGGCCAGCGCGAGCAGGGCGGGCAGCAGGGTGACCGAGGCTGCCATGGTGACCAGCACGGTCAGCGCGACGGACAGCGCGACGCCCTGGAGGGCGCCGAGGCCGAGGACGACAAGACCGAGCAGGGCGATGATCACAGTGCAGCCGGCGAAGAGCACGGTCCGCCCGGCCACCTCCATCGCCCGCACCGCGGCGGTCTCCCGGTCGGCGCCGGCCAGCAGTTCGGTCCGGTACCGGTGGAAGATCAGCAGGGCGTAGTCGACGCCCACGCCGAGGCCGACCAGCATCATCACCGGCGGGGTGAAGTCGGCGACGGTGAAGAGGTGGGCGGCGAGCCCGATCAGGCCGAGCGCGCCGCCGACCGCGAACACGGCGGTCACCAGGGGGACGGCCGCCGCGACCAGCGAGCCGAAGAAGAGGACCAGGATGGCGAGGGCGGCGAGCATCCCGGCACCCTCGGCCGCCCCGCCGCCCGCCTCCTCGGCGCCCCGGGTCGCCTCACCGCCCACGGCGGTCCGCAGGCCGTCGCCGTCGGCCGCGCGGACGGTGTCCAGCAGCCGGGCCAGGTCCTCGGCGGGGATGTGGCCGTCCTGGTCGGCGAGGGCGACGGTGGCGTAGCCGATCGTGCCGTCCCGTGAGACGGCGCCGCCGGACCACGGGCCGTGCACCGAGGTGACGGACGGCAGCCCCTCGACCTCGTCGAGAAGGGCGGTGACCCGGCCGCGGTCGGCGTCGAGTCCGTCGGGGTTCTTCAGGACGATGCGGGCGGTGCGGTCCTCCGGCTCGACCCCGTGGCCGGCGAGGAGGTCGGCCGCCGCCTGCGAGTCGGTACCGGGCAGCGAGTGGTCGTTGCGGTAGCCGTCCCCGGCGGTCTGGGCGCCCGCGGTGAGGGCGGCGACCAGGACCAGCCAGAGCAGCAGGGCGGCCTTGCGGTGCCGCATCGACCGGGCGGCGATCCGGCCGAGGCGCCCGGGAGGCGGAATCGCGGCCGCGGGCGGCGGGGTGGTTTCGGTGTGCGCCATGTCAGCGGCCCCCGTCCGACGTGTGCGGGGAGCCTGCGGCGCGGCGGGCGCCGATCACGGCTCCGGCGAGGGCGCAGAGCAGGACGGCGGCGACGAGCGCGGTCCGCGGCAGGCCGCCGCCGCCCACGTCGAGCGGTTCGCCGAGGGCCAGGCTGATCAGCACGGCGACGGCTTCGGTCAGCAGGAATCCGGTGGCCCCGCCGACGAGGAAACCCGTCGCGGCGGCCGGGGCCCTGCCCGGGGCGGAGGTGTGTGGTGTCATGCCGCCGAGCCTCGGCTCCGGGTCATCCCCCGCGCGTCGGCCCGGGGTTGTCGGCCGCGTACTCCCCCGGGCGTCACCGGCGGCTCGCGGCGTACGCCCCGGGGGCCCGCGGTCGGTCAGCCGCCCAGCCAACCCGGTGAGACCAGGCCCGATTCGTAGGCGAGGACGACGAGCTGGGAGCGGTCGCGGGCGCCGAGTTTGGTCATGACGCGGCTGACGTGGGTCTTGGCGGTGGCGGGGCTGACGACGAGGGTGGCCGCGATCCGGTCGTTGGGCAGCCCGGCGGCGACCAGCCGCAGCACCTCGCGTTCGCGGTCGGTGAGGGCGTTGAACCGGGGGTCCGGCGGTGGCGGGGCGACCCGGCCCGCGAACTCGGCGATGAGGCGGCGGGTGACCGAGGGGCTGATCAGGGCGTCGCCACGGGCGGCGACGCGGATGGCGTGGGCCAGCTCCTCGGGTTCGGTGTCCTTGACGAGGAAGCCGGTGACGCCCTCGCGCAGCGCCCGGTAGACGTACTCGTCCAGGTCGAAGGTGGTGAGGATGACGACGCGGACGGCCTCCAGGCGCGGGTCGGCGGTGATGCGGCGGGCCGCCTCCAGGCCGTCGGTGCCGGGCATCCGGATGTCCATGAGGACCACGTCGGGACGCAGGGCGCGGGCGGCGGCGACGGCCTCCTCGCCGTCGGCGGCCTCGCCGACCACCTCGATGCCCTCCTCGTCCTCCAGGATCGACCGGAATCCGGCGCGGACGAGCCGCTGGTCGTCGGCGAGCAGCACCGTGGTCATGGGCGGGGTTCCTCCGTGGGGGCGAGGGGCAGGGTGGCGCGGACGGCGAAGCCGCCGCCCGGGGCCGCTTCGGCGGTGAGGTCGCCGCCGAGGGCACGGGCGCGCTCCCGCATCCCGGCCACACCCGAGCCGGGCGGGCCGGTACGCGCGGGGTCGGCGACCGGGCCGCGGCCGTCGTCGGTGACGGTGACGGTCAGCCGTTCACCGTCGCCGTCGAGCCGGATCTCGGCGCGGGTGGCGCGGGCGTGCCGGGCGACGTTGGTCAGCGACTCCTGGACGATGCGGTACGCGGCGAGGTCCGCCTCGACGGGGAGCGGGCCGGGACGGCCCGTGCGGTGGACGGTGACGGTGAGACCGGCGGCGCGGGCCGCGTCGGTGAGTTCGCCGATCCGGGCGAGGCCGGGCGCGGGCGCGGTCGGCGCGGCCTCGCCGGCGTCGCGCAGCACCCCGAGGGTGGCGCGCAGTTCGCGGAGCGCTTCGCGGCTGGCGTCCTTGACGGCGCCGAGCGCCTCGGCGGCCTGGCCGGCTCCGGCGGCGGGGTCCTTGGTGAGGCGGCGCAGGGCGGCGGCCGACTGGACGTTGATGAGGGAGAGGTGGTGGCCGACGACGTCGTGCAGCTCTCGGGCGATCCGCAGCCGCTCCTGGGTGGCGGCGCGCTCCTCGGTCTCCCGGGCACGGGCGAGGTGGGTGTGGCGGAGTCCGCCGAGGGTGATCATGGCGACGAACCAGCCGGTGAGCATGAAGAGGGCGACGTGGTTGACGTCGCCGTTGCCCTGGAGGGTGCCGAGCGCGGTGCCGATGAGGCAGAGGGCGGCGATCACCACGGCGGCGCGCAGCCGTCCGGCGGCGGCCACCATGAAGAGGGCGGCCACCACGGCGAGCAGCAGCGGCCCGTCGTAGGCGCTGGTCACGTAGTAGACGGCGGTGGCGAGGGCGGCGACGGAGGCGGCGGCGACCGGGCGCCGGGAGCTGAAGTACAGCGCGCCGCAGGCCACCGCGATCAGCGCCCAGTTGGCGGCGGTGAGCGCCCACGGCTCCTCGCGGGAGCCGATCAGGGACCGGAGCGTGCCGAGGCCGGCCACCAGGAAGAGCCCCGAGGAGAGGGCGGCGTCGACGGCGCGGCCTCGCGGGAGCCGGAGGCGGGCCCGTGGGCGGGACGGCATGCGGCCAGCGTAGGGCGCGGGGCCCGCCCGGGTCCTCGGCCGCGAGGGCGAACCGGCTCGGCCCCGGCTACCTCCGGCGGAGTACGGCTCCGCCGGCCGGTGTCGACCCCTGGGGTACGCGACCGCCCGCCCCCGGCGAGGGGCGGGCGGTCCTTGCGGGGCCGTGCGGGGGGCTCAGTGGTCGTTCTGGGCGAGCCGCAGCAGGTGCTCGGCGAGGGCCTGGCCGCCGTCGGGGGCGCGGCTGATCAGCATCAGCGTGTCGTCACCGGCGATGGTGCCCAGTACGTCGTGGAGTTCCGCCTGGTCGATGGCGGAGGCGAGGAACTGGGCGGCGCCGGGCGGTGTCCGCAGCACCACCAGGTTGGCCGAGGCCTCGGCGGAGATCAGCAGCTCGCCGGAGAGCCGCCGCATCCGCTCCTCCTTGGCGGACTCGCCGAGCGGGGCGCGCGGCGTGCGGAAGCCGCCTTCGCTCGGCACCGCGTAGATCAGGTCGCCCTCGGCATTGCGGATCTTGACGGCGTTCAGCTCGTCGAGGTCCCGGGAGAGGGTGGCCTGGGTGACGCTCAGCCCGTCGTCGGCGAGGAGCTTCGCCAACTGGCTCTGCGAGCGCACCGGTTGCCGGTTGAGGATGTCGACGATCCGGCGGTGGCGGGCGGTGCGCGTCTGCGGCACGGCCTGGGCGCTCTCGTTCTCGTGCGCCTGGCTCATCGTCGTCGTCCCGTTCTGCGGCTCATCGTTCCCCCTGGGCGGTCTTCCCCGCGGTCTCCCGCGCGGTGTCGAGGACGCCGGGCAGGGCCCGCAGGAAGGTGTCCGCCTCCTCGTCGGTGAACACCAGCGGCGGCATCAGCCGTACGACGTCGGGGGCGGGCGCGTTGACCAGCAGGCCGGCGTCCTGAGCCGCTTGCTGGACGGTGGGTGCGAGCGGCTCGGTGAGCACGATACCCAGCAGCAGGCCCGCGCCGCGGACATGGTCGACCAGCGGGTGTCCGAGCCCTTCGATTCCGCTCCGCAGCCGCTCGCCGACCCGCTTCACCTGGTCGAGGAGGCCGTCGGCGGCGAGGGTGCGCAGGACGGCGAGCCCGGCGGCGCAGGCGACGGGGTTTCCGCCGAAGGTGGTGCCGTGCTGGCCGGGGCGCAGCAGGTCGGCGGTGTCACCGAAGGCGACGGTGGCGCCGATCGGCAGGCCGCCGCCGAGCCCCTTGGCGAGGGTGACGACGTCGGGGTCGACGCCGTCGTGCGCCTGGTGCTCGAACCAGTGGCCGGTGCGGCCGACGCCGGTCTGCACCTCGTCCAGGACGAGGAGGGTGCCGGTGGCGCGGGTGATCTCGCGGGCGGCCCTGAGGTATCCGGCGGGCGGGACGACCACGCCGTTCTCGCCCTGGATCGGCTCGATGAAGACGGCGGCGGTCTCCTCGGTGACGGCGGCGCGCAGGGCGTCGGCGTCGCCGTAGGGCACGTGGGTGACCTCGCCGGGCAGCGGCAGGAACGGGGCCTGCTTGCCGGGCTGGCCGGTGAGGGCGAGGGCGCCCATGGTGCGGCCGTGGAAGCCGCCCTCGGTGGCGACCATGTGGGTGCGTCCGGTGAGCCGTGCGATCTTGAAGGCGGCCTCGTTGGCCTCGGCGCCGGAGTTGCAGAAGAAGACGCGTCCCGGGCGGCCGAAGAGGCGGAGCAGTTCCTCTGCGAGCGCGACGGGCGGCTCGGCGGTGAAGAGGTTGGAGACGTGGCCGAGCGCGGCGATCTGGCGGCTGACCGCCTCGACGACGGCCGGGTGGCCGTGGCCGAGTGCGTTGACGGCGATGCCGCCGACCAGGTCGAGGTAGGTGGCGCCGTCGGCGTCGGTGAGGACGGCGCCCTCGCCGCGCACCAGGGGCAGGCGCGGGGTGCCGTAGTTGTCCATCAGGGCGCCCTGCCAGCGGGCGGTGAGCGCCTCGTTGCCGCCGGCCGGGCCGCCGGGGGCCGGGGTGTCCCGGCCGGGGGCCGGGTGGGCGGGCTGGGTGGTGGTCACGTGAGCTCCTCCTGGTCCGGGACGACCATGGTGCCGATGCCTTCGTCGGTGAAGATCTCCAGCAGGATGGAGTGCTGGACCCGCCCGTCGATGACGCGCGCGGTGGTGACGCCGTTGCGGACGGCGTGCAGGCAGCCCTCCATCTTGGGGACCATGCCGCTGGCCAGGTCGGGCAGCAGCTTCTCCAGCTCGGTGGCGGTGAGGCGGCTGATCACCTCGTCGCTGTGCGGCCAGTCCTCGTAGAGCCCCTCGACGTCGGTGAGGACCATGAGCGTCTCGGCGTTCAGTGCCGCGGCCAGCGCTGCGGCGGCGGTGTCGGCGTTGACGTTGTAGACGTGGTCGTCGTCGGCGCTGCGGGCGATGGAGGAGACGACGGGGATCCGGCCGTTCTCCAGCAGGGCCTCGATGGCGCCGGTGTCGGTCTCGGTGATCTGGCCGACCCGGCCGATGTCGACCAGTTCGCCCTCGATGCGCGGCTGGTGCTTGGTGGCGGTGATGGTGTGGGCGTCCTCGCCGGTGAGGCCGACGGCGAGCGGACCGTGCTGGTTGAGCAGGCCGACCAGTTCCCGCTGGACCTGCCCGGCGAGCACCATCCGTACGACGTCCATCGCCTCCGGGGTGGTGACGCGCAGCCCCGCCTTGAACTCGCTGACCAGGCCGTGCCGGTCGAGCTGGGCGCTGATCTGCGGGCCGCCGCCGTGCACGACGACGGGCTTGAGTCCGGCGTGGCGCAGGAAGACGACGTCCTGGGCGAAGGCGGCCTTCAGCTCCTCGTTGATCATGGCGTTGCCGCCGAACTTGATGACGACGGTCCTGCCGTGGTGGCGGGTGAGCCAGGGCAGCGCCTCCACGAGGATCTGCGCCTTGGGCAGGGCGGTGTGCTTGCGGGTGCTCATGGGTGCGGACGTCCTTCGGGTCCTGGGCGGCCGGGTGGGCCGGGCGGTCTCCTGGCGGTGGGGGGGGGGGGGGGGGGCCGCGCCCCCCCCGGGGGGGGGGGGGGGGGGAGCGGGGTGTTGTGGGAGGTTTGGGGGGGGGGGTGGGTGTGGCACCCCACCG
>NZ_JBHXJE010000077.1:0-15255 GCF_042723275.1 Streptomyces sp. NPDC058373 | reverse complement strand
AGCACGCTGTTGAGTTCTCAAGGAACGGACGCTTCCTTTGTACTCACCCTCTCGGGCTTTCCTCCGGGCGCTTCCCTTCGGTATTTCGTGTTTCCAACCTTACCAGATCTTTTTTCCGTTCCGTTTCCGGTGCGGATTCCATCTCCGGTGGCCGTTGGTGAGCCTTTGCCTTTCGGCTGGGCACTACGTTAGCGGATTCTCTTCGCACCTCATAATCGAGGTATTCGGGATTCTTTTCGGCATGCCTGAAGAGACCCGGCGAAGGGATGTTGCTGGAGTAGTGGATGCCGCCTCGGCCCGCAGAGGAGCGGAACCGTGTTCAGCGGCTCGGGCCACGTTAGACCTCTGCCGTGGGCAAGTCAAGTGCGTGGCCGCCGCCGGGGTGCGTGGGCCCGGTACGGGCTGACGGTGCGGTCGTCCGCCTGCCAGAACCGCCACGGTCGGACACCCCCTTCTCCCCCGACCCCCGTCCGGGGCCCGGTCCGTACCTGCTCCGCGGCGACCGGGCTGCCGGCCAGTACGCGCAGCGGCGCCGAGGGCAGGCCGCAGGCGTCCGCGCCGTCCAGAGCCCGGTCGATGTCCAAGGCCGTGGCGAGGCGGGCCGGGCCCTTCGCCAGCTCGCGGTCGTGCCGGGCCGCCGGGCGGCGGGGGCGGGCCAGGTCGGCACCGCGTACGACCTCTCCGGCGCGGAGCAACACGGCGCCGGGGTCGCCGTCGGAGCCGCAGACCAGGTTGACGCAGTGCCACATGCCGTACGTGAAGTAGACGTAGACATGGCCCGGGGGGCCGAACATGACGTCGTTGCGGGCGGTGCGGCCCCGGTAGGCGTGTGAGCCGGGGTCGGTGGGGCCCGCGTACGCCTCGACCTCGGTGAGGCGTAGTTCGAGGGGGCCGTCGTCGGTGTTGCGGACAAGGAGGCGTCCCAGGAGGTCAGGGGCGACCTCCTGTACGGGCCGGTCGAAGAAGGACCTGCTGAGGGGCGTACGGTCAGGGGCCGCGATCATGGCATCCGAGCGTAGTCCAGGTGGTTCCCCGCCGGCCGTGCGCCGTGCGGGCGACGGCCGTTCGGGGTGGTTACGGAACCGGGCGGGCGCGGATCGCGTTCTGACCGGCAGGAAGAAGACGACACCACAGGCGCGGCCTGGGGGAGGAGCACGACATGGCTTTCAAGCGGCTGCTGGCGAGTCTGGGCGCGGGGGGTGCCTCCGTGGAGACGGTGCTGACGGAGGTGAACGTCGTACCGGGCGGTGTCGTCCAGGGCGAGGTGCACATCCAGGGCGGTTCCGTGGACCAGCGGATCGAGGGGCTCTCCGTGGGACTGCAGGCCCGTGTCGAGGTGGAGAGCGGGGACCAGGAGTACAAGCGGGACATCGAGTTCGCCAAGATGCGGCTCGGCGGGGAGTTCCAGCTGGCGGCCGAGGCGATGCACACGGTGCCGTTCGGGCTGGAGATCCCGTGGGAGACGCCGATCACCGTCTTCTCCGGGCACCGGCTCCCGGGGATGAACATCGGCGTGACGACGGAGCTGGCCATCGCCCGCGCGGTGGACTCCGGCGACCTCGACCCGGTGATCGTGCACCCGCTGCCCGCGCAGCAGGCGATCATCGACGCCTTCGGTCAGCTCGGATTCCGTTTCAAGCACGCGGACATGGAGCAGGGGCACATCAGGGGGACGCGTCAGCGCCTCCCCTTCTACCAGGAGATCGAGTTCTACCCGCCGTCCCAGTACCGCGGGCTGAACCAGGTGGAGCTCAGCTTCGTCGCCGACGACCGGGCCATGGACGTCGTCCTGGAGATGGACAAGAAGGGCGGGCTCTTCAGCGAGAGCAGCGACACCTTCCGCTCCTTCCAGGTGGGTCTCCACGACTTCCAGAACACCGACTGGGCGGGATACCTCAACCAGTGGCTGTCGGAGGTCGGGAGTCGGCGCAACTGGTTCTAGGCTCGGCGGCAGACAGGAACGACAGCCGTACTGGAGGTACGCACGTGAGTGACAGCAGGCCCCCGCTCCCCCATGACTTCCTGCCCGAGGTGGCGTCGTTCACCGTGGTGAGCGACGAGGTGAAGCCGGGCGCGACGCTGGACGACGCGCAGGTCCAGGCCGTCGGCAACCGGTCGCCGCAGCTGCGCTGGGAGGGCTTCCCGGCCGGGACGAAGAGTTTCGCGGTGACCTGCTTCGACCCGGACGCGCCGACCGGCAGCGGGTTCTGGCACTGGGTGCTCTTCAACATCCCGGCCTCGGTGACCGAGCTGCCCGCGGGCGCCGGCTCGCCGGGCTTCTCGGGGCTGCCGGAGGGCGCCGTCCACGCGCGGAACGACCACGGGACGCGGGAGTTCGTCGGTGCCGCGCCGCCGCCCGGCGACGGCTCGCACCGGTACGTCTTCACGGTGTACGCCGTCGACACCGAGCGGCTGGACGCCGACGCGGACTCCTCGCCGGCGGTGGTCGGCTTCAACCTGCGCTTCCACACGCTGGGTCGTGCCCAGCTGATCGGCGAGTACGAGGTGCCGGCCGAGGGCTGAGTCCCGTACGGCTCCCCGTTCGCGCGCGGCGTTCTCCCGATTGCTGCCCGCCCGTGGTCATGAATGTGGCCGCGGGCGGGCAGCTTTCTTTCGTCGGGTGGCCGCCGTGTCCACGGCCGCCCGGTGCGCCGGGCCCCGATATTGCGTTGTCCGCCGCGCCGCACCCGGCCAGAGTTGTAGCGGTCCGCCAAGGGGCGGGCGGCGCACGGGAGGTGGGCTGGACATGCGGGACACGCTGGTGCTGAACGCGAGCTTCGAGCCGCTGTCGACGGTGACGTGGAACCGGGCCGTGGTGCTGGTCCTCCAGGACAAGGCCGTGGTGGAGATGGTCCACCCGGACCAGCGGGTGCGGGCCGCGCTGGTCGACATACCGGTGCCCCGGGTGATCAGGCTCTGCCGGTACGTACGGGTGCCGTTCCGAAGACGGGCGCCGTGGTCTCGGCGCGGGGTGCTCGTGCGCGACCAGCACCGGTGCGCGTACTGCGGCGGGCGCGGGACGACGGTGGACCACGTGGTGCCCAGGTCGCAGGGCGGGGCGGACTCGTGGCTGAACACCGTGGCGTGCTGCCCGGCCGACAACCACCGCAAGGCCGACCGGACGCCGGAGGAGGCCGGGATGCCGCTGCTGCGGCAGCCGTTCGAGCCGACGCCGTCCGACGCGATGCTGCTGGCGCTCGGCCGGGGCAGCACCGAGGACCTGCCGCAGTGGCTGGCGCTCCCGGCGGCCTGAGCCAGGGGCGTACGAGGTGAAGGGCCGCTCCCTGAAGCAGGGAACGGCCCTTCGGCGTACGTGTGTGGCGCGGGAGGTCAGTCGATGGTCGGCTTCTCCATGCGCTCCGGCGGCTGCGGCGCGGCCGGGGCCGGGGGGCCGCCCAGGCCACCGAGGTTGCCGAAGGCTCCGCTGAGCCCCTTGAGCGCGTCGCCGATCTCGCTGGGCACGATCCAGAGCTTGTTGGCGTCGCCCTCGGCGATCTTCGGGAGCATCTGGAGGTACTGGTAGGAGAGGAGCTTCTGGTCCGGGTCTCCGGCGTGGATGGACTCGAACACCGTACGGATCGCCTGGGCCTCGCCTTCCGCGCGGAGGGCGGCGGCGCGCGCCTCACCCTCGGCGCGGAGGATCGCGGACTGCTTCTCGCCCTCGGCCCGCAGGATCTCGGACTGGCGGACGCCCTCGGCCTGGAGGATGGCGGCGCGCTTGTCGCGGTCGGCGCGCATCTGCTTCTCCATCGAGTCCTGGATGGAGGTGGGCGGCTCGATCGCCTTCAGCTCGACGCGGTTGACGCGGATGCCCCACTTGCCGGTGGCCTCGTCCAGGACGCCGCGGAGCGCCGCGTTGATCTCCTCGCGGGAGGTCAGCGTCCGCTCCAGGTCCATGCCGCCGATGATGTTGCGGAGGGTGGTGACGGTGAGTTGCTCGATGGCCTGGATGTAGCTGGCCACCTCGTAGGTGGCGGCCCTGGCGTCGGTCACCTGGTAGTAGATGACCGTGTCGATGTTGACGACCAGGTTGTCCTGGGTGATCACCGGCTGCGGCGGGAACGGCACGACCTGCTCGCGGAGGTCGATGCGGTTGCGGATCGTGTCGATGAAGGGGACGACGATGTTGAGGCCCGCGTTGAGCGTGCGGGTGTAGCGGCCGAAGCGCTCGACGATGGCGGCGCTGGCCTGCGGGATGACCTGGATCGTCTTGATCAGGGCGATGAAGACGAGCACCACCAGAATGATCAGGACGATGATGATCGGTTCCATCGCGGCTCCCCGTGCCTTCCGTGCCTTCGCGGGCTGCTGTCGCCTCCTCCCGCCGGACGGGCGGGAGGATCTTGGAGGCCGAGTCTGTCAGACGTCGGCGGTGCGTGGGACCGATCCGGTCACATGACGACGGCCGTGGCGCCGTCGATCTCCACGACGTCGACCTCGTGGCCGGGCTCGTAGCTCTGGTCGCTGTCGAGGGCGCGGGCCGACCAGATCTCGCCGGCCAGCTTGATGCGGCCGCTGGAGCCGTCGACGCGCTCGACCACGACGGCCTGTCTGCCCTTGAGGGCCTCGACGCCGGTCACCGTGCCCGGGGAAAGGGCGCGGTTGCGCCGCGCTATGGGGCGGACGACGGCGATCAGCGCCACCGAGACCACCACGAAGACCAGTACCTGGGCGACGATGCCGCCGCCGAGCCCTGCCGTGATCGCCGCGGCGACCGCTCCGACGGCGAACATGCCGAATTCCGGCATGGCCGTCATCACGAGCGGAATGCCGAGGGCGACCGCGCCTACGAGCCACCACACCCACGCGTCGATGTCCACGCGTTCATGGTAGGCGCGGGGGCCGTCCGGGGACAGGGGCCTTTCGGGCCCCTGTCACGCGGAGGGTCAGCGCATCGGGAGACCGCGGGCGGTCCAGCGGTCGTCCTGCTGCTCGACCACGAGGGGGAGGCCGAAGCAGCGGGAGAGGTTGCGCGAGGTGAGTTCCAGCTCCAGGGGGCCGGCGGCGAGCACCTGGCCCTGGCGGATCATGAGGACGTGGGTGAAGCCGGGGGCGATCTCCTCGACGTGGTGGGTCACCATGATCATCGAGGGGGCGATCGGGTCGCGGGCCAGCCGGCCGAGGCGGCGGACCAGGTCCTCGCGGCCGCCGAGGTCGAGGCCCGCGGCGGGCTCGTCGAGGAGGAGGAGCTCGGGGTCGGTCATCAGGGCGCGGGCGATCAGGGTGCGCTTGCGCTCGCCCTCGGAGAGGGTGCCGAACCTGCGGTCCAGGTGCTCGTTCATCCCGAGGCGGTCGAGGAAGGCGAGGGCGCGCTCGCGGTCGACCTCCTCGTAGTTCTCGTGCCAGGCGGCGGTCATGCCGTAGGCCGCGGTGAGGACGGTCTGGAGGACCGTCTGGCGCTTGGGGAGCTTTTCGGCCAGCGCGATCCCGGCGACGCCGATGCGCGGGCGGAGTTCGAAGACGTCCGTGCCGGGCTTGCCGAGCTGCTCGCCGAGGATCGAGACGGTGCCGGTGCTCGGGAAGAGGTAGCTGGAGGCGAGGTTGAGCAAGGTGGTCTTGCCCGCGCCGTTGGGTCCGAGGATGACCCAGCGCTCCCCCTCCTTCACCGACCAGGAGACCTGGTCCACCAGAGCCCGGCCCTCGCGGACCACGGATACGTCCACCAGCTCCAGCACATCGCTCATGAGCGCGTTGTCTCCCATTGCAGTCTCGGTGTTCAGCTCGCGCCTTCGGACCTCCGGGACGCGGGCCCCCGTACAAACCTACGCCACCCGCCGAGCGGTGCCGTCCCCCCTCCTGTCCTTAGGGTGGGGGGATGCTCACCGAACCTCGTTCAGGACTGTTGGCGGCATGGGGAAATGCCCTTCTTGCCGGATTGGTGTCCCCTGATGACGCCGCGTCGGCCATCGTCGGAGAGGACGCGCGCCATCGCGTCGTCGGGCTGCCGGGTGAGCCGGAGCCGGTCGGGCTGACCCTGGCGCTGGGGCGGTTGCGGGCGCTGGGGGCGACGGGTTTCCGGGTGGCGCTGCCGGTGCCGGGCCATCCGCTGGGGCTGAGCGGGCCCCCGGAGTTCAACGAGCGGGCGATGGAGGCCGAGGAGGCCGTGGTGACGGTGGGAGCCGCGGTCGGGCTCGTGCCGGAGGTGGCAGCGGCGGGGCCCGAGGGGGATGTGCACGTGGAGGTGGTCTGGCACTGCCTGCCGGTGCGGGAGGCGCCGCCCGCCGACGTGCCCTCGCTCGGGGAGGCGGAGCGGGAGCTGGCGCAGGCGTTGCGGGAGGCGACGGAGGTGCTGGCGCGGCTCGACGTGGCCGGTTCGGGGCCGGTCGCGGATGCGGCGCTGGACGCGTACCGGGCGCGGGCGCACGCCGGTGCGAAGGACGCGCTGGCCCCCGGATACCCCCAGCGGGCGGTGCGGGTACTGGAGTTGGCCGACCGGGTGGCGCTGCTGGTGGAACTGGCGGAGCGCAGCGGGCACGGCGGGGCGGTGAGCGCGGCGGAGATGGCGGCGCGGGCCGAGGCGCTGCGGCCGGTGGAGCGGACCGCGCGGCGGGCGAAGGTGGCGGCGTACGGGGCGGCCACGGAGGGCTGATCCGCGGTGGCGCGGGTCGGTGGCGCGGGCAGGGCGACGGCCCCTCGGGGGAAGCCGAGGGGCCGTCGCGGTGCTGCGGCGCGGGTCAGCCGTTGAGGCCGAGGTTGCCGAAGGCGGGGTTGAGGAGCCCGATGACGTTCACGGTGTTGCCCACGACGTTGACCGGGACCTGGACGGGGACCTGGACGAGATTGCCCGAGCCGACGCCCGGGGAGTGGACGGCGTGGCCGCCCGCGTGGGCGCCGTCGGTGGCGGAGGCCGCGCCCGCGCCCGCGGCGACGATGCCGCCCGCGACCATGGTGAGGGCGGCGGCCTTCTTGAACTTGCTCACTGCGTACTCCTCGTAGACGTGGGCCGCGGCCGGCCGCCACGGCTCGTCCTCAAGAACGCGGAGCGCCCTCACGGGATACGCCGTCCGGGTGACATCCACCCGACAGTATGAATCTCATCCCGGCCGGGAACCGGGTCCGCCGACGGCGCCCGGCCGGGATGTTTTCCGCAGGTCGTCAGCGTGCCATGCCGTGGCGTACGGCCCAGAGGGCGGCCTGGGTGCGGTCGGCGAGGTCGAGTTTCATCAGGATGTTCGAGACGTGGGTCTTCACCGTCTTCTCGGAGAGGACGAGGGCGCGGGCGATCTCGCGGTTGGAGCGGCCGTCGGCGATCAGGCCGAGCACCTCCCGTTCGCGTTCGGTCAGGGAGCCGCCGCGGCCCTGGCCGTGTCCGTTCTCGTCCTGGCTGAGGAGGGCGCCGGCGACCTCGGGCTGGAGGAGGACGTGGCCGGCGTGGACGGAGCGGATGGCGCGGGCCAGCGCCTCGGGGTCGACGTCCTTGTAGACGTATCCCCCTGCTCCGGCGCGCAGGGCGGGGACCACGGTGCGCTGCTCGGTGAAGCTGGTGACGACCAGGACGCGGGCCGGGTTGGCCAGTTCGCGCAGCCGGCGCAGGGCCTCCACGCCGTCCATGCCGGGCATCTTGACGTCCATCAGGACGACGTCGGGCTGGAGTTCCTCGGCGCGGGCCACCCCTTCGGCACCGTCCCCGGCCTCGCCGACCACCTCGATGTCGTGCTGCACCTCCAGGAAGGTGCGCAGGCCGCGGCGGACCACCTGGTGGTCGTCGACGAGGAGGACCCGGATGACGTGCGTGTGCCGTTCCTCGCGCTCGGTGTCAGCCACCGGGTACCTCCATCTCGATCGTGGTGCCCCTGCCGGGCTCCGCGTGCACGGTGAGGCGGCCGCCCACGCCGCCGGCCCGGTCCCGCATGGAGACCAGGCCCAGATGCCGTCCGGCTTCCCGGGTGGCGCCGGGGTCGAACCCGCGGCCGTCGTCGCGCACGGTCAGCAGGGCGCCGCTCCCCTTCCGCTCCAGGGCCACGTCGACGTGGGCGCCGCCGGAGTGGCGCAGCGCGTTGTGCAGCGCCTCCTGGGCCACCCGCAGGACGGCCTCCTCCTGGGCGGCGGGGAGCGCGCGGGCCCCGGTGGAGGTGAAGGTGACGCGGGCGGCGTGGGCCCGGTCGAGGACCTGGACCTGGGTGCGCAGGGTGGCGACGAGGCCGTCCTCGTCAAGGGCGGCGGGGCGCAGTTCGACGACGGCGGCGCGGAGTTCCTCGGCGGCCTCGGCGGCCAGCGCGGCGACCTGGTGGAGCTCCTCCTTGGCGCGGTGCGGGTCACGGTCGACCAGGGCGGTGGCGGCCTGGGCGGTGAGGCGGAGCGAGAAGAGCTTCTGGCTGACGGCGTCGTGGAGTTCGTGGGCGAGGCGGGAGCGTTCCTCGGCGATGGTGAGCTCGCGGCTGCGCTCGTAGAGGCGGGCGTTGGTGAGGGCGATCGCCGCGTGCTGGGCGAGGATCGACAGGAGTTCCTCGTCGGCCTCGGTGAAGCCGCAGCTCCCCTCGGGTTTGGGGCAGCGCTTGTTGGCGAGGTAGAGGGCGCCGATGCTGCGGTCGCCGTCGCGGATGGGCAGGCCGAGGAAGTCGGACATCTCCGGGTGGGCGTCGGGCCAGCCGCAGAAGCGGGGGTCCTCGCGGACGTCGGCGAGCCGCTGTGGGTGGTCGTCGTGGAGCATCGCGGCGAGGATGCCGTGCTGGCGCGGGAGCGGCCCGATCGCCTTCCACTGGGCGTCGCTGACGCCGTCGACGACGAACTGGGCGAAGCCGCCGTGGTCGTCGGGGACGCCGAGGGCGGCGTACTCGGCGTCGAGGAGTTCGCGGGCGGAGGCGACGATCGTCTTGAGGACGTCGCGGACCTCCAGGGGGCGGCTCATCGCGAGCAGCGCGGAGCTCACCGCGAGGAGCCCGGCGCCGGGCGGCCGGCCGCCGGTCCTGCCGGGGCTCGTGGGGTCGGTCATGCGGTCACGCTACCGGCGGGCGGGGGCGGGCGTATCGGTCCGGGGGTCCGGGTGGCCGGGGCCGTGGGCCTAGGCCGCCGCGGGGCGCGCCTAGGGCGAAGTGCCCTGGCCGGCTGGGGCGGGTGGCGGAGGCGGTGACGGGGGTCACGTTCCTACGGTGGGCGGGCCGGTGGCGGTGACGGCCCGTGAGGCGTCGTCGACGCCGTGCTGCCGGGGTCGGCGAGCAGCCGGCGCGCGTACGTACGAGAAGCCGACGCAAGTGGAGGGGACGATCATGCCGGTGGCGGTCATCACGGGTGGTTCGAAGGGGCTGGGGCGGGCGCTCGCCCTGGCGCTGGCGGAGCGGGGCTGGTCGCTGGTGCTGACGGCGCGGGGCGCCGGGGCGCTGGTGGAGGCGGGGCGGGCGGCCGAGGAGCGCGGCGCCGCGGTGCGGACGGTGGCCGGAAACGTGGCCGACGCCGGGCACCGGAGCGAGGTGGTGGCGGCCGCGCGCGGGCTCGGCGGGGTGGACCTGCTGGTCAACAACGCCAGCGCGCTGGGGGCGAGCCCGCTGGTGGGGCTGGCCGAGCTGGGAACCGTGCGGCTTCGGCAGGCGCTGGAGACCAATGTGGTGGCGGCGCACGGGCTGGTACGGGAGGCGCTGGCGCTGCTGCGGTCGGCCCCGGCGGGCGCGGTGGTCTCGGTGACTTCGGACGCGGCGGTGGAGGCGTACCCGACGTGGGGCGGGTACGGGGCGTCGAAGGCGGCGCTGGACCACTGGTCGGCAGTGCTGGGTGTGGAGGAGTCGGGGCTGCGGGTGTGGGCGGTGGACCCGGGTGATCTGCGAACGGAGCTCTAACGGGCCGCCGTCCCGGACGATCCGGACGAGGCGTCGCGGCCCGAGCCGGAGTCGGTGGTCCCGGCGTTCCTGCGGCTGCTGGCGGAGCGGCCCGCGAGCGGGCCGTACACGGCGGCGGCGCTGCTGGAGCGGTCCTCGGCGGAGGCGGGGCGGTGAGCGCCCGGGCCGTGGTGGGGCGGGTCCCGGAGGAGCTGTCGGCCCGGGTGCCGGTGGAGGAGCGGGAGCCGTGGTGGCGCTGGCGGGCGGAGCGCGCCTGGAGCTGCTGGAACCGCTGGTTCCGGGCGCCGGACGGCTGTGGTGGGAGCGGGCGGAGGGGTTCGGGGTGCCGACGGGTGAGGGCGCCGGGTCGGCGGTGGTGGCGTGGTTGCACCGGCACGGGCGGCCGGTCCGGTACGCGTACACGGCGCGGGACCAGCCCCTCGCGGCGTACCGGACGGTGTTCTCGGCGGCCGGGGAGGACGGCGGCGCGTCGGCGGAGATGCCGAGCGCGGGCCGCCCCTCCACGGCACGGACGGTGACGGAGCTGGTCCGGGCGGGGGTGCAGTTCGCCCCGGTGACGCTGCACACGGGGGTGGCGTCGGCCGAGGCGCACGAGCCGCCGTACCCCGAGCGGTACGCGGTGTCGGCCCACGCGGCATGGCTGGTCAACGCGGTACGCGCCGGGGGCGGCCGGGTGATCGCGGTGGGCACGACCGCGGTACGGGCCCTGGAGTCGGCGGTTGCCCCCGACGGCCGGGTCCGGGCGGCCTCCGGCTGGACGGATCTGGTGGTGACCCCTGAGCGCGGGGTGCGTGTGGTGGACGGCCTGCTGACCGGCCTGCGCGAGCCCGAGGCCTCGCACCTGCTGATGCTGGAGGCGGTGGCGGGCGCGGCCGCCGTGGAGCGGGGGTACGAGGCCGCGGTGCGGGAGCGGCTGCTGTGGCACGAGTTCGGGGACGTGCATCTGCTGGTGCGGGGGATCAGGGGGGTGGCTGGGGCTGAGGGCGGGGTGAGGCCCAGGAAGCGGGCGAGGCTCCGGGGCGGTGCCCCGCCCCTTTGGGGACGGGGGGGGATCGGCCGTACGACCGTCTACGGGACGTCGGCGCGTAAGCGGGCCATGGCGCCCGCGCCCTTGTCTCCCGGGCGGCCGCCAGCCGCCCGCCCGGGAGACAAGAGACGAGAGAGGGGAGGCGCCCTCACGCCCCTCGTGCGCGACACCGGCCGTCGCCTCCATGCATGGCCCGGGGCGAGCCGGGCAGGCGTGGTCCGGGCGCCCAGACCGCCTGGAATCGACCAGACCCGCGAAACCCCCTCGAAATCGGTCACGGAAAGCGTTGCAGTGGCAACGAAACGTGAGATCGAGGGGGTCGGCCTGTGAGGCCCGGCATAGGGCCCAGGTCACGTACGAAGCGGCTTAGTGGACCGAAAAGCCTGGTTTGGCGAGGCGTAAAAGGGACAAGCGCGGAGGCTTCGCGCCCCGTGTCCACTACCTGGCTTCGTACGTCACATCATTGCCACGCATTTTTGCGGCCGCTAACAATGGCTCACGTCGCTCGGCGCTGCGACGGGCCAACCGCCCCGCAGCGTTAGTGCCGGAACATCGCAACTGTCCCCGCCGAGCCGAGAGCGACCTCCGCTACACGAAGAGGTCCTTCCCCATGACGCAGTCCCGCATTCTCGGTCTGAACACGCTGACCCGAAACCAGAAGATCTCCATCGCCGGTGTCGCCACCGCGGGCATCACCGCCCTGACGGTCTCCCTCGTTCCGGGCTCGTCCTCGACCGAGATCGAGCCTGTCGCCGCCTCCCACTCCGCCGCGGCCCCCGCCTGGTCGACCGCCAAGCAGTGGGAGCAGAGCTCCGAGCTGAGCGACCACGTCGCCCAGCAGCAGGTCGTCGCCTACCAGGGCGCGAAGTCCGCAGCCGCTGAGGCCAAGAAGGTCGAAGCCGCGAAGAAGGCCGAGGCCGCGAAGAAGGCCGAGGCTGAGAAGAAGGCCGCCAACGAGCGGAAGTCGGAGGAATCGGCGAGCCGCTCCGCCGAGCGCTCCAAGCCGGCCTACGCCAACAACCTCGACGGCTGGATCAACGAGGCCCTCGACATCATGCAGGACAAGGGCATCCCCGGCTCCTACGAGGGTCTGCACCGCAACATCATGCGGGAGTCCTCCGGCAACCCGCAGGCCATCAACAACTGGGACATCAACGCCATCAACGGTGTCCCGTCGAAGGGCCTGCTCCAGGTCATCCAGCCGACCTTCGACGCCTACCACGTCGCCGGCACCAAGCACGACCTGTACGACCCGGTCGCCAACATCACCGCCGCCGCCAACTACGCGGCCGACCGGTACGGCACCATCGACAACGTCGACAGCGCGTACTGATCCGGACCTCTCGCGGAGATGTGTTCCGCACACGAGGACAGCAGTGAGGGCGGCACCCGATTCCGGGTGCCGCCCTCGCGGCGCGCCAGGGGCCGCTTCCCGGCGGCGCGGCCCCTGACGTCTCACCGGGTCACTTGCGCATGACCTCGGGCTCGTGGCGGCGCAGCAGCCGGGCCACGGCGAAGCCGCAGATCGCGGCCATCACCAGGAGTACGCCGACGTTGATCCCCCACTGGGCGACGGTGGACTCCCAGAGCGGGTCGAGGTCGGTCGGGTTCTCGCGGTCCCACGGCGGCATGAGGTGGGCCAGGTCCAGGGTCGACGCGGCGCCGGACATCGCCCAGCGCGAGGGCATCAGCCAGGCGACCTGCTCCAGCCCCGGCGAGCCGAAGACCTTGAAGAGGACGCCGGTGAAGACGACCTGGACGATCGCGAACATCACCAGCAGCGGCATGGTCTTCTCGGAGGTCTTCACCAGCGAGGAGATGACCAGGCCGAACATCATCGAGGTGAAGCCGAGGGCGATGACGACCAGGCACAGCTCGACGGCCGGGGGCATCATCAGGCCCTCTTCGGGCAGCTCGCGCGGGATGAAGCCGATCGCGCAGATGATGACGCCCTGCACGGCTGTGATCACGCCGAGGACGATGACCTTCGACATCAGGTACGCCGAGCGGGAGAGGCCGGTGGCCCGTTCCCGTTCGTAGATGACGCGTTCCTTGATCAGCTCGCGGACCGAGTTGGCGGCGCCGGAGAAGCACATGCCGACCATGATGATGAGCATGATTGTTCCGGCGGTGCTGTTGAAGGTCGCCGGAGGTGTCGGCGCGGCCAGGCCGAAGTCGGCCGGGATGACCGTGGAGACCACGCCGAGCACCGCGGGCAGCGCCAGCATCAGCCCCATGAACCCCTTGTCGGAGGCGATCACCGAGGCGTATCTGCGGATCAGCGTCATCAGCTGCGAGCCCCACGCCTGCGGCTTGGGCGGGCGGATCGCCTCGGCCGACGGGACCTCGCTCGGGTGGGAGGCGACGGCGTCGATGTCGGCCGCGTACATCTGGTAGTGCTGCGATCCCTTCCAGCGGCCCGCCCAGTCGTAGTCGCGGTAGTTCTCGAAGGCGGAGAAGACGTCGGCCCAGGTCTGGTAGCCGAAGAAGTTCAGCGCCTCCTCGGGCGGACCGAAGTACGCCACGGAGCCGCCGGGCGCCATCACCAGGAGCTTGTCGCAGAGCGCCAGCTCGGCCACCGAGTGGGTGACGACCAGGACGGTGCGGCCGTCGTCGGCGAGGCCGCGCAGCAGCTGCATGACGTCGCGGTCCATGCCCGGGTCGAGGCCGGAGGTCGGCTCGTCCAGGAAGATCAGCGAGGGCTTGGTCAGCAGCTCCAGGGCGACCGAGACGCGCTTGCGCTGACCGCCGGAGAGGGAGGTGACCTTCTTCTCCTTGTGGAGGTCGAGCTTCAGCTCACCGAGGACCTCGTCGATCCGGGACTGCCGCTCGGCCTCCGTGGTGTCGGCCGGGAAGCGGAGCTTGGCCGCGTACTTGAGGGCCTTCTTGACGGTCAGCTCCTTGTGCAGGATGTCGTCCTGCGGGACCAGACCGATGCGCTGCCGCAACTCGGCGAACTGCTTGTAGAGGTTCCGGTTGTCGTAGAGGACGTCGCCCTGGTCGGCGGGCCGGTAACCGGTGAGCGCCTTGAGCAGGGTGGACTTGCCGGAGCCGGAGGGGCCGATCACCGCGATGACCGACTTCTCCGGGACGCCGAAGGAGACGTCCTTGAGGATCTGCTTGCCGCCGTCGACGGTGACCGTGAGGTGGCGGGCGGAGAAGGACACCTCACCGGTGTCGACGAACTCCTCCAGCCGGTCCCCCACCAGCCGGAACGTCGAGTGGCCGACACCGACGATGTCGTTCGGCCCGATCAGCGCGGTGCCCGACTTCGGGATCGGCTGGCCGTTGAGGTACGTGCCGTTGTGCGAGCCGAGGTCGCGCAGTTCGAAGCGGCCGTCGGGCGTCGCGGTGAACTCCGCGTGCAGCCGCGACACCTGCAGGTCGGAGACGACCAGCTCGTTCTCCAGCGCACGGCCGATCCGCATCTTGCGGCCGAGGGCGACCTGGTGGAACGTGGTCGGGCTGCGGTCGCCGTAGACCGGCTCGCCCCCTTGCTGCTGCCCGCCCTGCGCCGGCACGTGCGCCTGCGCGGCGTGCGGCGCCTGCCCTTGCTGCGGCCAGTCCTGCTGTGCGTACTGCTGCTGTGCGTACGGGTCCTGCGCGTACTGCTCCTGGCCGTACTGCGGGGACTGCCCGGGCGCCGGCTGCTGCTCGGGCGCCGGGGCCTGCGCCGCCCAGCCTCCCGCCTGCTGCTGCGCGGGCGCGTGGTGCTGCGCGGGCTGCTGGTGGGCCCGCGGTGCGGCGGCCTGTGCGGCGCCGCCGAGGTTCAGGCGCGGTCCGTCGGTGGCGTTGCCGAGGTTGACGGCCGAGCCCGGACCGATTTCCTGCTGCTGGACGCGGCGCCCTTCGACGAAGGTGCCGTTGGTGGAGCCGTGGTCCTCGATGACCCAGCTGCCGCCCCTCCAGCTGATCGACGCGTGCCGCCAGGAGACCCTGGCGTCGTCGAGTGCGATATCCCCTTGCGGATCGCGTCCGAGGGTGTATGGCCGGGACGCGTCGAGCGTCCAGGTCCGTCCGTTCACTTCCAGTACGAGTTCCGGCACTCCAGCCCCACTGAGTTGTCCCCCGATTAGCCCCCGTGGATGGGGAGTCTAGGGATGTCGAACATCGGGGGGAACTATTCCAGGCCGGGCCCCTGGACCGAAAGTCGGGCCACCGTGAAGGCTCCGTGGCCGGAGGCGCGTTCGCCCTGCCCACGCCGGGCAAACAGCCCCGAAGCGGAGCATCGCCCCCACCCCCGGACAACGATCTCCAGCCGCCCCCGACCAACTGCCGCATACGCCCCCTCCCCTCCTTGCCTGAGTGCCCCTACACCGGCCCACCGCGACAAGCCGGCTTCGGGAGCCGAAGGGGCGCGTCGGGGGGGGGGGGGCCCGCGGCGCCCCGGGCGCGCCGACACGTTATCGCACGGGCGCGTGGGCACCACGCGGAGTGGGCCGCGCCGCGGCGAGCAAA
>NZ_JBHXJE010000076.1:0-15370 GCF_042723275.1 Streptomyces sp. NPDC058373 | reverse complement strand
CTCCACACCTACAACCACCACCGCTGCCACACCGCACTCGACGGGCACCCACCCATCAGCCGCGTCAACAACGCTGCGGGTCAATACACCTAGGGGATGTGGGCGCTCGGGCGGGTCATCCCGAGAGGCGGCTGCCCAGCCCCGGTGCGCCCTCGGTGGAGGTGCCGAGGGTGGAGACGTACAGGACGGACGGGTCGGTGAGCTTGCGGTCGGCCGTGGAGCGGGCGGTGTGGACGGAGCCGTTGCCGGCGTTCTCGCCGGGGGCGCCGATGACGGGGTCGGCGAGGCCGTCGCCGTCGAGGTCGGCGGTGTGGACGGCGCTGCCGAAGCGGTCGCCGGGCTCGTTCTCGTCGCGGAAGGGGCGGGTGTCCTGGTGGAGCGAGCGGGCGCCGTCGCCGGTGAGGCCGGAGCCGTCGGTGTCGCCGTAGAGGGCGATGACGGCGCCGGTCTCGGGGACGCCGTCGATGTGTTCGCCGGGGACGCCGACGAGCAGGTCGAGGTGGCCGTCGCCGTCGAGGTCGGCGAGGTCGAGGTCGGCGCCGAAGGCGTCGCCCTTCTCGACCTTGCCGGGGACGCCGACGGTCTCCGGGGTGAGGGTGCGGACCAGGCCGTGGGCGGGGCCCTGGGCGGTGCCGTGGACGATGCGGACCGAGCCGCCGAGCTGGCTGGGGCGGGCGGGTTCGCCGGCGGCCGGGGAGCGGGGGGCCTCGGCGGCGGTGCGGGCCTTGGCGTTCTTGGTCTTCTCGGCGGCCTCGCGGGCCTTGGCCTCGGGGGAGTCCTCGCGGGGCTTGGCGGTCTTCGGGTCCTTCGGGGGCGCGGGCTCGCTGGGGCCGTCGGCGGCCTCGGCGGGGTCGGTGCCGAGGACCACCTCGTCGTAGCCGTCGCCGTCGGTGTCGCCGACGGCGCCTATGGGGCCGCCGGGGAGGCGCTGGGTGCCGGTGGTGGTGGGGCCTTCTGCGGTGCCGGGGAGCCAGAAGGTGGCGGGGCGGGCGTCGTCGGCGGCGTACCCGTCGACGAGGAGGTCGTCCTTGCCGTCGCCGTCGAGGTCGCCCGCGGCCAGGGAGCGGGCGCCGAGTCCGTAGCGGCCGTGCAGGGGGGCGGTGACGGCGTGGTGGGAGCCGGGGGTGCCGTCGCGGGTGACGCCGCCGAGGAAGACGTCCACGGAGGCGTAGCCGTAGGCGGCGCCGACGGCTATGTCGGTGCGGCCGTCGCCGTCGAAGTCGCCGGTGGCGAGCGGGGATCCGAAGCCGTCGTGGTTGCCGGGGCGCGGGTCCTGGACGGTGGTGCCGCCGACCAGGCCGGAGGGGGAGCCCCAGAGGATGACGGCGGTGCCGGTGTCGGAGTCGTCGCCGATGTCCTCGCCGGGGGCGCCGGTGAGCAGGTCGTCGTAACCGTCGCCGTCGAAGTCGCCCCAGGCGTGGTCGGCGCCGAAGAAGTCGTACGGCTCCGGGTCGCCGGGGACGCCGGGGCTGCCCTGGTGGATCGTGGCGTGACGATTCTCCTGCGGGCCGCCGTAGAGGATCGCGATCTGCCCGGCGGCGGGCTTGCCCTCGACCGTCGCGCGCGGCGCGGAGACGGCGACGTCGGCGTAGCCGTCGCCGTTGAAGTCGGCGTCGCCGGTCAGGGGCGCCGGGGTACCGGGGGCCGCCGCGGCCGTGGGCGCGGCGGCGAGCAGCCCGCCGGTGAGGACGGCGGCGGTCGCGGCGGCGAGGGCGGTACGGCGGTACTGCGGCATGCGGGGCTCTCCTGGGCGGGCCTGGCTCGTCGGGGTGACGAGGTGGTGGCGCCGGGGGGTCGGTCAGGTTGCGGAAGCTCTGCGGGTGAGGTTACGGGGTGCTACGACGCCGGAGAGAAGCAGGCGGGGCGCCCACGGCTCGGCAGCGGGTCGGCCGGTGGGGCCGCCCGCGTCAGCGCGGCAGGAGGTCGGCCGTCGTGAACGACAGTGACGGGCGGGCGGCGGTGCCCTTCGCCGTGCCGGGGTGGACGGTGACGGTGTCGCGGGCGGGGCCGTGGACGGTGCGCAGGACGAGGTCGGCGCGGCCGTCGCCGTCGTAGTCGGTCAGGGCCAGCAACTGGACGGCGGTGCCCTTTCCGCCCGGCGGGGTGACGGTCGCGGCGTGGGCCGCGTCGAGGCCCGAGCGGGCGCCGGGCAGCACGGTGACGGCGCGGGCACCGTCGGCCGGGGCGAGGGCGAGGTCGGTGAGGCCGTCGCCGTCGGTGTCGCCTGCCGCGAGCGGGCCGGGTGCGGGGGTCTTGACGGTGGCGGCGGGCAGGCCGGGGGCGGCGGACCGCAGGCCGATGGCGTCGCCGGTGGCGAGGGCGGTGTCGAGCCCGGCGGTGCGGGCGGCGGTGAAGCGGCCGTGGGCGTAGGCGGTGGCGGCGGGCAGGGCCGGGCCCGGGCGGGTGGGGCCCTGGGGGCCGCCGAGGACGACGCGGGCCTTGGAGCGTCCGGCGCCCGCACGGACGACGAGGTCGCAGGTGCCGTCGCCGTCGAGGTCGGCGGCGGGGCCGGTCGGCAGGTCGCCGGGGACGGGCAGGGCGGGGCCCGCGGCGGCGGGGGCGCCCTTGCGGGTGAAGGGGCCCTGGAGGAAGGAGAGGCGGCTGCTGCTGGCGTGCAGGACCAGGTCGGCCCTGCCGTCGCCGTCGAAGTCGCCGCAGACGGGGTGGTCGGGCCAGTCGTTGCCGAACCGGGCCCGGTCGGGGACCCGCAGTACGACGGCGCGCCCCCTCAGCCCCTCGGGTCCGCCGAAGACGAGCTGGACGGGGACGGGCGGCCGGCCCTGCCCGTCGAAGGGCGGGTCGGTGGAGACGACCAGGTCGGTGTAGCCGTCGCCGTCGAGGTCGCAGGCGGCCTCGGCGTCGAAGGCGGCGGGCAGGGCGCCCTCGACCTCGGCGGCCGTACGGGCCGGGGAGAGGAGCCGGCGGGCGCCGGGGACCAGGCCGCGGGCGCTGCCGTAGACCACGCCGATGCCCGCGTCGTCGCCCTGCGGGTCGTCGGGGCCCTTGGCCAGCTCGTCGAGGACCAGGTCGGGGTGGCCGTCGCCGTTGAAGTCGGGGGGTGCGGTGGTGGCGCGGGCGGCGCGGCTGCCCTTGCCGCGGGGGACGGGGAGTGGCGGGGTGCCCTTGCGGTTCTTGGCGCCGGTCTGGCCGGAGCGGGCCTCGGTCCGCTCGTCAGGGGAGGGGCCGCAGGCGGTGACGGCGAGGGCGGCGGCGAGCAGGGCGGCGGTGGCCGCGGCCCGGCGGTGAGGGTGCGGGGTGGCTGTGCCGTGCGCGCGGCGTCGTATGCCCATCTGGTGTCCCCGTCTCTGCCCGTGGGCCGCCGGCCCGTGTCGCGGGCCCATGATGCTCCTGCGGAGGGCGGGGCGTAAGGGTGGGGTGGGGGTTCGGCCGGCGGGGCGGGGGCCTTCGCGGCGTACGCCCCGGTCCGTGCGGGGCGGCCACGCCGAAGGGCCGCCCCCGCCGGTGTGGCGGGAGCGGCCCTTCGGGTCGTGCGTCGGTCCGGGTGGCCGGGTGCTACTGGGCCGGCTCCGGTTCCGGGGCGTCCGTGGTGGCCTCGTGGGGGGTGGGGTCGGCGGGCGACTTGACCGACTCCAGGAGGAGCTGGGAGACGTCCACGACCGAGAGGCTCTCCTTGGCCTTGCCGTCGTTCTTCTTGCCGTTGACCGAGTCGGTCAGCATGACGAGGCAGAACGGGCAGGCGGTGGAGACGATGTCCGGGTTGAGGGAGAGGGCCTCGTCGACGCGCTCGTCGTTGACGCGCTTGCCGATGCGCTCCTCCATCCACATCCGGGCGCCACCGGCGCCGCAGCAGAAGCCGCGCTCCTTGTGCCGGTGCATCTCCTCGTTGCGCAGGCCCGGGACGCTGGCGATGATCTCGCGCGGCGGCGTGTAGACCTTGTTGTGGCGGCCCAGGTAGCACGGGTCGTGGTAGGTGATCAGGCCCTCGACCGGGGTGACCGGCACGAGCTTGCCCTCGTCCACCAGGTGCTGGAGCAGCTGGGTGTGGTGGATGACCTCGTACTCGCCGCCGAGCTGCGGGTACTCGTTGGCGATGGTGTTGAAGCAGTGCGGGCAGGTCGCGACGATCTTCTTCGCGCCCTTGGGCTTCTTGGTCGCCGCGTCCTCGTCGTCCTCGCCGAACGCCATGTTCAGCATCGCGACGTTCTCCTGGCCGAGCTGCTGGAAGAGCGGCTCGTTGCCCAGGCGGCGCGGGGAGTCGCCGGTGCACTTCTCGTCGCCGCCCATGATCGCGAACTTCACGCCCGCGATGTGCAGCAGTTCCGCGAAGGCCTTGGTGGTCTTCTTCGCGCGGTCCTCCAGGGCGCCGGCGCAGCCGACCCAGTAGAGGTAGTCGACCTCGGTGAGGTCTTCGACGTCCTGTCCGACGATCGGGACCTCGAAGTCGACCTCCTTGGTCCACTCCACGCGCTTCTTCTTCGCCAGACCCCAGGGATTGCCCTTCTTCTCCAGGTTCTTCAGCATCGTGCCCGCCTCGGAGGGGAAGGCCGACTCGATCATCACCTGGTAGCGGCGCATGTCCACGATGTGGTCGATGTGCTCGATGTCCACCGGGCACTGCTCGACGCAGGCGCCGCAGGTGGTGCAGGACCACAGGACGTCCGGGTCGATGACGCCGTTCTCCTCGGCGGTGCCGATCAGCGGGCGCTCGGCCTCGGCCAGCGCGGCGGCGGGGACGTCCTTGAGCTGCTCGGCGGTCGCCTTCTCCTCGCCCTCCATCGTCTTGCCGCCGCCGGCCAGCAGGTACGGGGCCTTGGCGTGCGCGTGGTCGCGCAGCGACATGATGAGCAGCTTCGGGGAGAGCGGCTTGCCGGTGTTCCAGGCGGGGCACTGCGACTGGCAGCGGCCGCACTCGGTGCAGGTGGAGAAGTCCAGCAGGCCCTTCCACGAGAAGTGCTCGACCTGGGAGGCGCCGAACACCGCCTCCTCGGCGCCGTCCTCGTCGTCGAAGACCGTCTCGAAGTCGATCTCCTTGCCGCCCGAGACCATCGGCTTCAGCTCACCGAGGGCCGTGGAGCCGTCGGCCTCGCGCTTGAACCAGATGTTCGGGAAGGCGAGGAAGCGGTGCCAGGCCACACCCATGTCGGTCTTGAGCGAGACGGTGATCATCCAGACGAAGGACGTACCGATCTTGATCATGGCGACCAGGTAGGTGAGGTTCTGCAGCGTCTCCGTGCCGAGCCCGCGGAAGGCGGCCACCAAGGGGTACGTCACGAGGTACGACCACGCGAAGTGGTCCACGTGGTGCAGCGCGCCCTCAAGACCGCGCAGGACCAGGATGGCCAGGCCGATGATGAGGATGACGGCCTCGACGAAGTACGCCTGGCCGGTGTTGGAACCGGCGAACCGGGACTTGCGGCCCGGCTTGTCGGCGCGCGAGAGCTGGCGGATGACGATCAGCACGGCGATGCCGAGGAACGTCAGCAGCCCCACCAGCTCGGTGAAGATCTCGTACGGCGCCCAGCCGCCGATGATCGGCAGCTGCCAGTCGGCCTGGAAGACCTGGCCCAGCGCGTGGACCAGGGTGAGCACGAGCGCGAAGAAGCCCACCGCGACGAACCAGTGCGCGACGCCGACGACGCCCCAGCGGTTCATCCGGGTGTGGCCGAGGAACTCCTTGGCCACCGTGACGGTGCGCTGCACCGGCTCGTCGCTCCGGGCGCCCGCGGGAACGGGCTGGCCGAGGCGGACGTACCGGTAGATCTGCGCGATGGCCCGGCCGAACAGCGCCACGCCGACGACGGCGAGGGTCAACGACACAATGATCGCGGCGAGTTGCATGGAGGCTCCTCGAACCTGCGCGAGCGGATAGCTAGGCGGATGGTTGCGGACGGCTGAGCCGGTCCCCGCTTTGCGCCGCGGGTACCCCCGCGCTCATTACTAAGCGGTAACTTACTCAGTCCGTACGAGACTACCCATTTATTCGGCCGTGCTGTAGCCAGCCCGGCGGTGATCTGCGTCGCTGAGGCAACCCTGAGTCGCGGGCGCGGTGCCGGCCGGCGCGGCCCGCCCCGGCAGCCTCTTCGACGTGTTCGATCACCACATCATCCGACATGGCGGGCGGATCGCCGGGCACCGCACGCCTGGCGCGTCCACCCGCGCCCCGGATCAGGCGGGCGGCAGCCCCAGCACCCGCCGGAGCCAGTCCAGGCGCGCCGCGCGGGCGGCGCGGGAGACCCGGGCCTCGGGGACCAGGCCGTCGGAGCCGTGGAAGGCGCCCGGCCAGACGTGCAGCTCGGCCCGGCCGCCCGCGCCCCAGACCCGGGAGGCGAAGGCGGTGCCCTCGTCGCGGAAGGTCTCGGCGGAGCCGACGTCCAGGTAGAGGGGCGGCAGGCCCAAGAGGTCGCGTGCGCGGGCCGGGGCGGCGTACGGGGGCACGTCCGGGCCCCCGGCGGCGTCGCCGAGCAGGGCGGCCCAGCCCGCGGCGTTGGCCGCGCGGTCCCAGACGCCGGAGCCGGCGAGCTGGCGGGCCGAGAGGCTGTCGTTGCGGTCGTCGAGCATCGGGGAGAGCAGCATCAGCGCGGCCGGGAGCGGCGCACCCCGGTCGCGGGCGAGCAGGGCGGCGCCCGCGGCGAGGCCGCCGCCCGCGCTCGTGCCGTGCAGGACGGTGCGATCCGGGTCGAGACCGTGGGCGGCGGCACCCTTGCCGAGGGTCCAGGCCAGCGCGGTCAGGCAGTCCTCGACGGGGGCGGGGTGGGGGTGCTCGGGGGCGAGGCGGTAGCCGACGGAGACGACGGCGCAGCCGAGCTCGCGCGCGTAGGAGAGCGGGTCGACGGCGCCTTGGCGGGCGTCGCCGACGATCATTCCGCCACCGTGCAGGACGCAGAGGACGGGGAGCGGTTCCCGCGCGGGCGCGGAGGGGCGGCAGACGAGGACGGGGACGCCGTCCGCGTCGTCCTCGTTGAGCTCCCAGGCGCCGCCGGCGGTGAGCTGGCCGTCGGTCACCTCCGGGTAGGCGGCGACGGCCGCGCGGGCCGCCGGGACCATGTCGGTCCCCTCGACGTCGGGGGTGTTGCGGCGCAGCTCGGCGGCGATCGGGGCCAGCTCGGGGTCGTAGGGCGGGGGCGCCGGCTGCGGGGCCTCGTCGGGGGTCGCGGGCACGGGCGGACTCCTGGAGGGTGCTGCGCACGGGAGGCGCGGGGGAGGCGGCCCGGCGGGGCCGGGGGCCTGTCCGGAAGAGAGAGGTCCGGTGAGGTCTGCCCCGGACCTGGTCGCATAATGCCGGAGGCAGCCCCGTCGCGTATCCCCCGTCGCGACGGGGCTGCCTCCGTCGTACGGCCGCCGTCCCCCGACAGGCGGCCTTCCCCCGGTTTCCCGGCCTCGCCGGTCCTCCGGTCTCTCACCGGTCGCCCGGTCGCGCCGGGTCCGGCTGCCCGCCTGACGGTCACGGGCGTCCGGGTACGCGCCGTCCCCCGCGCCGCCACCCCCGTGGGCGGCCCGGGAACGGCCGCGTCCAGGCTGGGGCGGAGTGCCGCGCGTGGCACCGCTCTCCGCCGCCGGCCTGTGCCGCCGCCCGGACTCCCCCGCGCCGGTGACCGCGCACGGTGGAACCCCGGCGGCAACGCGCCCGGTCACCTTCAGGGCACTCCCCTCGTGGTCCCCTGCCGATGTTTTTTCGAGTTAACAGTGACGTAGAGTGTTTACGCAAGTCTGAATCCGCAGCCGGAGCGCAATGCTCCCCTTTGTCCGCCCTTCCCGCCCGGCATCGCCCGTTCGGGCGCCCGCCACGCTCCCTCAGGCCGGAGTCGGGCACGGCCGCCGAGACTGGGGCAGGCGGGGAAAGGGCAGACATGGCGCGAGGGCGGCGGACGGCCCCAGGGGGTCCGTTACAGTACGACCCCGCTGACCGAAATTCGAACACCGTGGCGTCGGTCGAGCAGGAACGGCGGAGGGGACAGTGGGGGGCCGGATGAACAACGCTGCCAGCGCGAGGGAGACCGACCAGGCCGGGCAGCGGCCGCCCACAGCCCCCGGCCACACCCCGGCCGACGAGCTCCGCCAGGAACACCCCGCGTCCTCCCCCTCCGGCGCCGCGGACTCCCCGCAGGACGACCCGGCCCACCCGCCGGTGGCCGAGCGGCCGCCGACCGGGGACGAGCGGCCGGAGGAACCGGGGCAGGGGCGGGGGCAGACTCCGGCGCGGCCCGACGAGGGCGCCCCCGAGCTGACGACCCTGCGCCAGAAGGTCGAGTACATGGTCGAGAAGACCTTCCCCGGCCAGCGCATCTCCGGCCGCTACTTCTCCGACCTGGTCCGCAGCCGCGGCGGCTCCCTCTCGCACAGCTACTTCTCCAACATCCTCGCCGGGAAGGTCACCCAGCCCTCCGAGGAGATCCTCAAGGCGCTCGGGCTCGGCTTCGGCGTCGACTGGCGGTTCTTCAAGGAGGAGTCCGAGGTCGTCGACGACGTGGTGGCCGGGCTGCACTTCCTCGTCAAGCGGCGCACCGGCGAGATCAGCGGCGTCGCGGGCCGCGGCCTCGACGCCCACGGGCTGCCGCCCGAGCTGCTGCAGTTCGCCCTCTCCCTGCTGGAGGAGAGCGAGCAGCGCGGCGAGGCGGGCGAGGACCGCCCCGGCGGCGAGGGGAGCTGAGCCGCCATGTCGCTGCGCGCCCTGCGCAAGGAGTGCGAGGACGGCCTCGCCGACCTGCCGATACCCTCGCCCTTCGGGATAGCGGGCCTCGTCACCAACATGGAGGCCGCCCGGGGGCGCACCATCGTCCTGCACGAGATCCCCGACCACCTGACGCGCGTCCACTCCGCCTGCGGCCTGCGGCTCAAGACCCCCGCCGCCAGCTTCGTCCTCTACCGCAAGCGCCCCACCGCCTACCAGACGCAGCACGTCATCCTGCACGAGCTGTGCCACGAGTGGTTCGACCACGGCACCACCCTCGACGGCGACCAACTCCGCCGACTCCTCCCCGTCTTCGACGCCAGCCTCATCGGCCGCGTCCTCGGCCGCGAACCGGGCACCGGACCCCCCGGCCCGGACGGCGACCACCTCCCCGGCATCGAGGGGCCCGTGCAGGCCCGCGCCGTCTACGACACCCACGACGAGCGGGTGGCCGAGTTCGGCGCCTCCCTCATCCCGCGGATGGCCCGCGACGTGGCGGGCGACGACATGATGGGCCGCCTCGCCAACTCCCTGGCCCGGCCCGTCGCCCACCGCAGGGGCGCCCGTTCCCTGTTCCGGCGGCGGCCCTGACGCACTAATCTCGGACGGCCCCCACCGCCCGGCCCGGCGCCCGCCGGAACGCGCGCCTCCCCCACTCAAGGACCCCGTGTGAGCCCCCTCGACCTGGCTGGTTACCTCGTCGCCGCGCTGATGACGGCCGTCGCCCTCTGGCGGATGCCCGCGGCCCTGTGGGGCGACGAGGAGGACCGGCGCAGACGCGCCCTGTGGGGCTGCTACGCCGGATTCGCCGCCGCCCTGTGGACCAAGACCGAGATCGTCCGCACCGCGCTCAACAACAGCCCCGTCACCGACCTCGCCGTCCTCATCAAGCACTACACGGCGACCGTCGCGATCCTCGCCATCCTCAGCTACATCGTCGCCATCTACGGCCGCTACCCGGACAGCGGCGCGATCCCCCGCCACGTCCGCTTCGCCCGGCTGGTGCAGCGCATCGCCGCCAAGGCGTCGGTGGCCACGCTGATCCTGCTCACCGTCCTCTTCTTCACCGTGGTCGACCGGTCCGTCCCCTCCGACCGCTTCGTCTCCGACCACGCCGGCCAGCCCGGCGCCACCCTCTACATGACGGTCTTCTACGTCTACCTCGGCGCCGCCTCCGCCGTCTGCGCCTACCAGTGGAAGCTCGCCACCGCCGACGCCACCGCCCGGCACCTGCGCGTCGGCCTGTCGATGATGACCGCCGCCATGTTCATCGGCGTCGCCTACACCGCCAGCCGCACCCTGTTCCTCTGGATCAGCGTCGTCGACCAGCCGAGCGTCGAGTTCGCCGACACCTTCGACAAGGTCACCGAGGCCGGACAGGTCCTGCTCTTCGCGCTCTTCGCCGTCGGCGCCTCGCTGCCCGCCTTCTCCACCGGCCTGCGCCGCGCCCGGCTCTGGCGCGCCCAGGCCCGGCTGCACCCGCTGTGGCGCGAGCTGATGACCGCCTTCCCCGAGCAGCCCTTCGCCCCGCCCGCGCCCCTGCTGCGCGAACTCACCCGCTTCGACACCCCGGCCGACCTGCGCGTGGACCGCTGGTCCGCCGACATCGCCGACGCCGTCGAGAAGCTCCGCCACTACGCGCCCGAGCGCCTCGCCGACGCCGCCCGCGCCGCGGCCGCCGAGGACACCGCCGACACCGACGACCGGGGCCCGCGCACCGACGCCCACTGGATACGCGCCGCCCTCGCCGCCCGCGCGGAGGGCACCCCCGCCGGGCCCGCCGCCCCGGCCACCGACCCGCGGCACGCCGACGACCAGGAGGGCGAGGTCGCCTGGCTCACCCGCGTCGCCACCGCCTGCCGCACCATCCCCACCGCCCGTACCGCCGCCGTCCTCGCCGCCGCCCGGGCGGACGAGGGCGCCAGGGGGTGTTCGTGAAGTTCTGTGCGGCGCCCGCGGTGTCCGGTGCGTGCTCTCGGTGCGCCGGGCGGAAGCCCTCGTACCGGACGTACTTGCGGCTTTCGCCCGGTGCGGCGAGAGTGCGTGCCGGGCGCCGTGGGCGCCGTGCGGGACTTTACGGACACCCCCTAACACACCGAACCTCCCGGAGCAGCCGAGCCGATGACCAGCACCGCCCCCACCGCCCCCGAGGCGCCGGAGAACACCACCGCCCGCCGCGTCACCGACATCCTCCAGCCGCGTAACGTCCTGCTCGCCGGAATGCTCGGGATCGGCCTCGCGGCGGCCGACGGGCACTGGTCCGGGCTGCCCTGGGGCTTCCTCGGCGCCCTCTGCGCCGGGCTCATCCCCGCCGGGTACATCGAATGGCAGCGGGGGCGCGGCACTTGGGGCGACCGCCACGTGGTCGACCGGACCAAGCGCGCCCCGATCTTCTTCGTCATCCTCGGTTCGATCGGCGCCGGGTCGCTGGTGATGGTGGCCGGGGGCGCACCCCGGGACATCCTCGTCACCATGCTGGCCCTCTGGGCGATGACCATCGTCCTGCTCGCCGTCAACACGGTCTGGAAGATCTCCGTCGACGCCGCCGTCGCCTCGGCCGTCGTGGCCCAGCTCGCCGTCGTCCACCACCCGGCGTGGCTCGCGGCGTACGCGCTGGCGGCGGCGGTGTGCTGGTCGCGCGTGGCGCTGGGGTATCACACGGTGGGTCAGGTGTGCGCGGGGACGGCGGCGGGGGCTGCTACGGCGATGGGGTTCCTGGTGGGGTGAGGTGGGGCGACCTCGGACCAGGTGCTCGGTCCGGGCGTCCGGCTCTAATCGTCACCCTGACACGAAGTAAGCCGAAAACCGCCGCCCCCGTGCCCTGTCTCTGCCATCCTGAAGGCTGATCGAGAGGGGCCGCAGCGATGCAGTGGAAGACCCACGGGGAACGTCCGATCTACGAGAACAAGTGGGTGAACCTCTGGCTCACCGACGTGGAGACGCCGGACGGGCACCGGTGGGAACACCATGTCGTCAAGATGCGGCACCTTGCCGTGGCCGTGGTCGTGAACAAGCGCCGCGAGGTCCTGATGATGTGGCGGCATCGCTTCATCACCGACGCCTGGGCCTGGGAGTTGCCGATGGGCCTGATCGAGGAGGGGGAGACCCCCGCCGAGGCCGCCGCGCGCGAGGTGCTGGAGGAGACCGGGTGGCAGGTGGGCCCGGTCAAGCCGCTCGTCTACGCCGAACCGGCCAACGGCATCACCGACTCGAAGCACCACGTCTTCCTCGCCGAGGGCGCGACGTACGCGGGGCCACCCACGGAGAAGAACGAGTCGGACCGCATCGAGTGGATTCCGCTCCCCGACGTGCGCGCGATGATCGACCGCCGCGAAGTGGTCAGCAGCGGGGCCCTCGTCGGACTGATGTACGTCCTCATGGACGAGGCGACGCGCTGAGCCCACCGGGCAGCGTCTCGCGCAGCCTCGCCTCGAAGCCGAGGACCACCGGTTCGCGGCGGTGCGGCGCCAGCTCCCCGTAGAACTCGCGCAGGTGGTCCGCGACGCGCCGGGAGGCGGTGGCGGCCGCCGGGGTCAACGCCTCCGTCGCCGTGTGGCACGCCTCGTCCAGCTTGCCCCGCTGCAGCTGAGTGCGGGCGAGCCAGAAGGCGTGGAACGCGCGGCCCCGGTGGTTGCTGTGCTGCTCACGAGGGAGGGCGTCGGTGATGAGGGGCTCTGCGAGTTCCGCGTCGCCGAGCCTGCCGTGTGCGATTCCGGTGTCGACGGCGAGTTTCGTCTCGTCGAAGTACGCCACCCAGGCCGGGTCGGGGTCGCCCGTGCCGATCCGGCCGAAAGACGTGTGCGCCTCCGCGAGGGAGCGGTGGGTCGCCGCCCGGTCTCCGAGGGCCGCATGGGCGAACGCCTCCCGCGTGGCGAGCATGGCCAGAACCCTGGGCGTCGTTCCTTCCGCGTACCGGACCTGGTCCCGGGCCGCCGAAACCAGAGCGAGGGCGTCTCCTGGCCGTTCCTGGTAGGTGGCCTTCAGACTCATGCAGGCGAGGACATTGGCCATGAACAGCCGGTCGTCCGCAGCCTTGGCGAGTCCGAGGGCCTCGGTGAAGTAGGCGCGAGCCTGGTGGTACTGGCGGGCGTCGAAGTACGTCCACCCGGTGAGCCTGGCCAGCTCCGCGGCGATGCCGTGCAGACCGTCCCGGAGCGGAACGTGCGACTGCTCTCTGAGAAGCCCCAGCACGTAACGGAGTTGGCCGACGACGGCGGGCCGTAAGGTCTCGCCACCGTGCTCATCGTCCCGGCGCCAGTAGTCGGTGATGGAGGAGTGCAGCGCTTCCAGTGTGGCCGCACCCGGGCGGTGGTCGGCCGCCAGAGCGAGGACACTGTCGATGTCCGTTCCGGGAAGACCGGCCGCGACCGGCTCCCCGGACAGACCCGGGGCACCGGACCGTTGTGCCGGAACGTCCAGGCACGGTGGCGTCTCCCAGGCACGGCGGACGAGGCCGAGCATGTGTCCGGGAACGCGCAAGCCGTCGGCGATCCGCTCGACGACGTCCATGTGCACCGATTGCCTTCGCCCTGCGATCACTTCGCCGACGCGACTCGGCGTGAGATCGCACCGCCGCGCGATCATCGACGGGTAGATGCCCGCCCGTGCCTTCACGAGCCGGAAGACCGCGCCGAAATCCCGGCGTCGGCACGCGTCGATCATTGCCGGGTCCGTCAGCAGACCGGCCGGAAGTTCCGGTGAGTGAGGCAGCTCGGACATCGGCACGCTCCGATACGGGACTACGGATCGCTGCGGAAGGCGAACGGAAAGTGATGTTACCCACGTTGGGTAACCCGTTGGGCCTTTTCCGCTCTGCCTGCCGCCCGAAATCCTCGAGTCATGGCGAACGGACAGAACGAGGACGAGGTACGGATGACGCTGCGGATCTCGCGCGACTCCGGCCGCACGTGGGGCCCCACGACGAAGGTGCGCGTGAGCCGGGCGAGGCCGGCGTCGATGAGCCGTGAGCGGTACCCGCCGTGCCAGTGCCAGGGCTGCCGCGCACGACAGCCGCAAGCCGCTCACGGCTCGGTGACGTGATGCGCTGCGCACACCGGCGACGGGTACCGGTCGACGTGTTGACTGCCCTCTGGTCCCCCGGCTGGTTCGAGACAGCTGTGCGGTGCCAGTTGCCGCCGCACAGCACCGGTAAGCACTACAGCCTGCTCGCGGAGACCGACCCGTACGCGGCCCTGTGGCTTCGCTGGGACGAGGGCGGCACTGCGGAGGCCGTCACGCTGCCCGACTGCCCGGTGCCGCCCCTCGACACGGACGCCGACGCCTGCTGCCTGTACTCCGGGCACCCCGAGCGGCACACCTGGGACGTACCCGCGTACAGCGAGGAGATCTCGTGCACCAGTTGATTGTGAGCCCTTACAACGGCACCTTCCTCGTCGCCCGCCCGGGCATCCGGGCCGGCATGAGACTGCCCCGCGCGAAGTACGGCGAACTCGCCGCCCTCGCCGACAGCGGCCGTCCCGTGCCCAGGTGGCTCGTGGAGGGCGCGCGGAAAGCATGGGACCTCGACCTCACCGCCACACCGTTCCGGAACGCCGTCCTCGTTCGCCCGGAGACGCCCCTCGGCTACGGACGGGCCACCTGGGAGATCAACAAGGGCTGCAACTTCAACTGCGAGCACTGCTACCTCGCGGAGAGGAAGTTCGAGGGCCTGCCCTGGGACGGGAAGGCGCGGCTGCTGCGCCTTCTGCGCGACGCGGGAGTGCTCTGGCTCCAGTTCACCGGCGGCGAGCCGCTGATCGACCGTGACTTCGTGGATGCCTACGTCCTCGCGTACGACTTCGGCATGCTCATCGAGGTCCTGACCAACGGCTCCCGGCTGCACCACCCCGAGATCATCGCCATGCTCAGGAACCGGCCGCCGCACAAAGTGACGGTGTCCCTCTACGGCGCCACACCGGACAGCTTCGACTCCCTGACGCGCAGGAAGGGAGCCTTCCGGCTCGTGCGGAAAGGGCTCGACGCCGCTCGGGAAGCAGGCATCCCTCTCGAGCTCGCGTTGATCATCACCCGGCACAACGCCCACGAGGTCGCCGCCATGCGCGCCTTCGCCGACCGTCACGGGGCCCGTCGCACCGAGTACGGCACCATCTCGCCTACGTACACGGGCGACCCCGAACCGCTGGCCGCGCAAGCACCCGGATTCCTGGACAAGACGAGTGTCTTCCAGGGCTGTCCCGCCGGTCACACCTTCTTCCACGTCGACCCGCACGGCCTGGCCACCATGTGCAAGGTCGGCCGCGAAAACCCCGTCGACCTGGTCACCGAGGGCCTGGACGGGCTCCGCCGTCTTCCCCGCATCGCCGATGCCCAGATGCTTCGCACCGGTGGCTGCGGCGGCTGTCTGCTCTCCGGCACCTGCCGGGTCTGCCGACCGCTCGCCAAGGCGTACCAGGAGGCGAAGGCACCACTCAACACCTATCGCCGACACGGAAAGGAAGACCGCCGATGACCGCTGTCATGGTGGAGATCACGAGGCCCCCGACTGCCCTGCGGGAGCCCGAGGGGGTCGTTCTCCTCGACGACCTGGAGACGCTGACCGAGGGCGCCGTCCCGGGCTGCAACGACGACAACCCCTACCGGTAGTCGTTCAGGCAGGTGAGAGCGTCGGGGGGGGGGGGCCAGGGGGGGGGGGGGCCCCCCCGCCCCCCCCGCCCAACCACGAAATCACCCGCCAACACCACCCCCCGGTATATTGAGGGGAAAAAGAAGCCCCCCGACAGG
>NZ_JBHXJE010000075.1:0-15466 GCF_042723275.1 Streptomyces sp. NPDC058373 | reverse complement strand
GGCGCTGAGCCAACCCCCAGCCCGGCCGGCGCTTGAGGCCAGCAGGGACCGGCACGGTCGAGACGGACAGGACGCAAAGGACAGCCCGGCCGGCGGTTGAGGCCAGCAGGGACCGGCGCGGGAAGGCCGGACCGCAGCCCAACGACAGCCGGCCGGCGCTTGAGGCCACCCGGGACCGGTACGGTCGAGCAGCGCGCAGCCATGGCTCAGCCCGGCCACGGGCGCCCCTGGCCCGCCCGGAGGCGGCGAGCCGCAGACTGGAGGGGAGCCCAGCCGCAGGCACCCCCGATACGAGGAGCAACCGTGACCCACCCCACCCCCGCCCAGGAGGGCACGGACCCGTTCGGTACCGCCCGCCGCAGGCGGACCGTGCTGGACTCGTGGGCCGCCTCCCCCGCCAGGTTCCGCGAGGACGCCAACGCCGAGGAGGACCTGGCCCTCGGCGGCTACCGCGACCGCCTCGTCGTCGAACTGGCCCAGAACGCGGCGGACGCGGCCGCCCGCGCCCACGTCCCGGGCCGCCTGCGCCTGACCCTGCACGAGAGCGCCGGCACCCACGTCCTGGCGGCGGCCAACACGGGCGCCCCCCTGGACGCCACCGGCGCCGAATCCCTGTCGACGCTTCGCGCCTCCGCCAAGCGCGAGGGCGCGGAGGCGCGGTCCAGCGTCGGCCGTTTCGGCGTCGGCTTCGCCGCGGTCCTCTCGGTCAGCGACGAACCGGCCGTGCTCAGCCGCACCGGCGGCGTCCGCTGGGACCTGGCACAGGCCCGGGAGGCCGCCCGCGAGGTGGCCCGCCACAGCCCCGGCCTCGGCGACGAGCTGATCCGCCGCGACGGCCACGTCCCGCTGCTGCGGCTCCCGTTCGCCGCCGAGGGCACCCCGCCCGAGGGGTACGACACGGTGGTGGTGCTGCCGCTGCGCGACCCGGCCGCCCAGGACCTGGCGGAGCGCCTGCTCGCCGCCGTCGACGACGCCCTGCTCCTCGCCCTGCCCGGCCTCACCGAGATCGTGGTGGAGACCCCGGAGGGGACGCGCGTGCTGCGCCGCCGCGACGAGGCCCCGTACGCGGTGATCGAGGAGACCACCGGCACCGGCGCCCCCGCCGAGACCCGCCGCTGGCGCACCGCCACCGCCGACGGCCCCCTGGACCCGGCCCTGCTGGCGGACCGCCCGGTCGAGGAGCGGCTGCGGCCGTTCTGGTCGGTGGTGTGGGCGGTCCCGGTCGACGCCGAGGGCGCCCCGGTGCGCCCGGCGGCCGCTCCCGTCGTCCACGCCCCCACCGCCAGCGACGAACCGCTCGGCCTCCCAGCCCTGCTCATCGCCTCGTTCCCGCTGGACACCGCCCGCCGGCACGTCGCCCCCGGCCCGCTGACCGACTTCCTGGTGGCCCGCGCCGCCGAGGCGTACGCCGGGCTGCTCGACGCGTGGCGCCCCGTCACCCCGGCCGCCGTCGCCCTGGTCCCCGGCCCGCTGGGCCAGGCCGCCGTGGACGGCGCTGTACGCGGGGCCGTGCTCGACCTGCTGCCGCGCGCCGCCTTCCTCCCGCCCGCCCTGCCGCCCTCCGACACGTCCGAGGACGACGCCGACACCGACGTACCCCTGCTGCGCGCCGACCGCCCCGAGGCGCTGCGTCCGATCGAGGCGGAGCTGGTGGAGGGTGCGGGCGAGGCGACCGTACGCGTGCTCGCCGAGGTGCTGCCGACGCTGCTGCCCGCCGGGCTGGAGCGCCGTCCCGAGCTGCGCACCCTCGGCGTGGGCCGGCTGTCGCTGGGCGAGGCGATCGACCGGCTTGCCGGGGTGGAGCGTTCCCCGGCCTGGTGGTACCGCCTGTACGACAGCCTCGCCGGGGTGGACCCGGACCGCCTGCAGGGGCTGCCGGTGCCGCTGGCGGCGGGGTCCACGGCGGGGAGCCCGCGCCAGGTGCTGCTGCCCGGCCCGGCCGAGGACGGGCCGGAACCCTCGGCGCTGGCCCGCCTCGGGCTGAAGGTCGCGCACCCGGAGGCCGCCCACCCCCTGCTGGAGAAGCTGGGCGCGCTCACCGCGACGCCGCGCTCCGTGCTCCGTACGCCCCAAGTGCGCGCGGCTGTCGCCGAGTCGCTCGACGGTGACGGGTACGCGCTGCGGGACGACGCCCCGGACGCCGAGGAACTCGCCGAACTGGTCCTGACCCTGGCCCGCGACGCCGAACTCGCTCCCGGCGACGAACCCTGGCTCGGCGCCCTCGCCCTCCCCGACGAGGACGGCGAGCTCTCACCCGCCGGTGAACTGGTCCTTCCAGGCGGCGAGTTCGCCTCCGTCATGCGCGACGGCGAACTCGCCCTCGTGGACGAGGAATGGGCCGACCGCTGGGGCGAACAGCCCCTCGCCGCCTGCGGGGTGCTGGCCCGCTTCACCCTCGTACGCGCCACCGACGTCGTCCTCGACCCTGACGAACTGGAGCCGCGCGACAGCGACTTCGCCGAGCCGGACGACGTGGGGCTGCTCGACGCCGTCGACGTGTGGTGCGAGGACGTCCTCGACCGGCTCCCCGAAGGGCCCGTCCCGCCGGTCGCCACCGAGGTCACCGCCGTCCGCGACCTCGACCTCGTGGACGACGACCGCTGGCCCGAGGCGCTCGCCCTCCTCTCCCGCCCGCCGCTGCGCGACGCCCTCACCCAGCCGGTACGCGTCCTGCTCCCCGACGGCACCACCGAGTCGGTCCGCCCCTACACCGCCTGGTGGCTGCGCGGCCACCCCGTCCTCGACGGCCGCCGCCCCGCCGGACTCCGCGCCGCCTCCGGCGACCCGCTGCTGACCGGGCTCTACGACGAGGTGGACGCGGCCGGGTTCGACGACGGGCTGGTGCTGCGCGCCCTCGGGGTACGGACGACCGCCGCCGCCCTGCTCGCCGAGCCGGGCGGCGCCGCCGAACTCCTCGACCGCCTCGCCGACCCGGACCGGGAGGTCTCCGTACCGCAACTCCACGCGCTCTACGGCCTCCTGGCCGACCTCGACCCGGACGAGGTGACGCTGCCCGACGAGCTGCGGGCGGTCGTCGACGGGGTCGTGGAGGTCGTGGACGCCCGCGACGCGCTGGTCGCGGACGCGCCGGACCTGCTGCCGTTCGCGGTGGGGCGCCCCCTGCTGCCCGTCGCTCCCGCACTGGCGGGTCGGCTCGCGGAGCTGCTCCAGGTCGGGCGGCTCTCGGAGGGGGTGCGGGTGACACCTGCCGGTGAGGGTACGGAGCATCCGGTGCCGGACGCGGTCCGGGAGCTTCTCGGGGAGGGGGTGCCGAGCTCGTACCGGGAACACGACGAACTCCTCGCTGACGGAGTGGAGTTGGACTGGCACCTCACCCCGGGGCGCGTGCTGCACGCCGCGACGCTGGAGGGGGTTGCCGCCGGGCTCGCCTGGGCGGCGGGGCAGTGGCCGCGGCGCTTCGAGGTCGCCGCCCTTTTGGAGGACCCGTCCCGCACCGCCGAACTGGCCCGCGACCGCTGGTTCGACTGACGCCCCCAGCCACGTCCCCCCGGGGGCGCGGCGAGCCCGCCTCAAGCGCCGGCCGGGCTGCGGTTTGGCCGCGCCGCTGCCGACCGTGCCGGTCCAAGATGGCCTCAAGCGCCGGCCGGGCTGCCTTTTGGCCGTCTGTCCGTCTCGACCGTGCCGGTCACGGATGGCCTCAAGCGCCGGCCGGGCTTGGGGGTTCGCAGGGTGCCCCGGCGCGGCCCCGCCCCACCCACGCACCAGAGCAACCGCGAACCCTGGCCGGGCCGCCACTCAAGACCACCGGCAACAGAAAAAAATCCCAGCCCGGCCGGCGCTTGAGGCCATCTTGGACGGGCACGGGAGAGCCATGCCGCGCCCAAATCCCAGCCCGGCCGGCGTTTGAGGCCGTCAGTGACCGGCACGGGAGAGCCGGGCCGCGCCCAAACCCCAGCCTGGCCGGCGATTGAGGCCGATCAGTGACCGGCACGGGAGAGCCGCGCTGCGCCAAAAGACCTAGCCCGGCCGGCGTTTGAGGCCATCAGTGACCGGCACGGGAAAGCCGGGCCGCGCCCAAGAAACCAGCCTGGCCGGCGCTTGAGGCCAGCAGTGACCGGCGCGGGCGAGGGCGCCGCAGCCGACCCCGCCCCCCCCCGTTCACGGAAAGGTCGAATATTCCCACAACCCTTCACATGTCCCACAAGTCTTGCCTGTCGAGTCATGGGACTCGACAGGCCGGGCGGTCCCGCACCGCCGCGGCCTGGGGACGGCCCCACGGGGGCCCTTCTCCACTTGGGGAAACACACATGCGTATCCGTGCCACTGTTGCCGTCGTCAGCGGCGCCCTGGCCCTGTCCGTTCTCTCCGGCGCCGCCGCTCAGGCCGCCCCGGCACCCGACCGCGAGCGGGTCCAGGTGCCCACCGCGGAGTCGGTGTTCGGCGAGCGGGCGACCGCGAAGGACAAGGGCTTCAAGGCCGCCGCCGCGCCGAAGCTCTCGAAGGTCACCGTCAACGGCGGCAAGGACATCGTCCTCGGCACCACCAAGCTGAAGACCGTCACGGTCAGCATCACCGCCTCGCACGCCGCCGGCATCGGCGACGCCTACGCCTACCTCTGGCACGGCCCGAACTTCGAGAACGTCGACGGCATCCTCGTCCCGAACGAGGAGTACGCCTCCTGCAAGGCGTCCAGCGCCACCACCTCCACCTGCAAGCTGACCATCACGGTCGACCCGCAGTGGGACCTCTACAACGCCCTGGCCGGTAGCTGGAACATCTCGGCCGGCGCCCTCGCCGCCGACGAGTCCGACTTCGCCTGGAAGGAGAAGTTCGCCAAGACCCGCGTCCAGCGAGCCTCCAGGCTGGTCGTCAACGCCACGCCCGAGCCGGTGAAGAAGGGCAAGACCCTCACGGTCAAGGGCACCCTCTCCCGCGCCAACTGGGACACCTGGAAGTACGCCGGTTACACCCAGCAGTCGGTGAAGCTCCAGTTCAAGAAGAAGGGCGCCGCCGCCTACTCCACCGTGAAGACGGTCAAGAGCGGCTCCAAGGGCGCGCTGAAGACCACCGTCAAGGCCGCCTCGGACGGTTACTGGCGCTGGAGCTTCGCCGGCACCTCCACCACCCCGGCCATCAACTCCACGGCCGACTTCGTGGACGTGAAGTAGGCCCGTACCGAAACCGCCCGGGGGCCGCTCTCCCCGACGCCACAGTCTGTGGGAGCGGCCCTCGGCCGTGTTCGGGTACGGGCGCGTCAGACCGGCAGCCACCGGTCCACGACCCGCCACACCACCTCCACCAGTGCCGCCGCGATCACCGCGATGCCGACGGCCGCCCACGGCATGAGCGACCCGACCAGCCGCAGCGCGAAGAAGTCCTGGAGCCACGGCACCACCAGCACCACCAGGAACGCCCCGGCCATCACCGCGACCAGCCCGATCCGCCACCAGGTGTAGGGCCGGGCGATGATCGCCAGCACCCAGATGGAGACCAGGAAGAGCGTCAGCGTCGCCGCGCTCGTCTCCGCCGGGAGGGCGTCGGGGCCCGTGTAGTACGCCCGAGCCGTCATGTACGTGATGAAGGTGGCTGTTGCGGCGATCACGCCGCCGGGGATCGCGTACCGCATCACGCGTTTGACGAAGTGCGGCTGGGCCCGCTCCTTGTTCGGGGCGAGGGCGAGGAAGAAGGCCGGGACGCCGATGGTCAGGGTGGAGAGCAGGGTGAGGTGGCGGGGGAGGAAGGGGTACTCGGTCTGCGAGATGACGACGAGGATCGCGAGGAGGACCGAGTAGACCGTCTTGACCAGGAAGAGCGTCGCGACGCGGGTGATGTTGCCGATGACCCGGCGGCCCTCGGCGACCACCGACGGCAGGGTCGAGAAGCTGTTGTTCAGCAGCACGATCTGGGCGACGGCCCGGGTGGCCTCCGAACCGGAGCCCATACTCACGCCGATGTCGGCGTCCTTGAGCGCGAGGACGTCGTTGACCCCGTCGCCGGTCATCGCGACCGTGTGGCCGTGCGCCTGGAGGGCGCCGACCATGTCCCGCTTCTGCTGCGGGGTGACCCGGCCGAAGACCGTGTTGTCGTCGAGCGTGTCGGCGAGGGCCTCCGGCTCCCTGGGGAGCTTGCGCGCGTCGTAGGTCCGCTCGGCGCCGGGCAGGCCCAGCTTCCCGGCGACCGCGCCGACCGAGACGGCGTTGTCCCCGGAGATGACCTTGGCGGCGACGTGCTGCTCCTCGAAGTAGTGCAGCGTGTCGGCGGCGTCCGGCCGCAGCCGCTGCTCCAGGACGACCAGGGCGGTGGGGGTGGCACCGGCGCCCGGGTCGGCTCCGTCCAGGCCGCCCGCGGCCCGGGAGAGCAGCAGGACCCGCAGACCCCGCTCGTTGAGCGCGTCGGTCTCGGCGAGCGCCTCGTCGCCCGCGGGGAGCAGCACGTCGGGGGCGCCGAGCAGCCAGGTGCGGTGGGCGTCGTCGCCCTCGTCGAAGGAGGCCCCGCTGTACTTGCGGGCCGAGGAGAACGGCAGCGTGTCGGTGGTCCGCCAGCCGTCGGGGGCCGGGCAGGCGTCGATGACGGCCTGGAGGCTGGCGTTGGGCCGGGGGTCGCTGGTGCCGAGGGCACCGAGCACCCGCCGGACGTACGCCTCGTCGGCACCGCCCAGCGGGCGGATCGCCTGTATGTCCATGCCGCCCTCGGTGAGGGTGCCGGTCTTGTCGAGGCAGACCGTGTCGACGCGGGCCAGCCCCTCGATGGCGGGCAGCTCCTGCACCAGGCACTGCTTGCGGCCCAGCCGGATCACGCCGATCGCGAAGGCGACCGAGGTGAGCAGCACCAGACCCTCGGGGACCATCGGGACGATGCCGCCGACGGTGCGGGCGACGGCGTTCTTGAAGTCGTTGTCCCGCACGACCAGCTGGCTGATGACGAGGCCGATCGCGGTCGGCACCATCATCCACGTCACGTACTTGAGGATGGTGCTGATCCCCGAGCGCAGCTCGGAGTGGACCAGGGTGAAGCGGGAGGCCTCCTCGGCGAGCTGTGCCGCGTACGCCTCGCGGCCGACCTTGGTGGCGCGGAAGGCGCCGCCGCCGACGGTGACGAAGGAACCGGACATGACCTGGTCGCCGGGGCGCTTGACGACCGGGTCGGCCTCGCCGGTCAGCAGGGACTCGTCCACCTCCAGGCTGTCCGCCTCGCGGACCTCGCCGTCGACCACGATCTTGTCGCCCGGGCCGATCTCGATGAGGTCGCCGAGGACGATCTCGGAGGTGGAGATCGCGCCGGGTCTGCCGTCCCGGCGCACGGTGGGCTTGGCCTCGCCGATCACCGCCAGGCCGTCCAGGGTCCGCTTGGCGCGCCACTCCTGGAAGATGCCGATGCCGGTGTTGGCGACGATGACGAAGCCGAAGAGGCTGTCCTGGATCGGCGCGACGAAGAGCATGATCACCCAGAGGACGCCGATGATGGCGTTGAAGCGGGTGAAGACGTTGGCGCGGGCGATCTCCGCGAGCGAGCGGGAGCTGCGCACGGGGACGTCGTTGACCTCGCCCCGCGCCACCCGCTCGGCGACCTCCGCCGAGGTCAGCCCTGGCTCGGGCGGCGTCGCGGGAGGGACGTCTTCCAGCTCCGCCCCCTCCTCGGTCCGCCCCTTCCCGGGTTCGGAACCCCCGGCGCCCACCTGTGCCCGCTGCGTCATGACACCGACGTTAAGGCCCCCGACCACACTTCACCGCCCGAGGGACCAAAGATCCGTCCCGGGTACGAGACCGTTGTGGCTCTGCCGTAGGGGGCCGGACGCCGCATCCCCCACCGAGGTATCCCCACCCCCTACGGGAGGGGTGCTACAGGGGCTGCCACAGCCGCTTCCGGCCGCGCCGCATCCACTCGCCGACACTCCCGACGGCGCACCCGGCGGGACGGTCCGGGGGGGGGTCGGCTCAGCCCGGGGAGGCGGCCGAGGAGGCGCCACCCGACGCGTCCGAGGCCGCCGCCGGCTTCATGGCGGCGGCGCGGCGGCGGACGTACCAGATGCCGAGGCAGCCGAGGCCGGCGCCGGCCAGGCAGGTCCAGACCCACCAGGTGTGGCCGCGGTCGGAGAACCAGCCGTAGAAGGGGAGCTGCACGAGGAAGAGGACGAACCAGAGGATCGTGCCGCCGGTGATGGTGGCCACCACGGGCCCTTCCAGGGGTTCGGGTGCTTCGTGCCGGGGCGTCCACTTCTTCATGCCCCCAGCTTACGGCCGACGCCCACGGCCCCCGCCGCCGCGCCGACGCGGGCGCCGTCGGGGCCCTCACCCGTAGGCCCGCAGACCTGCGGGCCTTGTGGCTTATGCCTCTACGCGCGGAGATAGCAATTTCGGGTTCATGTATTCATACTGAAACGGCTTGAGTCTGACCGTTTTCTTTCGTAAGAAGACACAAGGGCCACAAGTATCGGTAGGTTTCCGCCCCGGCTCGGTTGATTCACCGGTCACACGATCGTGATCCGGAGGTCACGCCTGGCTGATTCTGTGCGGTGTCCCACCGTTCACCGCACGGCTCACGCGACCGCGACCGCACGGTCCCGGCCGCACCGGTGACCGCAACCCCCGTCCCCTCGTACGGACCTCCAGCCAAAGAGCCCGTACGCCTCGCACCCCTGAGGTTTCCATGCCCACCTCGGCCCCTGCCCAGGACGCCACGTCCGAGCAGCCGAACCCGCCGTCCGGCGCGCTCGACCGCTACTTCCAGATCACTGAGCGCGGTTCCACGATCCCCCGCGAGGTGCGCGGCGGCTTCGCCACGTTCTTCGCGATGGCGTACATCATCGTGCTGAACCCGATCATCCTCGGCAGCGCCAAGGACATGTACGGTCACCAGCTCGACAACGGCCAGCTCGTCACCGCGACCGTGCTGACCGCGGCCCTCACCACGCTGCTCATGGGCGTCATCGGCAACGTGCCGGTCGCCCTCGCCGCGGGCCTCGGCGTCAACACGGTGGTCGCGCTCCAGCTCGCCCCCCGGATGAGCTGGCCGGACGCGATGGGCATGGTGGTCCTCGCCGGTTTCGTCGTCATGCTGCTGGTCGCCACCGGGCTGCGCGAGCGGGTCATGAGCGCGGTGCCCCTCGGCCTGCGCAAGGGCATCGCCATCGGCATCGGCCTGTTCATCATGCTGATCGGCCTGGTCGACTCCGGCTTCGTCTCCCGCATGCCGGACGCCGCGCAGACCACCGTCCCGCTCCAGCTCGGTGCCGACGGCCACCTCAACGGCTGGACCGTGCTGGTCTTCGTCCTCGGTGTGCTGCTGACGCTGGCCCTCCTGGTGCGCAAGGTGCCCGGCGCCATCCTCATCTCCATCGTCGCGATGACCGTCCTGGCGCTGGTCGTCAACGCCGTCGCCGACATCCCGTCCTGGGGCCTGACCACGCCCGAGTGGCCCGGCAACCCGGTGGCCGTCCCGGACTTCGGCCTGATCGGCCAGGTCAGCCTCTTCGGCGGATTCGCCAAGGTGGGGCTGCTCACCGGCATCCTCTTCGTCTTCACCGTGCTGCTGTCGTGCTTCTTCGACGCGATGGGCACGATCATGGCGGTCGGCGACGAGGCGGAGCTGACCGACGCCAAGGGCAACATGCCCGGCGTCAACAAGGTCCTCTTCGTGGACGGCATCGCCGTCGCGGCGGGCGGCGCCTCGTCCTCCTCGGCCACCACCTGCTTCGTGGAGTCCACCGCCGGTGTCGGCGAGGGCGCGCGGACCGGCTTCGCCAACATCGTCACCGGCGGCCTCTTCGCCGTCGGCCTCTTCCTCACGCCGATCGTGACGATGGTCCCCTCGCAGGCCGCCACCCCCGCCCTGGTCGCGGTCGGCTTCCTGATCCTCTCCGGCTCGATCGGGGCGATCGACTGGACGGACCACACGATCGCGATCCCGGCCTTCGTGACCTTCATGATGATGCCGTTCACGTACTCGATCACCAACGGCATCGGCATGGGCTTCGTCAGCTTCTGCGTGCTGCGCCTCGCCGCCGGCCGCGGCCGCTCCGTGCCCGTGGCGATGTACGCGGTCTCGGCGGTCTTCGCCTTCTACTACCTGATGCCCGCCCTCGGCCTCACCTGACCAGGGCCCGGCCCGCGCGCCCGTCCGCGCGGCCGGATCAGTACGGCACCGGCCCGGTCCGCCCGGCCCCCGCTCACCGCGGGGGTCAGGTGGGCCGGGTCGCGCCGTTCACGGCCTCGTCCTGCACGACCTCGCCCGCCACGGCCTCGTCGCCGTAGAACTTCTCGGTCTCCTCCACCGCGGTCTGGAACCGCTGGTCGAAATCGTCCCGGATCATCGTCCGCACGACATAGTCCTGGACGCTCATGCCGCGTCTGGCCGCGTGACCCCGAAGACGTTCGAACAGCTCTGAGTCCATGCGCAGGCTGAGTACGTGGGTGTCCATACCTGTCAGGGTCCCCGCACCTCTGGCGCGATCGCGCCGCTTTTCGGACTCTCCTCACTCTTTCGGGTGACGACCACGTGCCTGGCGGGCAGGCGCCGGGCGAGGCTGGTCACTCCCGTGGAGGGCGCCCGGACGAGCACCGTGACTCCTGCCACGAGGAGTGGTCCTTAGACATAGTAATGAGTTACTCTAACGACTATGCCGGACCTCACCCATGGCGAAGACGCCGACGCCGTGAACGCACTGCGCTCCTCCGTCATGCGCCTCTCCCGCCGACTCAAGCATCAGCGGGTCGACGAGTCGCTGAGTCCCACCGAGATGTCGGTACTCGGCACCCTCGCCCGCTGCGGCACCGCCACCCCCGGCGAACTGGCCCGCAAGGAGCACGTGCAGCCGCCGTCCATGACGCGGATCGTGGCGCTCCTGGAGGCCAAGGGCCTGGTCCGGCTGGAGCCGCACCCCGAGGACCGCCGCCAGAAGGTGGTCACCCAGACCGAGGAGGCCGAGGCGATGCTCGAAGAGAGCCGCAGCAAGCGCAACGCCTGGCTCGCCTCCCTCGCCGCCGAGCTGGACGAGGAGGAGTGGGCCAAGGTCCGCGCCGCCGCCCCCGTCCTGGAGAAGCTCGCCCACCTCTGACCCGCCTCCCGGCCGGGCCACCGCAGGACCAGCGTAACCGCAGGACCAGCAGTAACAGCAGCACCGTTCGACGAAGACCGACCAGACACCCCCGCCACAAGGAGGCGACGTCCTTTGAGTACGGGACCCGGAGCAGACTCCGCCCCCGCACCAGCCGCCCACGACACCACCCCGCCCGCCCCCAAGCAGTCCATGTTCAGCTCGCTGAAGGTCCGCAACTACCGGCTCTTCTTCACCGGGCAGGTCATCTCCAACACCGGCACCTGGATGCAGCGCATCGCCCAGGACTGGCTGGTCCTCACCCTCACCGGGTCGTCCGCCGCCGTCGGTATCACCACCGCCCTCCAGTTCCTGCCGATGCTCCTCTTCGGCCTCTACGGCGGTGTCCTCGTCGACCGGCTGCCCAAGCGGCCGCTGCTCCTCTTCACCCAGGGCGCCATGGGCGTCACCGGCCTCGCGCTCGCCGCGCTGACCCTCTCCGGCCAGGTCCAGGTCTGGCACGTCTACGTCACCGCGTTCGTCCTCGGCCTCGTCACCGTCGTCGACAACCCGGCGCGGCAGACCTTCGTCAGCGAGATGGTCGGACCCCGCCAGCTTGCCAACGCGGTCTCCCTGAACTCGGCGAACTTCCAGTCCGCCCGCCTGGTCGGCCCGGCCGTCGCCGCCGTGCTGATCAGCGCCGTCGGCTCCGGATACGCCTTCCTCATCAACGGCCTCTCCTTCGCCGCGCCCATCGCCGGGCTGCTCATGATGCGCATGGGCGAGCTGCACAAGGCGCCGCGCACCCCGCGCGGCAAGGGCCAGCTCCGCGAAGGGCTCCGGTACGTCGCCGGGCGCCCCGACCTGATCTGGCCGATCGTCCTGGTCGGCTTCATCGGCACCTTCGGGTTCAACTTCCCGATCTGGCTCTCCGCCTTCGCCGACAAGGTCTTCGACGGCGGCCCCGGCATGTACGGCACGCTCAACACGCTGATGGCCGCCGGCTCCCTCGCCGGTGCCCTGCTCGCCGCCCGGCGCGGCGCGGGACGGCTGCGGCTGCTGGTCGCGGCCGCCGTGGGCTTCGGCGTCCTGGAGATCGTCGCCGCCTTCGCGCCGTCCGTCTGGATCTTCGCGGTCCTGATGGTGCTGACCGGCATGTTCGGCCTGACCGTCAACGTCACGGCCAACTCGTACGTGCAGATGGCGACCGAACCGCAGATGCGCGGACGCGTCATGGCGCTCTTCATGATGGTCTTCACCGGCGGTACGCCGCTGGGCGCGCCCCTGCTCGGCTGGATCACCGACGAGTACGGCGCCCGCACCGGCTTCGCCGTGGGCGGCGCGATCTCGCTGCTGGCCGCCGTGGCCGTCGGCCTGATCCTGGCCCGCGTCGGCGGGCTGCGCATCAAGGTGGACCTGCGCCGCGGCCACAAGCACATACGGTTCGTGCCGGACGAGAAGCGGCTGGCGGCAGCCGCCTGACCGCACCCTGGCCCCGCCCACGGCCGCTTCCCGCACGGGGAGCGGCCGTCGCCGTACCCGGCCCGGGCAGACTGCTCCCATGGCCACACCCGTGCCCCGCCCCCGCCTCTTCGTCGCCGTCGTCCCGCCCGACGCGGTCCTCGCCACGCTGGCCCGCGCCACCGCCGGGCTCGACGCGCTGCCCGGTGCCGACCGGCTGCGCCGCACCGAGGCGGCCGGGCGCCACTTCACGCTGGCCTTCCTCGGGCCCAGCGACCCGGACCGGCTGGACGACCTCGGCGCGCGGCTCGCGCGGGCCGCGCACCGGACGGCGCCCTTTCCGCTCGCCCTGCGTGGCGGCGGACGCTTCGGCGACCGCGTCCTGTGGGCCCGGCCGGACGGCGACCTGACCGCCCTCGCCCGCCTCGCCGACCGCGTCCGCGCCGCCGCCACCCGCGCCGGGCTGCCGCCCGACGCCGAGCACGCCTTCAAGCCCCACCTGACACTGGCCCGCGCACGCCCCGGGCAGCCCGTACGGCTCGCCCCGTACGCCGAGGCGCTGGCGGAGCTGGAGGTCGGGCCCTGGCAGGTGACCGACGTGCACCTCATCCGCAGCGTGCCGCCGCCCGGGGGCGCACCGGGGGCCCGGCCCGCGTACGAGACGGCCGGGCGGTGGGTGCTCGGCGGGTAGCGGGGAAGGGCGTGGGGTCCGTCACCCCGGGCCCGGACGGGCCTACCGGCCCGTTAACCTCGTGGGTGTGGACCCCAAGACCAGGAACCGGATCATGGCCGGTGTGCTTGTACTGATGTTCGCCGTCATCGCCGTCTCGGCGGTCGCCGGCGTCTGACTCGTGCGCGGCGGCGCGCCCCCGGGGCCGTACGTACGCTCCGGGGGCGCGCGCTGCTACCAGGCGAACGCCTCCGGGGAGCGCCCCGGCCCCGGGAAGATCGCGTCCAGCTCGGTCAGGAACTCGTCGGAGAGCTCCAGGTCGACGGCGCGGACCGCCGAGGCGAGCTGCTCGTCGGTGCGCGGCCCGACGATCGGACCGGTCACCCCCGGCCGCGTCAGCAGCCAGGCCAGCGCGACCTCGCCCGGCTCCAGACCGTGCTTCTCCAGCAGCTCCTCGTACGCCTGGACCTGCGCGCGGATCGCGGAGTTGGCCAGCGCGTCGCCCGAGCGGCCGTCGTTGGTGCGCGACCCGCCGCCCTCCCGCTCCTTGCGGATGGCGCCGCCGAGCAGGCCGCCGTGGAGCGGCGACCAGGCGATGACGCCCAGGCCGTAGTCCTGCGCGGCCGGGATGACCTCCATCTCCGCGCGGCGCTCCGCGAGGTTGTAGAGGCACTGCTCGCTGACGAGGCCGAGGCTGCCGCGGCGGGCGGCGGTCTCGTTGGCCTGGGCGATCTTGTAGCCGGGGAAGTTCGAGGACCCGGCGTACAGGATCTTGCCCTGCTGGACCAGGGTGTCCATGGCCTGCCAGATCTCGTCGAACGGCGTGCGGCGGTCGATGTGGTGGAACTGGTACAGGTCGATGTGGTCGGTCTGGAGCCTGCGCAGGCTGGCGTCGACCGCGCGGCGGATGTTGAGTGCGGAGAGCCGGTCGTGGTTGGGCCAGGCGTCGCCGTCCGCGCCCATGTTCCCGTAGACCTTGGTGGCGAGGACGGTCTTGTCGCGCCGGTCGCCCCCCTGGGCGAACCAGGTGCCGAGGATCTCCTCGGTGCGCCCCTTGTTCTCGCCCCAGCCATACACGTTGGCCGTGTCGAAGAAGTTGATGCCGTCGTCGAGAGCCGCGTCCATGAGGGCGTGGCTCTCGGCCTCGCCGGTCTTCGGCCCGAAGTTCATCGTGCCGAGCACGAGGCGGCTGACCTTGAGGCCCGTACGTCCGAGCTGCGTGTACTTCATGACTCCACAGCCAAGCCCTTCGAGTGGGCTCCAGGCAAGGGTGCGGGGCGGCGTGCCTCGGCCGGGCCGTGTGGCAGGCTCGGGCCCATGAGTGGGACGACCGGGGCCCGGCCCCGGGTACTGGCGGTGCTGCGGGAGCGGCTGGCCGCCGCCGGGGACGAGGCACGGGGCGCGCTGTGGCGGCTCGCCGAGGACGGCCGGGAGCTCGACGCCAACCTGGTGCGGCTGGCGCCCGGCGCGGCCGTCGGCGAACACCGCGAGTCCGTCCTCGACGTGCTGCTGGTGGGGGTGGCCGGAAACGGGCGGGTCGAGCCGGACGGGCTGGAGCTGGCCGAGTCGGCTGTGCTGTGGCTGCCGCGAGGTGCGCGCCGCGCGTTCACCGCGGGCCCGCGCGGCCTCGCGTACCTGACCGTGCACCGCCGGCGCCCGGGGCTCGCCATCGGCTCGGCCCCGCCCGGTGCCGTCCGCGCCCCCGAGCCGGAGGGCGGCGAGGCGCCCTGCTTCCTGGACCGGGTCTGCCCCGGGTGCGGCCGCGTCTCGGACGACCCGGCGCCGGTGTACTGCTCGCGGTGCGGAGAGGCGTTCGGATGATCCGCCCGCGCGGCGGCCCGGCACAGCTCGGTGCGGCCCGGTGCGACGGGGTAGGCGTGAGCGTATGAGTACTGGTGCATGGATCGCCCTCGCCGTGGTCCTCGCCCTGGCGGGGCTGGCGGCCGTCCTCGTCCTGCTGGTACGCGTCTTCAGGGCCCGCAAGCTCCTCGCGGACGCGGGCATCCCGCTCCAGAACAAGGCCCTGTTCTGGACCGCCGTGATCTACACCGTCTCCCCGGTCGACCTGCTCCCCGACCCGGTCTACCTGGACGACATCGGCTTCCTCATGCTCGCCCTGCGCTCCCTGCACTCGGCCGGCGCCCACGCCGTCGCCGCCCGCCGCGAGAAGCGGGCGGACGGGACGGCGGGGGCGCCGCGGCCGGGGCGGGCTCCCTTGACCAAGGAGCCGTAGGCCAGGCCCCTGGGGCTAGGCCCTGTCCGGCGGATCTTCGTGGAAGAGCCTGCGGCGTCTGGTGCGTGCTCTCGGCGTGCGCCCGGATCTCCCTCGTACTGGACGTACT
>NZ_JBHXJE010000074.1:0-16538 GCF_042723275.1 Streptomyces sp. NPDC058373 | reverse complement strand
ACAATTTTCCTCAATCTTTTTGTGGGTTTTTTTGTTGGGTTTTTTTTTTTTTTATACCCCCCCCCCCCCCCCCCAACATGTTTGCGGCCGTTTTCCGTCCACCCCACCCCCCCCCTTCCGCATAGGTCGCCGCCGAGCGGGCACCAGACCAGAGACCCGAGCAGCCCGGCCCCACCGCCCACCCCCCCCCAGAGGCGGTCGGACCGAGCCCTCATCGGCGGCCCCGCCCTTCACCCCCGAAGGCGGGGCCGCCTCCTTTTCCGGGGCGGCCCCGCCTCCGGGTGCCGTGCGTACACGGGGGAGCGCCCCCCGCGGGTCAGCGTCCCGCGGGCTCCTCCACGGCCGGGGTGCCGCCGGAGCCCTCGTCGCCGGAGCCGTCCGCGTCCTTGACCAGGTCCACGCCGCCTTCGGCGGCGGCCTCGGCCTCGGCCAGGCGCCGCTCCATACCGCTGGTGGTCTTCAGCGGCTTCTCCTTGATGAAGAGGACGACGATCAGCGCGAGGACCGCGAACGGCGTGGAGATCAGGAAGAGGTCGCCGGTGGCGACTCCGTAGGCGTTCTCCACGATGGGCCGCAGCGCGTCGGGGAGCTGCGTCATGTCGGGCACGGCGTGGCCGCCGCCGCCCTCCGGGGCGACGCCCGCGTCGCCGAGGCCCTTGGTCATCTCACTGGCGACCCGGTTGGCGAGGATGGCGCCGAGGACGCTGACACCGACGGTGCCGCCGAGGCTGCGGAAGAAGGACAGCACCGAGGTGGCGGTGCCCAGGTCCTGCGCGGGCACGTCGTTCTGCGCGGCGAGCACCAGGTTCTGCATCAGCATGCCGACGCCGATGCCGAGGATCGCCATGTAGAGGCTGAGCAGCCCGAAGTGGGTGTCGGCGCCGATGGTGGAGAGCATCGCCAGACCGGCGGTCATGGCGATGCCGCCCGCGACCAGGTACGCCTTCCACTTTCCGGTGCGGCTGATCAGCTGCCCGGCGACGGTGGAGGAGACCAGCAGGCCGCCGATCATCGGCAGGCTCATCAGGCCGGCCACCGTCGGCGACTTGCCGAGGGCGATCTGGAAGTACTGCGAGAGGAAGACGGTGCCCGCGAACATCGCCACACCGACGAAGAGGCTCGCCACCGTGGTGAGGGTGACGGTGCGGTTGCGGAAGATCGACAGCGGGATGACCGGGTCCTTGGCGCGGGACTCCACGAAGACCGCGGCCACCAGCAGGGCGGTGCCGGTCAGGGTGAGCGCGGCCGTCTGCCAGGAGGCCCAGTCGAAGGAGTTGCCCGCCAGCGAGGTCCAGATCAGCAGGGCGCAGACACCGGCGACGATGAGGAAGGCGCCCAGGTAGTCGATGGTCACCTCGCGGCGGACCGTCGGCAGCTTCAGGGTGCGCTGGAGCAGGATGATGCCGAGCAGCGCGAACGGCACGCCGATGAAGAAGCACCAGCGCCAGCCGAGCCAGGAGGTGTCGACCAGGACACCGCCGATGAGCGGGCCCGCCACGGTGCCGACGGCGAAGACGGCACCGAAGATGCCCGCGTACTTGCCGAGGCGGCGCGGCGGGATGATCGCGGCCATCACGACCTGCGCCAGCGCGGTCAGGCCGCCCGCGCCGATGCCCTGGATGACGCGGCTGAAGATGAGCAGCCCCACGTCGTGGGAGAAGCCCGCGACGAGCGAACCGGCGATGAACAGGCCCAGCGACAGCTGGAGCAGCATCTTCTGGTTGTAGAGGTCGGAGAGCTTGCCCCAGAGCGGCACCGTCGCCGTCATGGCGAGCAGCTCGGCGGTGACCACCCAGGTGTAGGAGGACTGCGAGGCGCCGAGGTCGGCGATGATCCTCGGCAGGGCGTTGGCGACGACCGTTCCGGCGAGGATGGCGACGAACATGCCCGCCATCAGGCCGGACATCGCCTGGAGTATCTGTTTGTCGGTCATCGGGCCCGGCGCGTGGCCGGGCTCCGTCTCGCTGGCACTCTGCACGGTGTCCTTCTCGGGTCGGCGGGTGTACACGGGCGGTGAGCGGGGCCGGACGGGCGGGGCCGTCCGGCGGGTGGCGGGGCGGCGTCCTGACGGGAACGCGCGGCCCGCCGTAGGACTCCGGTCGTCGGCGTCGTCGCCGCGAGGGAGCGCGGTGGGTGGGGAGCGGGCTCGGCCCCGGCGCCGCGGCGGCCGGAGCGGGGGTCAGGCGCGGTCGGCCGGTCCGGGCGGGGCCGTCGCGCGGGGCGGCCTCACCGGTCGGCCCCGGCCGGTGCGACGGGGGCGGTGAGCCCGGCCGCCAGCTGGTCGAAGACTTCGTGGAAGACCTTGGAGAACGGGGTGTCGGGGTGGGTGCACCAGTGCCCCACCGAGACGCGTACGGCCGTGCCCGCCACGCCCGCCAGCAACTGGGCGTAGAGCCCGGTCTCCCGGCCGCCGCAGGCGTCGGTGGCCTCCGGCACCTCGCGGCCCAGCCGGACCGCGATGGCGTGCGCCAGCTCCTGCTCCTGGCCCGCCTGGGCCGCCATGACCCGGGCGAAGAGCCGGGGGGAGCGGTCCAGGACGACCGGCAGGAGCGACCACAGCTCCGACTGGCCCTCGACGTCGGCCAGCTCGGCGGCGAGCGCGGTACGCAGCGCCTCCAGCGGCGGAAGCTCCTCGGGGGCCGTGAGAACGGCACGGGTGACCCGGGGGGCCAGGTCGGCGTCGATCATCACGAAGGCGTCGTCGTGCGCGGCGAAGTAGTTGAAGAAGGTGCGGGCGGAGACCCCGGCGGCTTCGCTGATCATCTCGACGGTGACGTTCTCGGCGCCGTGTTCGACCGCGAGGCGGACCGCCGCCTCGCCGAGGGCGGCACGGGTCGCCCTCTTCTTGCGCTCGCGGAGGCCGAGCGCGGCACCTGACGTCATCACGCGCTGCACTTTACGCAAAAATGCACACCATGCAAAATTCGCCCGCGCGTGCGCCGTGCGCGGGACCCGCCCGCTCCCCGGGCATGACGAAGGCCCGCACGCCGGTGGGGCGGGCGGGCCTGAGGGGGTGCGGTCAGCGCTCCTCGCGGAAGTCCACGTGGCGGCGTGCGACCGGGTCGAACTTCCGCAGCGTGATCCGGTCGGGATCGTTGCGGCGGCTCTTGGTGGTCACGTAGGTGTAGCCGGTGCCCGCGGAGGAGCGGAGCTTGATCACGGGGCGTATGTCGGTGCGTGCCATACCCACGAGGGTACGACAACCGTTTTCAGCAACGGTAGGGACTTTGGTCCCGAGACTGCCCGGAGGCGGCCCCGTGGGCCCTCCGCCCCCGTCCGCACCCCGCCCACCAGCAGCGCCGCCACCCTCACGGCCCCCGACGCCGAGGCCGCCTGCCACGGCCCGGCCCCGCGCACCGCCGCCCGCGGGCCGCGACGAGCCCCGCCGCCAGCCACACCGGCAGCACCCGCCGCCCCCGGCCGGGGTGGGGGCCCAGGCCCGCCCGGGCGCCCAGCAGCTCCCACCCCGCCGCCCCCGCCGCTTCCGGCCGGGAGCGCACCGGACGGCGCCCCGGCCTCCGGCGGCCTGCCGTACGCACTTCTGCGGGCGGGGCGGCGCGGCGGGCCCGGTACGGTTTCAGCAGGTCAGGCCGTGCCCGCGCGGGGTGTGCAGGACGCGGGTGAACTCCTTGTACAGGTCGACCCGGTGCTCCATCTGTGCCGGGTTCCCGCCGTCGCACTCGGCGCTGCCGTTGAGGCTGCGGATGGTCTCGCCGAAGCCGTGCCGCCCGGTGATCGCGTCGTGGCCGGTCATGGTGCCCGGGCCGGTCTGGGTGTTCCAGTACCAGAGCGCGGTCATCCAGGCGACGGCCGGGTCCTCCTCGACGAGCCACGGGTTGTTCAGCAGGTCGAGCCCGAGGTGGTCCCCGGCGGCCTTGTAGTTGAAGTTCCAGCTCAGCATGATCGCGCCGCGCCCGTAGTACGCGTCGTTCCCGGCCGGGCAGCCGTACGGCTGGGTGGTGTCGCAGAAGACCGGGTACGTCTCCTCGTTCTGCGCGACCTTGTAGAAGAGCCCGCCGGTCTCGTGGCTGACGTTGGCGAGGAAGGCGGCGGCCTCCTGCCGCCGTACGACCGGGCCGCCGGTGCGGGCGAAGGCGGGGAAGGCGTCGGCCGCCTCGCGCAGTCCCGCGTAGGTGAAGAACGGGTCCCGGTCGGGGAACATCCGCTCGAACTGCCGCTCGCTCACCGGGAAGGCGGGCTTCGGCGGATGGTGCGGGCGGTGCCGGTCGTGGGCGGCGGCGGGACCGGTGAGCAGGGTCAGGACCAGTCCGGCGACGGCGGCCAGGACGGCGACGACGGTGGGGGTGCCTCTACGGGACACGAGGTCATCACTCCTTGGGCGTGGGGGAGTTGAGGAGTTCCGGGCAGGCGCCACCGCTGCGGCCGAGACCGGACGGCCCGCGCCGCACGCGACGATACGACGGCGGGGGCCATTGGTCTGGTCCATTCGCGAAATCGGTCTGTACCGGTCCGGGCCGGCGGTGGGCCGACGGCCGCCATCCCGACGCCGTGTCGCCCTCGGTACGCGTACTCCGCCCGGGCTCCGGCGCCACCCGCTCACCTTGTCCCCGCCGGCAGCCGCGGCCCTCCGCACAGCCCCTCCGCCCAGCCCCTCACACCCCTCAGCAGGCGTCCCGCACGTACCCCTCCTCCCCTTCCGGCACCACATCCCGGTCCCGGAGCACCACCGACAGCCGCCCGTCGGCCGCCTCGCAGGCGCGGTCCAGTCCGGCGCGGGTGTACTCCACGACCAGCACCCGCCCGTCGAACGCCTCGTCGTACACCCCGCACTCCTCGTACTGGCCGCACTCCTCCGCCACCGCGAAGTCCAGCCCGAGGCGCTTCCGGTCGCCCGCCAGTTCGGCGGTGTTCTTCTGCGCCACCGCCAGGCCGCGAGCGTGCGCCCGCTCGACCAGCAGGGCCAGGAAGGCCTGGGCGTCGGCGGCGTCCAGCAGTCCGCCGGAGCGGGTGAAGCTGTCGTAGTTGTCCGGCTCGACGGCGTCGAAACCGCGCTGGGCGCAGCCGTCGATCCACCGCCCCACCCGGTCGGCCGCGGCGCGCCGCAACTCCTCGGTGGAGAGGTCGAGCAGAACCTCGTCCCACTCCTCGTCGATCACCTCCCGCCCCCGCCCGTCCCGCAGCAGCAGTTCCTCGGGCCAGCCCCGGGCGCCCGGCTGGGCCTGGAAGGCGTTGACGTAGCAGACGTTGTACAGCCCCCGGGCGGGCCGCGCCCCGTGGTCGCGGACCACCACCTGGACGTCGTCGTCCGGCCGGTACGCGCCGCCGAGCTGATAGTCCAGCCCGGCCCCGCGCGGCGGCGCCACCGGGGCCCGCGCCTCGCTCGCCTCCGGTTCCGGCCCCGGCGCCCCGGCGGACGTCCCGCACCCGGCGAGCAGCAGCGGCAGCGCGGCCAGGCCGCACGCCAGGCGCCCGCGGCGGCTCACCCGCGCCGCCTTCCCGCGCCCTCGGCGGCCCGCTCCAGGAGCGGGGTCAGCCGGTGCGGCACCAGTTGATTCATGGCCAGGGCCGTGCTGCTGCGCTCCACCCCGGGCGTGGCGTGGAGCTGCCCCGCGATCCGGTACAGGTCGTCCGCGTCGGCCGCCACCACCCGGGCCAGCAGGTCGATCTCCCCGCTCAGCCCGTACACCTCCACCACCTCGGGGATGCCGCTGAGCGCCGCCCCCACCTCTGTCAGGCGCAACTGGTCCACCCGCATCGTCACGAACGCCGTCAGGGGGTACCCCAGCGCGGCCGTGTCCACCCGGCGGGCGAACGGGCCGAGCGTGCCGTCCCGCTCCAGCCGGTTCCAGCGCGCCTGCACCGTGTTGCGCGACAGGCCGAGCCGCTCCGTCAGCGCCACCGCGGTGGCCCGCGGTTCCTCCGTCAGCGCGAGCAGGATCCGCGCGTCCGTCGCGTCGATCGCCCCGCCGTGGTTCACGGTGCTCAATCGACTCACCTCCCGAATCCCCGAGATTGAGCAGAATGCTCAACCAGACAGTCGTATCTTGTGCAATCGGGAGAGGGAATGTCTACTGACGAACCACAACGATCACTTGGTGCCCGCACCCCCGGCGTCCCCCCTCCGGCCGGGGGCCGCGGCCCGCCCGCCGTCCGCGTCCCGGACGGCCCCGCGCCACTTGTTCCCACCTCGCGGCCAGCGCCGGCCGCCCGCCCCGGAGGTTCTGTGATGGTCCCGGATACGACGACGTACCCGCGCGGTGACCGGCAGGAGCTGCTCGCCGCCCTCGGCGAGATCGAGCGGCGTGTGCTGTGGCTCTCCGCCGCCACCATCGACCACGCCAACCGCGTCCGCCCGAACCCCACCGGCCTCAAGGTCGGCGGCCACCAGGCGTCCTGCGCCTCGATGGTGTCGATCATGACGACGCTCTGGTTCCACGAGCTGACCGCCGACGACCGCGTCTCGGTCAAGCCGCACGCCTCCCCGGCCCTGCACGCCGTCAACCACCTCCTCGGCGAGCTGCCCGCCGAGGCCCTCACGACCCTCCGATCCTTCGGCGGCCTCCAGAGCTACCCGAGCCGCACCAAGGACCCCGACCCCGTGGACTACTCCACCGGCTCCGTCGGCATCGGCGCCACCGCCCCGGTCTGGGGCGCCCTCGCCCGCCGCTACGTGGAGGGCCGCTTCCCCGGCGCGGGCGCCGGCCGCCAGTACGCCCTCCTCGGCGACGCCGAACTCGACGAGGGCGCCTGCTGGGAGGCGGTCCAGGACCCGATGGTCGCCGGGCTCGGCGAGGTGGTCTGGATCGTGGACCTCAACCGCCAGTCCCTGGACCGCGTCGTCCCCGCCCTCTCCGCCGAACGCCTCGCCGGCATGTTCGAGGCGGCCGGCTGGCAGGTCCTCACCCTCAAGTACGGCGAGCAGCTCACCGAACTCTTCTCCCGCCCCGGCGGCGACGCCCTGCGCACCCGCCTGGACACCATGGGCAACCCGGAGTACCAGCGCCTCCTGCGCTGCACCCCCGACCAGCTCAGGGAACGCCTCCCCGGCACCGGCTCCACCCGCGAACCCCTCGCCCGCCTCATCGCCACCCTCGGCGACGACGCCCTGCACAGCGCGGTGCGCAACCTCGGCGGCCACGACCTCGGCGCCCTCCTCGACGCCTACGCGGCGATCGACGACACCCGCCCGACCGTGGTCCTCGCGTACACCGTCAAGGGCCGCGGCCTGCACAGCGAGGGGCACCCGCAGAACCACTCCTCGCTCCTCACCCGCGACCAGCTCGCCGACCTCGCCGCCCGCACCGGGTCCGACCTGGACGACCCCTGGCGCCCGCTGCCCGCCGGCGGCGCCGCCGCCCGGCTCTGCGCCGCACGCGCCGACGCGCTGCGCCGCCCGCCCGTCGAACGGGTCGTCCCGCCCCCGGTCCCCACCGACTTCGGCCGCAACCCGGGCGGCACCGGCACCACCCAGCAGGCCTTCGGCCGCACCCTGCTCGACCTCAGCCGCGGCGCCCCCGAGGCCGCCGCCCGCGTGGTCACCGTCAGCCCCGACGTCTCCTCCTCCACCAACCTCGGCGGCTGGCTCAACAAGGTCGGCGTCTGGTCGCCCACGGAACGCGTCGACTGGTTCGCCGACGACGCCGAGACGATCCTGCACTGGCGTGAGAACCCCACCGGCCAGCACGTGGAACTCGGCATCGCCGAGACCAACCTGGTCGGCCTCCTCGGCGAACTCGGCGCCACCTGGAGCCGCTGGGGCCAGCCCCTGCTGCCCATCGGCATCATGTACGACCCGTTCGTCAACCGCGCCCTGGAGCCGTGGCAGTTCGGCATCTACGCGGGCGGCCAGTCGCTCCTCGTCGGCACCCCCTCCGGCGTCACCCTCGCCCCCGAGGGCGGCGCCCACCAGTCGGTCACCACCCCCTCCCTCGGCCTGGAGCAGCCCGGCTGCGTCACCTGGGAGCCCGCCTTCGCCCAGGACACCGAGTGGTGCGTCCTCGCCGCCCTCGCCCTCCTCGGCAGGCCCGACGGCAGCTCGGCGTACCTCAGGCTCTCCACCCGCCCCGTCGACCAGTCGCTGGCCGCCGTGCCCGCCGACCCGGCCGCCCGCGAACGCCGCCGCCGCCAGGCCGTGGCCGGTGCCTACGGCCTGCGCCGCGCCCCCGGCGCCCCCGACGTCACCCTCGCCGCGATGGGCGCGATGGTCCCCGAGGCCCTCGCCGCGGCCGACCGCCTCGCCGCCCTCGGCATCGCGGCCGACGTCGTCTGCGTCACCAGCCCCGGCCTCCTCTTCCGCGCCCTGCAGTCCCGCCGCGGACTGGACGACGCCCCGCAGTGGGTCCTCGACCAGGCGTTCCCCGCCGACCGGGCGACCCCGCTGGTCACCCTGCTCGACGGCCACCCCCACACGCTCGCCTTCCTCGGCACGGTCCACAACACCCCGGTCACCCCGCTCGGCGTCACCCGTTTCGGCCAGTCCGGCACCCTCGACGACGTCTACCGCCACCACGGCATCGACACCGAGAGCGTCGTCCGCGCCGCCCTGGACCTGACCCACCAGCCCTGACCCCGAGGCCTTACGGCGGCCCGTGCCTTACCCATGGCACAGGCCGCCGTCATGTGGTCGGACCATAAGAGAGGTGTGACATAGTTTCGATGCGAACAGCCCCAGTGACCCAGGGAGGTGCCCATGGCCGCCGAATGGCGCCCCGTACGCCAGTCGCGTACGCACGAACTGGTACTGGAGAGCATCGAGGAACAGGTGGTCGCGGGCGAGCTCAAGGCCGGTGACCGGCTGCCCCCCGAACGCGAACTCGCCCCCGTCCTCGGCGTCAGCCGCTCCGCCCTCCGCGAGGCCCTGCGCGTCCTGGAGACCATCGGCGTCCTCGTCGCCCACGCCGGACGCGGCCCCGACGCGGGCGCCCGCATCGTCCGCAACCCCGACGACGCCCTCGGCCGCCTCCTCCGCCTCCACGTGGCCCTCGGCAGTTACAACCTCCAGGACGTCCTGGAGGCCCGCGTGCTGCTCGAACGCTCCAGCTTCGAGGCGGCCGCCACCCACGCCTCCCCCGAAGACCTCGCCGAGGCCGAGGAGACCCTGCGCCGCATGCAGGAACCGGACATCACCGTCCCCGACTTCAACGACCTGGACACCAGCTTCCACGTCCAGATCGCCCGCAGCTCCGGCAACCAGCTCACCTCGACCCTCACCTCGGCGGTCCGCGAGTCGGTACGCCCCCTGATCCTCGACGCCCTCGAAGCCGCCGAGGACTGGCCCGCCACCGCAGCCGCCCTCAACGCCGAACACGCCGCCCTCCTCGCCCTCGTCCGTGAAGGCGACGGCCCCGCGGCAGCCGACCTCGTCGAACACCACATCCGGGGCTTCCACGGCACCTTGGTCACCGAGCCCCCCGCGGCGGACTGACCCCTCAGGGCCCGCGCCGCCGGACGGCGTGTGCGACCGTGCCGCCGCTCCCCGGCTCGAAGGTGTTCCTGACCCGGCGGAAGCCGGCCCCGTTCGTAGTCGCCGAGCGGCACCCGGCAGAAGAACACCCGGGCGGAGCGGACGGTCCGTGCGCGCGGCCGGCTCGTCACCCACCGTGAAGCCGATGATCGTACAAGAGGCCACCCGGGCGGCTGAACCTGACGCGTTGGGGCTCTAACGCCCGACAACGTGCTCCCGCTCGGAGCCTGTACGCCCTTGGCGTTCCGCCCCGCCACGTGCCGAAATGGTCGGGAGCCTTGCGCGTTCGATCCCAAGGCGTGGCGGAGCGGGTCAGTTCCCGGCTGCCTTCCAGCTTCCTCGTGGCGAAGGACGGACGGCCCATGCATGCACACACCGCCATCGAGCGGCCCGGAGCGAGCCAGGACGAGCCGATCGCGATCGTAGGTGCCGCCTGCCGGCTCCCCGGGGGAGCCGACTCCCTCTCCTCGCTGTGGCGCTTGCTGATGGCGCGTCGGGAGACGGTACGGGAGGTGCCGGGCGAGCGATGGGAACAGGCGGAACTGGCCGGTCTCCCCGCTCCGGTGGCGGACCGGCTGCGCCACGGCTGCTTTCTGGACGGCGACGTCTACGCCTACGAGCCGGAGTTCTTCGGCATCAACGCCCAGGAAGCTCCGTGGGTGGACCCGGAGCACCGGTTGCTCTCCGAAGTGACCTGGGAGGCCGTCGAACACGCCGGAATCCCGACCCGGCGACTGTCCGGCACGCGGACCGGCATGTTCTTCGGGGTCTACCAGAAGGACTACATGCTGCGCGTGCAGCGGCCTCTGGAAGAGGTCGATGCCTACGCGATGTACACCGGTTTCGACAGCATCGGACCGGGACGCGTGGGATTCATGCTGGACCTGAAGGGCCCGCAGGTCGTCATGGAGAGCGCCTGCGCCTCCGGACTGGTCGCCGTCCACACCGCCTGCCAGAGCTTGCGGACCGGTGAGACGGACGTCGCCCTGGCGGGGGCGGCCATGCTGTCCCTGGGACCCGAGGGGGTCATCGCCCCCGCGCTGTGGGGAGTGTTCTCCCCAACGGGCCGCTGCCACGCCTTCGACGCCGGCGCCGACGGCTACGTCCGCGGAGAGGGCTGCGGCGTGGTCGTACTCAAGCGCCTGTCGGACGCGGCACGGGCCGGGGACCGGGTGCTCGCGGTGGTGCGCGGCACGGCGGTCAACCAGAACGGCCGGGGCACGCGGCTCAGCGCGCCCTCGGAGCCCGCACAGATCGATCTGTACCGCCTGGCGCTGGAGCGCGCGGGTGTGGAGGCCGGTGACGTCGGGATGGTGGAGGCGCACGGCCCGGGCACGGCGGTGGGCGACCCCATCGAGTTCGCGGCGGTGGCCGCGGTCTACGGCAAGGGCCGCGACCGGTGCGCGCTGGGCTCGGTGAAAACGAACATCGGCCACACCGAACCGGTGTCGGGCGTGGCGGGGCTGCTGAAGGCCATCGCCTCCCTGCGGCACGGCATGGTGCCGGCCAGCCTGCACTTCAACAGCTGGAATCCGCAGATCGACCCCAGCGGGACCCGGCTGTTCGTGCCCACCGACACGACGGAGTGGCCGGTGCGCAACGGTGCCCGACTGGCCGCGGTCTCCTCCTTCGGCATCAGCGGCACCAACGCGCACGTCGTGCTGGAGCAGCCGCCCGCCTTCCCCCCAGCCCGGCCCGCGACCCGCCCGGCCCCCACCGGTGATCGCGGTCCGGCCCGGGACGGCGCGGCCTTGCGCGTGTTCCCGCTCTCCGCCGGCACGCCCGTGGCCCTGCGGAGCGCGGCCGGGCGTCTGGCCCGGTGGCTGAGGGACGAGGGGGCGCGGGTTCCGCTGGGCGACGTGGCGCACACGCTGGCCGTGCGGCGATCGCCCGCCAAGGAACGCGCCGCCGTGGTCGCCGCCGACCGGCCGGAGCTGTTGGCGCGCCTGGAGGAACTGGCGGCCGGCGGCGCGCTCTCCGCGGGAGTGGCGACCGGCAGGACGGTGCCGGACGCCGGGAAGGGCGTGGTGTGGGTCTTCTCGGGGCACGGGTCGCAGTGGGCGGGCATGTGCCGCCGACTGCTCGACCGCGACCCTCACTTCACCCGGGTCATCGACGAACTCGAACCGCTGGTGGCCGAGGAGTCCGGTTTCTCTCTGCGGCAGACCCTGAACCACCCGGAGGTGGTGCGGGGGTTCGACCGGGTCCAGCCAGTGATCTTCGCCGTCCAGCTGGCTCTGGCGGCGATGTGGCGCTCCCACGGTGTCGAACCGGCGGCCGTGATCGGCCACTCCATGGGGGAGGTCGCCGCCGCGGTCGCCGCGGGAGCACTGAGCACGCGGGACGGGGTGCGGGTCATCTGCCGCCGCTCGCGGCTGATCCTGCGGACCGCCGGGCAGGGCCTGATGGCGTCGGTGGCCCTGGGACGCGACGAGGTCGAACGTCTGCTGGCGGAACAGGACGTGCGGGGCGTGACCGTCGCGGTCCTGGCGTCGCCGGAGAACACCGTCGTCGGCGGGGACGCCGACCGCATCCGCCGCCTCGCCGAGGAGTGGGACACCCGCGGCGTGGGCGTCCGCGTGATCGAGGTGGATGTCGCCTCGCACACCGCCCACATGGACCCCCTCCTGCCCGACCTCGCCGACGCGCTCGCCGGCGTCGTCGGCGGGTCGCCGGGAGCGGCCTTCTACAGCACCGTGACCGACGACCCGCGCGAGCATGGCGTCTTCGACGCCGCGTACTGGTCGGACAACCTCCGCCGGGTGGTGCGCTTCACCGACGCGGTGCGGGCCGCGGCCGAGGACGGGTACCGGCTGTTCGTCGAGATCGGCCCGCACCCGGTGCTGACCCACCCGGTGCAGGCCACGCTGGCCGCGCACGGCCACACCGGCACCGCGGTCGTGCCCTCCCTGCTGCGCGACACCGACGACGCGCTGGCGTTCCACACCCATGTAGGGGCGCTGCACTGCGCCGGCCATCCGCTGGACTGGGCCGACCGCTACGGCGAGGGCTCCCTGGTGGACGTACCGCCGACCACCTGGGAACGCACGAGGTACGTCGTCGGGCCTTCGCCGCTGCGGCAGTCGGCCGGGCCCCGCTCGCTGCCCGCACCGCACCCGCTCACCGGACCGCACACCGCGGATCTCGACGGCGAGGGCCGCCACCTCTGGCAGACCAGCATCACCCCCACGGCCCTGCCCTGGCTCGACACGCACCGGGTCGACGGCGTCGCCGTGGTGCCCGGTGCCGCTCTGTGCGAGATGGCCTTCGCCGCAGCCGACGACCTGTTCGCCGCGGGTCCCGAGCGCCTGCGCCTCACCGGCATGGACCTGCAGCGGTTGCTGCTGCCGACGTCCGAGGGCACGTCCGTCACCGCCACCGCCGAGGCGGCCGGTCCGGACACCGCCCGCTGGCGGGTGGTCAGCACGGCTGCCGACGGCACCCCCGTCCAGCACGCCCAGGCAGTCCTGCACCTCACGGCGGAGGGCGAACCCCTCCCCGAGAGCTGCGACCCGCACCGCCTGCTCGCGGAGTTCCCGCACCCCGCGGACCCCGCGGAGGTGTACCGGCAGATGCGCGAGGAACGCGGTGTGCACCACGGCCCGCCCTTCCTCGGACTGCAGGCCCTGCACACCGACGGGACGCCGGCCGATCGCGCGGGTGCCCGCCTCCTGGCCCGTCTCCGGGTACCGGACGAGGGCCGGGCCGGCGCCCAGGCACTGCACTGCCATCCCGTCGCGCTGGACACGTGCCTTCAGGCGGTCGCGGGCGCCGTACTGCGCACCGGCAGGGTGCCCGTCGGCGGCATCCTGCCGCGGGGCTTGGAGGCGCTGCGGCTGTACGGCACGGTTCCGCTCAGCGGATACTGCCTGGTCACCCTCCGACTGGTGGACAGCGACCGGTACACCGCGGACTTCCGGCTCTGGGCCGACGACGGGACCGTGGTCGCGGACGCCACCGGGGTGGAGTTCTGCCACGTACCCGCCGAGAGCGCGCAGGAGCGCTTCGCCAACCGTCTGCTCCAAGCCTCGTGGGAGCCCGGTGAACGCCAGGCGCCAAAGGAGGCTTCCGGCGCCTGGGCCCTCCTGGCGGAAGCCGGCCGCGAAGCGTACGCGACCGAGCTGGGGGAGGCATTGAGGGAGCGGGGCGCCACCGTGGAGATCCGGACGCTCGCCGCGGACGGCACCTCGGGGGACGCCACCGCACCCGTGACGCCGGCCGAGCCCGGCGCACCGGCACAGCGGGCCGTGGTGTATCTGCCCGCAACCGGCACGGGGCCCGACAGCGCGTCGCCCGACCGCCGAGCGCGGGAGCAGGTCGGCCGCCTGGCGGAAACGGCCCGCGCGCTCACGCTGACCGCCGGCGACGGGGCGCCGCCGCGCCTGTGGACCGTCACCCACGCCGCTCAGCAGGTCGCGCCCGGCGACCGGCCTGACCTGGCACAGGCCGGCCTGCGCGGGCTCGTGCGGGTGCTGAGCTACGAGCACCCCGAACTGCGCCCCACCGTCCTGGACCTCGCTCCGCGGACGCCCGTCACGGAAGTGGCCGCGGAACTGCTGTCCTGCCCTGACGAGCAGGACGAGGTCGCCTACCGGCACGGGCGCCGCCACCTGGCGCACCTGCGCAGCGCCCCGCTGGACGAACGCGAGCGCCGCCGCAGGACGGTCGCCCACGGGCACGACCGGGTGGCCCTGCACCTCGCGCGCCCCGGCGATCTGGACTCCTTCGAGTTCGTGGCCCAGTCCCGCCGTCCGCCCGGGCCGGGTGAGGCCGAGATCCGGATCGAAGCCACCAGCGTGAACTTCATCAACGTCCTGAAGGCCCTCGGCGTCTACCAGCGCTTCAGCACCGGGGAGGAGCGCTCTGACGTCTGCGCCTTCGACGGCGCGGGCGTGGTCACCGCCGTCGGGGACGGTGTCCGGGGGGTGCGGGTGGGCGACCGGGTGGCCGCCATGTTCGTGGAGGGGGCCCAGTCCGCGGTCATGTCCTCCTTCGCCACCGTCCGTGCCGACTGTCTTCTGCCGGTACCGGACGGGCTCGGCACACCGCAGGCCGCCGCCCTGCCGTGCGCCTACCTGACCGCCTGGTACGCCCTGCGGCACATCGCCCGGATCCGGCCGGGGGAGAAGGTGCTCATCCACTCGGCGAGCGGCGGCACCGGGCTCGCCGCGCTGAACCTCGCGCGGGCCTGTGGCGCGGAGGTCTGGGCCACCGCGGGCAGCGAGGCCAAGCGGGCGTACCTGCGCGGCCTGGGCGTCCCGCACGTCATGGACTCGCGCTCCCTGGACTTCGCCGATCAGGTGCGCGATCTCACCGAGGGCCGCGGCGTCGACGTCGTACTCAACTCCCTCACGGGGGCGGCGCAGTCCGCCGGTCTCGACCTGCTCGCGCACCGCGGCCGGTTCGTCGAACTCGGCAAGCGGGACATCTACGCCAACACCCGTCTGGGGCTGCTGCCCTTCCGCCGCAACGTCACCTTCACAGGCGTCGACGTGCTGATGATGATGCGGCAGGACCCCGACCTGCTCGCCGAGGGCTACCGCGAGCTCAGCGGCATGCTCGCGGAAGGCACCCTGCCGCCGCTGCCCGTCACCGAACACCCCGTCGCCGAGGCGGCGTCGGTGTTCCACACCATGGCCTCCGCCCGGCACACGGGCAAACTCGTCCTCACCTGGCCCGCCTCCGGCACCGACACCCTGCCCGTACGCCCCGAGGACGTCCCCGTCGTCCGGCCCGACGGAAGCTACCTGGTCACGGGTGGGCTCGGCGGACTGGGACTCCTGGTCGCCCGGTGGCTGGCCGAGCGAGGGGCGGCCGCCGTGGTGCTCACCTCCCGAAGCGCTCCCACGGCGGCCACCCGCGCCGCCCTCGACGCCGTCACCGAGGACTTCGGCACCCGTGTCGAGGTCGTGAGCGGGGACCTCGCCGAGCCGGGCGTCGCCGGCTCACTCGTCGCGACCGCCCTGGGCACGGGCCACCCCCTGCGCGGGGTCGTCCACGCCGCGGCCGTCATCGAGGACGCCACCGTCGCCAATCTCTCCGCCGCCCTCCTGGAGAGGGTCTGGCGCCCCAAGGCGACGGGAGCCTGGCTGCTCCACCACGCCGTGGAAGGCCAGGAGCTGGACTGGTGGGTCACCTTCTCGTCCGCCGCCTCCCTCCTCGGCAACCCCGGGCAGGGCGCCTACGCGGCCGCCAACGCCTGGCTGGACGAGTTCACCTCCTGGCGGCGGGCCCAAGGGCTGCCGGCCGTCTGCGTCAACTGGGGCCCGTGGGCGGAGGTCGGCCGCGGTGCCGGGATGCAGGAGCGCGGCTACGCCATGATCACGCCCGAGGAGGGCGTCTCCGCCCTGGAACGGATTCTCTGCCACCAACGCGACCGCACCGCCTACACGCCCGTCGACCTGCCCCGGTGGCTGGACTCCTATCCCGCCACCGGTCGCACCGCCTTCTTCGCCGAGCTGGCCGCGCCTGCGGCGGGTGCGGAACCCGCCGGCGCCCGCAGCTCCCTGCTGGAGGCTCTGCGCGAGACGGACAGCCTCCAGCAGCGACAGCGGCTGCTGGAGCCGGAGGTCCTCGGCCACATCGCCGCGGTCCTGCGTCTGGGGACGGACCGGTTCGACGCCGGTACGTCCCTGGTCACGCTCGGCCTCGACTCGCTCATGGCCATCGCCCTGCGCAACCGCCTGCAGCGCGAACTGGCCCTGGACATCCCCACCACCGTGATGTGGACCCACCCGACGGCCGGCGCTCTCACCCGCTACCTCCTGACCCGCCTCCACCCCGGGCAGGGCCCGGACGAGGCTCCGTCCGAGACGGAATCCACCGCCCGCTAGGCCGGCTCCGTTCCGAGACCGCCCTCAGAAGCGCTGTCCGGTGCTCCGGCGTGCTTCTCGGCGCCCCGGCCCGAAGTCCTGGTGCCCGACACACCCGGGCCCCTGCCCGGGCGGCGGCAGGGCGGGGCCGGACACCGCGAAAGGGCGCCCCCGCCGACAGCCCTCACCCGTCCGCCTCTCCCAACCGCTAGGTGTATTGACCCGCAGCGTTGTTGACGCGGCTGATGGGTGGGTGCCCGTCGAGTGCGGTGTGGCAGCGGTGGTGGTTGTAGGTGTGGAGG
>NZ_JBHXJE010000073.1:0-17549 GCF_042723275.1 Streptomyces sp. NPDC058373 | reverse complement strand
CGCCCGCCACCCAGTCCGGCCCCTCGTCCTGAGGGCCGGGCGGCGGGCGCCCGTGCGTGGGGTGCGTGGTGCCTGGTACGTACGTCTCAGCGGGGCTCGACGCGGAAGACGGCCCGCTTGGGCTGGAGGGTGATCCCGATCCGGGGCGCCGGGTCGGTCTCGGGGACGGGGACGAGCCGCCAGCGGGGCAGCACGGTGGCGAGCACCAGCGTGGCCTCGACCATGCTGAAGTGGTCGCCGGGGCATTTCCGGTTGCCCGTGCTGAACGGCATCATCGCGTACTGCGGTACCGTTTCGGCCCGTTCAGGAATCCACCGGTCCGGGTCGAAGACGCCGGGCCGGTCGAATGAGCGCGGATCGTGTTGCATCGCGTACGCGCTGTAGATGATGTCGGCTCCGGCTGGAATGCGATAGCCACCGAGTTCTGTGTCGGTGACGGCACGGCGGGTGAATATCCACGCCGCGGGGCGTATCCGCATCGATTCGACGATGACATTCCGGGTGTGGCCGAGGGCGGCCAGATCGCCGAAATCCACCGGCCGGTCCGGCGCCACGGATAGTGCTTCCTCGGCCACCCGCTGTTCCTCTGCCGGGTGTTCGGTGAGGAGCTGGAAGCACCAGGCGAGTGTCGAGGCGACATTCTCAGCCCCGGCGACGATCAGCGAGACGAGATGGTCGTGAATCTCCTGATCGCTGAGTGGCCTGCCTTCTCCGTCCTCGGAAGTCAGCAGAATGTCGAGCAGATCGTCGGGACCCTTGCCTTCGGCATGGCGTTCGGCGATCACCTCGTCGACGAGCTGGTGCAGATCGGCCAGGGCCCGCTCGAACCGCCGGTTGGCGGGGGTCGGCAGCCGGTGCAGCGGCCCGAAGGAGAGGATCATCCGCCGGTACAGGCCGCTGAAGACGGTGTGCAGCGAGGAGCTGATCCGGTCGGCCTTGGCGCCGATCGAGTCGACCTCCAGCAGCGAGCGGGCGACCACCCGGACCGCGCAGCTGAACGTCTCGGCGCCGATGTCGACCACCTGCCCGTCCCGCCAGCGGTCGGTCATGGCCCGCGCCTCCTCCTCCATCACGGTGGCGTAGGAGGCGATCCGCTCGGGCCGGAAGGCGGGCTGCATCATGCGGCGCTGCCTGCGGTGGTCGGCCCCGTTGCTGGTGGCCACGCCCTTGCCGAGCAGGACCTCCAGGTTCTCCCAGAGCGGCCCGCCGACCGCGAACTCCTGGGAGTTGCGCAGCAGCGCGCCGACCAGTTCGGGCGCGCAGACCGCGTACGCCGTCTTGGGGCCGAGTTTCACGCGGACCAGGTCGCCGTGGTCGCGCAGCCCGGTGAGGAAGGCCAGCGGGTCGCGGACGAGGCTCGGGGCGTGGCCGAGCACGGGCACGCTGCCGGCCACCAGGGGCGCGGTGCGCGGTCCCGGTGCGGCCGGGCGGGCGGTGGTGGACTCGGCGCTCACGCGTCACCTGCCAGATCGCTGACGTAGGGCGGATTGCTCCGGTCGTCCCAGCTCTCGACGCGGTAGCGGCCGGATTCATGGTGGAACCAGTAGACGGAGGAGAACCAGTTCCGCATGTTGAAGAGGGTCGATTCCACGGCCGCGGCGACGGATCTCGCCTCTTCGGATTCGGCTCCGCCGGGCAGGGCGGCGAGATGTCCGGCGAGGAGTTCCCGGAGTTCCTTCTCCGCCGACACGAATGCGGTGACGCAGTTCTCCACGCGTTTCCTCACCTCCGCCACGGCCTCTTCGAGGGAGAGCCCCTCGTGGCGTATCAGGCTGATTCCCAAGTTGTGCTGATCGTCGCCCGCGAGTTCTTTGGGAAGCGAGCAGAGGTCGTTGTACCAGGCGGAGAAATCCTGGCAGTACCGGGCTGCGGCGGTGAACGGTCCGCTGGTGCGGAGGGTTTCGGGAACTTCGCGGCCCGCGGTGGGTTCGAGCAGGTCGATCCAGACGTCGTGACCGAAGGTGTGGCGCCGCAATTCGATGTAATCGGCCACGTTCGGGGTGACCTTGGTGACCCGGTTCTCGAATTCCTGGTCGTAGGCGCCGACGATGGCGTGGAAGTGGCGGGCGAACCGGGCGTTCCAGGCCGGGCTGAGGAAGCCGTTCAGCCGGTGGATGGTCTCGGCGAAGGCCGCCACCAGCGGCTCCGGGTGGGCCAGGTGCTCCCCCGGCGCCTCCAGCGCGGTGTGCAGCTCCGCGCTCAGCCGGTACCAGGCGGCGCTCCGCCCGTGGACGGCGTCGCGGTCGTGCTGGTCGTCCCAGACGAAGAACCAGGTGCTGAAGTCGGAAATCGCCGAGATGACGTCGCGCGGGGCTCCGACGTAGTAGCCGGCGATCAGATCGGTGTAGCGCAGCTCGTCCGCATAGCGGGTGACCTTGTCGGCGGGCATCAGGCGCTTTTCGAGCAGCCAGGCGCGGGACTCCACCTGAAGCTTTGGCCAATACTCATGGCGATGTCGCGGAAACGCTTGTTCGACCACAGGCAACGCCAGCGCCTCGGGCACCGAAGTCGTCTGCGCCCGTGCGGTGCTGTGTGGGAAAGCAGGCACGAACAAACCCCTTTCATCCGCTTTCTGCCGACGCCCCACCCCGAGCGGGGCGCCGTGCGGTGGTGTATCCCCCCGCCCTTTCCATTGAGCACTACAACTGACCAATCAGGGAACAGATTTGCTTCATTCGCTACCCCTCGCCGACGTGAAGATCGCCAAGACTGTCTGAAAACGGATCATGCGAGGTGCCGGACCGGGGAGACGCGGACGGGACGGGTCCGGGAGGGAAACGGTCCGGAACACGGACGGCACCCCGCCACGCACCACCGCCCCGCCTCCCGTACGGGAAGAGCGGGGCGGTGGTGGATGCGGCGGGGTGCCGGAGGCGGACGCGGCCGCGCCTCGGTCGCGGGACGGCCTCAGCCCTGACAGGACGCTGCCTCAGTCGTTGGGGACCGTCTCGTAGCGCGGGGTGCCCTCGGCCATCTGCCGCAGGGCGTCCTTGCGCTCCCGCTTGGAGAGCCGGTCGATGTAGAGGTAGCCGTAGAGGTGGTCCGTCTCGTGTTGGAGGCAGCGGGCGAAGTAGCCGGTGCCGCGCACCACGATCGGGTTGCCCTTCTCGTCCTGGCCGCGCACCACCGCGAAGTCGGGGCGGGCCAGCTCCGCGTAGGCGGTGGGGACCGAGAGGCACCCCTCGTTGGAGTCGTCCAGCACACGGCGTTCGGAGGGGAGCTCGTCCAGGACCGGGTTGACGACCACGCCGACGTGGCGGACGCCCTCGTCGTCCGGGCAGTCGTAGACGAAGACCTTCTTGTCCACACCGATCTGGTTGGCGGCCAGGCCCACGCCCTCCGCCGCCCGCTGGCTGGCGAACATGTCGTCCACCAGCTGGGCCAGCTCCGCGTCGAAGACCGTCACATCCTCGGTCTCCCGGTGCAGCACGGGATTGCCGACCACCGTGATCGGACGCGCGGTGCCGCGGGCGCGGTAGGCCGCCTCGCGCTCCTCGGTGTCCTGCGTGTCGATGACGAACCCCTCGTCGTCGACCGGCAGCACACCGCCCGCCACCGCCTGCTGCTCCGTGTCCTGCTGCGCCATGTCCGCTTCCGCGCCTTCCTGGAAACCGTTGTCCGTGCTCGTACAGCCTACGCGGGGGCACGGGCGCGGCCGGCCGCGAGGAGTGGACCGGTAGGCGGCGGAAAGGGCCGGAGCCGGGTCAGCAGACCTCTTCGAGGTCGCGCCAGGCCCGGGTGTCCGGACTGTCGGCGACCCAGCCGTCGAGCAGGCCGCGCACCAGGGCGGGCGGGGCGGCGATGCCGCACTCGCGCTCGGGGACCCACAGGTCGCCCTCGCCGCCGGTGGTCCGGTGGCCCAGCGGGCCCGGCTGGCCCGGCTCGCTGTGGTCGTGCGGGTCGACGTGGCGCTCGGCGCCGCCCTCGTCACTCGGCATCCGGCTCTCCGAGCAGGTCCGGCAGAGCAACCGCACCGAGGAGGACCAGTCCTCCGCGGCGAAACCGGCGTCGGCGGCCAGCAGCTCCAGGGCGTCCCGGTCGGCCGGGGCCTGGGCCTCCAGCAGCACCACCCAGGTCGGGACCGGGGAGGGCGCCCACAACTCGATCTCGTCGAAGACCGGGTAGGTGTCACCCGAAGTGGTGGTCCGCTCACCGTGCGGGACGCCGTCGTGCAGGATCACCTCGCCCCAGCGGCGGCCCGAGGACGGCAGCGGGATCGACTGCACCTCGATACGGGCCGGGTCCAGCCGCCTGCCCCAGACCACCTCGGCCTCCCCCTCGGGGGAGATCCGCACGGCGGCGCTGCCCAGGCCCATCCCGGCGGGCTCGCCGGAGGCGGCGGCGTCCCCGGGGACCTTCAGGCCGTACGCCTGCCAGGCGCGGCGGGCCAGCGGCCAGTCCTGGAGGGCGGTGGCGGCGATGCCGACGTTCCACCAGTCGGGGGCGCCGGTGTCGCGGTCCAGCAGGGCGACGGCGCGCAGGCCCGCGGTACGGGCCTGTTCCCAGTCGTGGCGGAACTTGTGGAGCAGGGCGAGGTTGAACCAGGACTCGGAGAGCCAAGGCTCCAGGTCGGCGGCGCGCGTGAGCAGGGCGCCCGCGTCCTCGTAGCGGCCGTCGCCGATCAAGGTGAACGCTCGGTCGGTCGCCTGCCGCCAGGAGGCGGAGGGGCGGTGCCGTCCCTTGCCGAAGATCCTCACGATTCCCGCCTGCCGGTGTTCGGTCCCTTCGGGCCCCTCACCCTGTCCCCGGCCGCTGGGCCGGGAGGGGCGGGGTCCTCTTTCGCATCCAACCACGGACGGTTGGGGCGTCGCTCATTACCCATGGGTTACCCACTGGCGTGGGCTGCAGACCCCTTGGCGCGGGGTCGCTCCATCGAGTGACTTGCCCGGGGGCCGGCTGACCGGTATTCGCCGGGGCGGCGGTCACCGACGGCCTCGGCGCCGACCAGGCTGTCGGTGGCCGGCTCCCGGCGGGCGTCCTTGCATGCGCGTGGGGCCGTACCGGAGTACGGCCCCACGCTCGCGCCTCGTCGGCGGCTGTCCCGGCAGCAGGGGTGGGTACCCCTGATCAGGGAGTGTCCGCCGGTTCTGTGGGGACTATGTCGTGCTGCGGGACCGCTTGGCCCGCGCGGATCATGTCCAGGCGGCTGATGACCTTGTCGCGGAGGTCCGAGGGGACGTCGTCGTGGCCGCAGCAACGCTTGACCAGCTTCTTGACGGCCTGTTCCAGACCGTACTTCTCCAGGCAGGGGGAGCACTCGTCGAAGTGCGTGCGAATCTTGTTGGAGTCGCTGTCCGGCATCTCGTGGTCGAGGAACTCGTAGAGATGGTCGAGGACTTCACTGCAATCCGTCTCGTGCGGCTCTCCGCAGCTCATGAGCCCGCGCCTTTCCGCTCGTTCGGTTCCGCCGCGCTCGCCCCCGAACCGGCGGGGACCAGCCCGCGCTCACGGGCGTAGTCCTCCAGCATGCCGCGCAGCTGGCGGCGGCCGCGGTGCAGACGGGACATGACCGTCCCGATGGGTGTACCCATGATGTCGGCGATCTCCTTGTAGGCAAAGCCCTCGACATCGGCCAGATAGACGGCGATGCGGAACTCCTCGGGGATCGCCTGGAGGGCGGACTTCACGTCGGAGTCGGGAAGGTGGTCCAGCGCCTGGGACTCGGCGGAGCGCAGACCGGTCGACATGTGCGACTCGGCTCGCGCCAGCTGCCAGTCCTCGATCTCCTCGGCGGCACTGCGCTGGGGCTCGCGCTGCTTCTTGCGGTACGAGTTGATGAAGGTGTTGGTGAGAATCCGGTAGAGCCAGGCCTTGAGGTTGGTGCCCTCACGGAACTGGTGGAAGGACGCGTACGCCTTGGCGTAGGTCTCCTGGACCAGGTCCTCGGCGTCGGCCGGGTTGCGGGTCATCCGCAGGGCCGCCGAGTACATCTGGTCGAGGAAGGCGAGCGCGTCCCGCTCGAACCGCGCGGTCCGCTCCGCCGAGGTCTCCTCGGGCTTCTCAGGCACGTCGTCCTTGCTTCCCGCGTCGGTCCCCGTGACCGGACCCACCTCCTTCAGCGTTGTGGCGGGTCCGCCGTCCGGACCGCCCGAATCGGAGGATAGTCCACGCTCCTGGACTTCCCGGCGATCCCGGCCGGAGGGAGTGCGCACGGGCGCGTGCAGCACCGACCACTCCAGGCCGGTGGCGCGCTCGCGGCTCGGGCAGATGGTCGAACCCATGCGGCGGACTTCCTCTCGTCGTCAACGCTGTCGAAGGACCTTCGACCGGCACAACAGACGCTGGTGGCTCGGCATTCCCGGCCGCCCGGGTGATCCGCGTCAGGCCGCGGGCAGCCGCTCCAGCCACTCCCCCACCGCGTCGGTGAGCACGGCGAGCGCCTCGTCCTGCGTGACGGGCGCCTTCTTCGGTACGGCGAAACCGTGATCGCCGTACGCCACCTCGACCAGGTCGTGCTCCCCGGCCGGGAACTCCTCCGGCCGCCCGAACGGGTCCCGGCCGCCCTGCACCACCAGCGTCGGCAGCCCCGCACCGAGCAGCTCCTCGGCCCGGCTCCGCTCCGGCCGCCCCGGCGGGTGCAGCGGGAAGCTCAACGCGAGCACGGCCCGGGCCCCGAGCTCCGCCCCGGTACGGCACACCACCCGCGCCCCCGCACTGCGCCCACCGGCGACCACGGGCAGCGAGGACTCGGCCAGCACCGGCCACACCGCCCGCCACGCGACATCCAACGTCTTCGGCGCGGGCGCCACCTTCCGCCCGGCGACCCGCCACGGCTGCTCGACCAGCGCGACGCTCACCCCGCGCGAAGGCAGAGCGGCGGCCAGCGCCACCAGATCCCGCGCCTCGATCCCGCCGCCCGCCCCGTGGCCGAGGGCGACCACGGTGCGCGGACTGCCGGCGCGGGCCCAGGTGATGCGGGCGTCGCCTGCGGGGGTGGGGACGGTGACGGTCTCTGCCGTGGCCGGGACGGGGTGGGTGATGTCCGTCTCAGGGGTCGGTGTACTCACCCACCCATCCTGCACCGAACGTGCGAACCCGAGGCGCCGCGCTCCCGGTGAGGCGGGGTTCCGGGACCGCCGCCCCAGCCCGGCCGACGCTTGAGGCCGCCTTGCACCGTCGTGAGCCGTAGACGTCGGACAGGAAGGAAGACGGCGGCCCCAGCCGCCGTCAGCCGGTGCCCGGCAGATCAGCCCGTCACTCTGAGCCCGAAGGGCCGGAACGGCCCGGCCGCCTCAGCGGCCGTAGGCCTCGCCCCGGGGAAGAGGCCCGGCGTCGGCGCGCCGCCCGGGGCGAAGAGCGGCGTGTCGTTGCCCGGGGCCCGGACCGCTCCGCGCGGCCAAGGCGTCGGCGACGACGCCGGTGACGAAGGCGTAGACGGCCTTGTGCAGGAGGTCGACGGCCAGCTCCTGGCGCGGCCAGGTGGAGGGCGGGGCCCCGACGCCGGTGGCGTTCTCGAGGATCTGGTCGTTGGTGAGGCGCACCACGGCGAACTTCGCGGAAGCGGCGGGGCCGCGCAGCCCGGCCTGGGCCATGACCGAGCGCAGCACCCCTAGCAACGCGGCCTGGCCGAAGTGCATCGCCCAGTTCACCGGCAAGGGCTGTTCGCCGGGCTGTTCGGGCATGCCGGTCAGACGCTGGAGTACCCGGGCGGGCACATGGGAGTCGGGCCGCTTGGTGATGGCCTGCTCCACCTTCTCGCCGAGGGTCATCACGACGCCTCCGGCGGTGCCGGCGATCAGTCCCTGCCACAGTGCGCGCTTGATCATGCTGTTGCGGATACCCGCTGCCGGAGCCTTGTACCCGTCTACGGGAGCGGGCGCCACCCGATCGCCGGCTGACTCACCCGGACACCGGAGTCGGCGTGCCGAGGCCCGCGCCCACCCGCCGCCGAGCCCTTGCCCCGCCCCGCCCACCGGCGCCCAGCTCATGCACTACGGCGCCGTGGCGACCCGGCTCCTGTTCCCTCTGCCCAGGCCCGCCGCTCAGGGGCGCCCGACTGCTGCCATCCGTTCCTGTTCTGCGGCCACAGGCATGAAGCACAGGCATATGCGTTTCCCCCTCCGGTCCGCGCTGGAACAGATCCGATCCCCAGAGTTTGGAGACTCGCATGTCGTTCAATCCGCTCGAACAACGCGGCATCCCGCTGGACCGCCAGTTGCGCAACTGGCGCGAGCTGAACGTGACGCCGATCGATCCCGACCACTGTGACCCGTACACCCGGTGCCGCATCATCACGATGAACGGTATCGAGGTCGAGGCGATCCTCTTCAGTCACAACATGGCCCGCCACTGTCCGGACCTGGAGGTCAAGCGGCAACTGGCGCAGACGCGCTACATCGAGGCTCAGCAGCAGAAGGCGGTCAACTGGCTGCTGCCCGGCGTCTCCTCGGTGCTGGAGACGACGATCGCCTACGAGCAGGTGGCGGTGGACCTGACGGCATGGGTGGCCCGGATGGAGCCCGACCCGTATCTGAAGCAGGCGTACCAGTTCGGGGTGCTGGAGGACTTCGACCACCTGTACCGGTACGCGAACCTGTACGAGATCATCGAGCACCGCAAGGCCGAGACGATCGTGGACGGCCTCACGGAGGTCATGCCCGGCCGCCCCACCCCGCTGCACCACCGCAGCCCGGTCGACAACGTGCGCGAGCCGTACGACAGGAACACGGTGGACCCGCTCTCCCGGCTGCACGCGTTGACGATCATGTCGACGGAGCAGCAGACCATGAACTTCTACATGAACACCGGGCCCACCTACGTGGAGCCGATCGCCCGGCAGCTCTACCAGGAGATCGGGCTCATCGAGGAGGAGCACGTCACCCACTACGAGTCACTCGTGGACCCGGGCGAGTCCTGGTGGGAACAGCTGGTGCACCACGAGTACAACGAGTGCTACCTCTACCACTCGTTCATGGAGCAGGAGAGCGACCCCAGGGTCAAGGCGATCTGGGAGCTGCACCTGAACATGGAGCTGGAGCACCTGCACGTGGCGGCGGACCTGATGCGCCGGCACGACGGCCGCGAGGCGGCGGAGGTCTGCGCGCCTTCGCTGCCCAACGTGCTCACCTTCGAGCCGAACAAGGCGTACCTGCGGGAGCTGATCGCCACGCAGCTCGACCTCACCACTCTGGGTACCGGGTACGTGCGGGAGGCCCACGAGCGGTTCGAGGCGATGCAGGCGGCCCTCAACGGCGACGGGCCGACCCCCAGCGACCAGGTACTGGCGCAGCACGAGGCCCTGATCGGCGGGGACTACCGGCTGGAGACCGAGGGCGAGCACCCGGTCCCCGACCTGCGGTCACGCACGTGAGTACGGCACCGCCCAGCCGCGAGACCGACGACAAGAGAGGCTGCCATGTCCGCGCAGACTGAGCAGGAGAGATCCCCGGTGCGGGACGACGACGTGGTGGCGATGCTGATGCGTCAGCACGGCGAGATCCGCAACCTCTTCGACGAGGTGGAGCAGACCACCGGTGACGACCGCAAGGACGCCTTCCGCAGACTGGTGCGCATGCTCGCCGTGCACGAGACGGCCGAGGAGGAAGTGGTGCATCCCTTCGCCCGCAAGGCGTTCGGGGACGCGGGGCAGGTCGTGGCGGACCGGCTGGAGGAGGAGCGTCTGGCCAAGGAGAAGCTCGGCGCCCTGGAGCAGATGGACACCGAGGACCCGGCGTTCCTGCCCGCCCTCCTCGACCTGCGCCTCGATGTGATGGCACACGCGCGGTACGAGGAGCGCTACGAGTTCGCGCAGCTGCGGCGGACGGCCGATCCCGAACGGCTGGTCACCATGGCCAAGGCCGTCCGGGCGGCCGAGGCCACCGCGCCGACCCATCCGCGCCCGGGCGTCGAATCCGGCGCCAAGAACATGGCGCTCGGCCCGATGGCGGCGGTCGTCGACCGCACCAGGGACGCCGTCCGCAAGGCCATGGGCAAGGACGGAGGCAGCTCCTGAAGAGCCCGCCCTGAAGCCGTCGAGCCGCAAGACGCGGACTGTGCCGTTTGGCGGCTCGACGGCCCCGCCCCGCGAGACGAGAAGGCAGTCGGGCAGCACAGGAGGCGGCAGCTCTTGCCCCAGAGGCACGGGCAGCGCTACGTGCCCATGCTCCTCGATCGCGTCGGCAGCCGGTGCACTCAACGCCTCCTGGCCACACCCGGCCCGCCGCTCGCCCGGACCTCTCGGATGTACGGCCTGTCACCTCCCGTCCCCGGGCAGCCCGGGGGACGACGTGGCGCCGGTCGGGTCCACCGTCACCTGCTCTCCTCGTCGACACCGCACGACCCGGTCGCCGAAGCCGCAGCGGTCGGCCGCGGCCAGGAAGTCGGCCGGGAGGACCGTCACCCGTCCCTGCCGCTCCTCACGGACGACCGTCTCGGACCGCCAGGCCCGCAGCCCCACCGCGCGGGAGAAACCGTGCAGGCCTTGCAGGCGCCCGGAAGCGTGCGGGGTGGTGAGAATCGGCCTACCGGCCACCGCCCTCGGCGCCACGGCTGCATGAGACGCACAGCTCGGTGTACGGGACGGCCGACATCCGCTCCGGGTCGATGAATGTCCCGCAGGAGACACAGCGGCCGAAGGTGCCGTCGTCCAGACGGCACCGGGCTGCCTGGACACGGCCCAGCTGCTCGCGTGCCTCATCGGCACGACGCCGCTCATCGGCGACGGCGGCGCGCCTGGAGCCCGCGTCCGCCGCGTCGAGATCGCAACCGTCCGCAAGGCTCCTGGCCGCCTCGTCGGCGGCGGCTGCCCGCAGCCGCAGGTCCTCCATGCGACTCGCGAGCTCTTGCCGCAGCCTCTGTCGGTCGTACCGGGCCGGTTCTCCGCCTCGCGGCCGCCGCTCGGCGTGCGCGGAACCGAAGCGGGAGGAGTGGTTCGGAGGGCTCTTCGGCATGTGGCCTCCTTGAGAAGTACGAAGGGATCCGGGCTGGGCGTTCGCCGACGTGGATCGGGGCCTCGTGGCCGTGCCGGGCCGCCGTTTCCTCCTCCGCGACACCATCACGACCAGGTCGGTCCAGCACCTGAGGAGCTGACCTCCAAGGCTGACTCGTTCGCCGGCTGACCCCTCAGCGAAGCCGAACCTCTTCCACGCGTTCCGGACAACGGCGCTGCCCGTCTCTCTCCCCTCGCCTGGCCACTTTCGAGCCGGACCATTCCTCGGTCCGGCCGGCGCCTGAGACCGGCAGCGAGAACCGGGTCCTCAGAAGAGGGTCCCCTCCTCCGGTCCCTCCAGCTCCGCGACCAACCCGGGCCCGTTGTTCCGCACACTGCTCACCGCGGTGGCCACCGGATAGGCCCGCATCAACCCCGCGGGCGGGGGCGCGAGCAGAGACCGCAGATCGTCAAGATCTGTCCGCGAAGGATCAAGCCAGGCATCCCACCGATCCTCAGGCAGCATCAACGGCATCCGGGGATGAATGTCGGCGAGCGCCCGAGGCCCCTCCTCGGGCCCCACGGCGAGCGGCGCCGTCTCCGCCTCGGTGGTGATGACCGAACAGGTCACCCGCCACGACCGGGGATGATCGGGCGGCAGCCCGGGATCGCGCCAGAACTCGTAGATCCCGGCCATCGCGAACACCGACCCGTCGGCCGGAGTGACGAAGTAGGGCTGCTTGCGCGCCCGCTTGCGCCGCCCCTCCTCCTCCAGCTTCCGTTCCTCCGGAGCGGTGACCCACTCGTAGTAGCCGTCCGCGGGAAGGATGCAGCGCCGCGAGGCGAACGCCCGGCGGAAGGCGGGCTTCTCGTGCACGGTCTCGGCCCGCGCGTTGATCATCCGCGCGCCCCCCTCGGGCGACTTGGCCCAGGAGGGGACGAGCCCCCAGGTGAGGGTCCGCAACTGCCGTACCGGCCGCGGATCGTCGCTCCCCTTGACCGGCCGGTCGAGGACGGCGGGAACCTCCTTGGTGGGCGCCACGTTCCAGTCGGGGACGAGGGTCTCGGTGGGCTCGGGGACCGCCCCCGTCTCCTCGCCGCCCGCCGCCTCGCTCAGCTCGGCCTTCTCGACGCCGAAGATCTCACTGAGGTCCTCGGGGCTCCGGGTGGCCGCGTACCGTCCGCACATACGTGCCACACTGCCAGGCCCGACCGTCCGACCGCCACCACGTGGGGGCCCGGCGGGCGCGCGTCCCACCCCGCGAGGAGCCGCCAGAGCATGCAGAGCACCACCACCCCCGCCGCCGATCTGTGGGACCGCGTCGTCGGGACACAGGCCGCCCCCGATTTCTGGCTGGTCGTGGCGACCGCCCTGGCCGCGCTCGCCGTGGTCCTGTGGCGCCCGGCCTGGCGGCTCACGCGGAACGCGGTCACCATCGCCCACGAGGGCGGCCACGGCCTGATCGCCCTGGTCACCGGCCGCAGGCTGGACGGGATACGGCTGCACTCGGACACCTCGGGGCTGACCGTGAGCCGGGGGAAGCCGACCGGCCTGGGCATGATCCTCACCGCCCTCGCCGGATACACCGCGCCCTCGGTGCTGGGGCTGGGCGGCGCGTGGCTGCTGGCCGCCGGCCACATCACGGCGCTGCTGTGGGTGGCGACCGCGCTGCTGCTCGCCATGCTGGTGATGATCCGCAACGCCTACGGGATGCTGACCGTGGTGGTCACCGGCGGCCTCTTCGTGGCGGTCTCCTGGCTCGCCGACTCGGCCGTGCAGGCGGTCTTCGCCTACGCGGTGGTGTGGTTCCTGCTGCTGGGCGGCGTGCGGCCGGTCTTCGAGCTCCAGTCGAAACGGCGCCACGGCGGCGCCCCGGACTCCGACGCCGACCAGCTCGCCCGGCTGACCCACGCCCCGGCCCCGCTCTGGCTCTTCCTCTTCCACGCCGTCGCGCTCTGCTCCCTGATCGGCGGGGGCGGCTGGCTGCTCGGGCGGTGACCGTTCCCGCACACCTGTGCCCGCGTCCGTACCCCGTGAGGCGCCTCCCGTGCACCGGTGTGACCGGCTCGGCGCACTAAAGTGACGGCATGACCCTGAACCCTGTATCCACCCCTCTCTGGCCTGCCCCGTACGCGACCGGAGCCGTCGAGGCGACGGTCCAGGTACCGGGGTCCAAGTCGGTCACCAACCGCGCTCTGGTCCTGGCCTCGCTCGCCGCCGAGCCGGGCTGGCTGCGCCGCCCGCTGCGCTCGCGCGACACCGTGCTGATGGCGGACGCGCTGCGCACCCTCGGCGTCGGCATCGAGGAGACCGTCTCGTCGGACTCGGCCGCGCCGGGCAGCGCCGTGCCCCGGGGCGGTGGCGGCGAGGCGTGGCGGATCATCCCGTCGGGGCTGCGCGGCCCGGCCACCGTGGACGTCGGCAACGCGGGCACGGTGATGCGCTTCCTCCCGCCGCTCGCCACCCTCGCCGACGGCGACATCCGCTTCGACGGCGACCCGCGCTCCTACGAGCGTCCGCTGCACGGCGTGATCGACGCGCTGCGCGCGCTCGGTGCCCGCGTCGACGACGACGACCGGGGCAGCCTGCCGCTGACGGTGCACGGCACGGGCTCGCTGGACGGCGGCACGGTGGAGATCGACGCCTCCTCGTCCTCGCAGTTCGTGAGCGCCCTGCTGCTCTCGGCTCCCCGCTTCAACCAGGGTGTCGAGGTCCGGCACATCGGCCCCCGGCTGCCCTCCATGCCGCACATCCGGATGACCGTCGACATGCTGCGCCGGGTCGGCGCCCAGGTGGACGAGCCGGAGTCGGGCGGCGAGCCGAACGTCTGGCGGGTCACGCCGGGCGCGCTGCTCGGCCGCGACCTCACCGTCGAGCCGGACCTGTCGAACGCCCAGCCGTTCCTGGCGGCGGCGCTGGTCACCGGCGGCCGCGTGGTGGTCCCGGACTGGCCCGCCCACACCACCCAGCCGGGTGACCGGCTGCGGGAGATCTTCACCACGATGGGCGGTTCCTGCGAGCTGACCGAGGCCGGTCTGGTCTTCACCGGGTCGGGCCGCGTCCACGGCATCGACGTGGACCTCGGCGAGGTCGGCGAGCTGACGCCGGGCATCGCGGCGGTCGCCGCGCTGGCCGACGGCGAGTCCGTGCTGCGGGGCGTCGCGCATCTGCGGCTGCACGAGACGGACCGGCTGGCGGCGCTCACCAAGGAGATCAACGAGCTGGGCGGCGACGTCACCGAGACCGCCGACGGCCTGCGCGTCCGGCCGCGCCCGCTGCACGGCGGGGTCTTCCACACCTACGACGACCACCGGATGGCGACCGCCGGTGCGATCCTGGGACTGGTGGTGAAGGGCGTCGAGATCGAGAACGTCGCCACCACCGCGAAGACCCTGCCCGACTTCCCCGACCTGTGGACCGGCATGCTCGACGGGACCGGGCAGTGACGGCCGGGAGCTGACGATGCGCCGCTACGGAAAGAACCCCGACGAGGACGACATCCGCGTCCGCCCCAGCCGCCGGGGCAGCCGCCCCCGTACCCACACCCGCCCCAAGCACGAGGACGCCGCCGAGGGCATGGTGCTGACCGTGGACCGGGGCCGGCTCACCTGCCTGGTCGAGGACCGCACGGTGACCGCGATGAAGGCCCGCGAGCTGGGCCGGAAGGCGGCGGTGGTGGGCGACCGGGTGGCGCTGGTCGGGGATCTCTCCGGGGAGAAGGACACCCTGGCGCGGATCGTGCGGATCGAGGAGCGCGCCTCGGTGCTGCGCCGCACGGCCGACGACGACGACCCGTACGAGCGCGTGGTCGTCGCCAACGCCGACCGGCTCGCCATCGTCACGGCGCTGGCCGACCCCGAGCCCCGGCCGCGGATGATCGACCGCTGCCTGGTCGCGGCGTACGACGGCGGCCTGGAACCGGTGCTGGTGCTGACCAAGTCGGACCTGGCCGCACCGGACACCCTGCTGGACACCTACCGGGCGCTGGGCGTGCCGTACGTGGTGACCAGCCGCGAGGAGCTGGAGGACGGCTCGGCCGTGGGCCGGGTCCGGGAGCTGCTGGACGGCCAGGTGACGGCGTTCGTGGGCCACTCGGGCGTCGGCAAGACGACGCTGGTGAACGCGTTGGTCCCCGAGGAGCTGCGGCGGATCACCGGCCACGTCAACGCGGTGACGGGCCGCGGCCGGCACACCACGGTGTCGGCGCTGGCGCTGCCGCTGGCCGACGCCGCCCCGGGGAGCTGGGTGATCGACACGCCGGGCGTGCGGTCGTTCGGCCTGCACCACGTCGACCCGTCGCGGGTCATCCACGCCTTCCCCGACCTGGAGCCGGGGACGGAGGAGTGCCCGCGCGGGTGCAGCCACGACGAGCCGGAGTGCGCGCTCGACCAGTGGGTGGCCGACGGACACGCCGACCCGGCGCGGCTCACCTCGCTGCGGCGGCTGCTGGCGACACGGGAGCGGCGCGAGGGCGACTGACCGGCACCGGCCGCGCCCCGCGACGGCGGCGCGACGGGCCGGGCCGGGTCGCGGGCGGCGCCGTACAGCGCGGGCATAATCGCCCGAAGTGGCACAGAACATGTACGGAGTTCCGTGGCCGGCCGTTCCGTGGCCGGCCACGGGTGCGCCGTGCCGTGCCGTTCGTCGCGAACGCGCCGACCGGTGCGCGCGGGATCGTTTCGGCGGACCGGGCGGCCGGTGCGGGCCCCGGTGCGCCGGACGTGCCCGCGCCGCACCGGGCCCGAGGGGAAAGGCACATTCATGGCATGGCTGCTGGTCGTCGTCGCGGGGCTGCTGGAGACGGGATTCGCCGTCTGCCTCAAGCTGTCGCACGGGTTCACCCGGCTGTGGCCGACGATCGCCTTCGCCGCGTTCGCGCTGGGCAGCTTCGGTCTGCTGACGCTGGCGCTGAAGCGCCTGGACGTGGGTCCGGCGTACGCCGTGTGGACCGGCATCGGCGCGGCCGGCACGGCTGTCTACGGCATGGTCTTCCTCGGCGACGTGGTCTCGGTGCTGAAGATCGTCTCGATCACCCTGGTCATCTGCGGGGTCATCGGCCTCCAGCTCTCGGGTTCGGCCCAGTGACACTCCCCCGGCGACGGCCCGCCGGCCACGACGCGCTCCCGACAGGCGGCGGCGCGACGACCCGCGAGAGGGCCAGCCGCAGCGCGCACTCGCACTCGCACTCGCGGGCCAGCTCGCGCGGGCCGGGCCGGGGCACCGCCGGCTCCCCGAGGACGGCCACGGCCCGGTCCCGGGCGGCGGTCAGCAGCTCCCCCGGCCCCGGCAGGGGCAGATCGGCCCGGCGCTGGGCGGGCGCGGCGGACGGGGAGCGGGCCCCGGCCGGGCGCGGCGCGGGCAGCGGGTCGCCCCAGCAGCCCGTGAGCAGGGAGCGCAGCAGGGTGCCGGGGCGGGCGGCGGCCACGGTCCAGTCTGCGGCGGCGCGCAGCCGGTCGCGGGGGCCGGCGCCGGGGCGGGCGAGGGCCCGTTCGATCCCGGCGAGGTAGCTGTCGGCGGCGCGCCGCACGAGGGCGCGGGCCAGCCCTTCCTTGCTGCCGAACTCGTTGTAGAGGGTCTGCCGGGAGACCCCGGCCGCGGCGGCGACCTCGCCCATCCGCACCGCGCTCCACGGGCGGCGGGCCAGGGCGGTCTCGGCGGCGGTCAGCAGGGCTGCGCGGGCTTCCGGCACGGTTGCCTCCCCGGCGGGGGTCCTGCGGGAAGTCTGGCGCGGCGGCGGGGAGTGTCAAGGGGGTGTGCGCGGGTGTGGGGACGCCGCGCCCGCAGGTGACCGGATGGCCCGGCGCGGCCGGAGATCGATACTGTTCGGCCATGGCCGACTATCACGATGATCTGCGTCTCGCCCATGTGCTGGCGGACGCCGCCGACGCGACCACGATGGAGCGGTTCAAGGCCCTCGACCTGAAGGTCGAGACGAAGCCGGACCTCACCCCGGTCACGGAGGCCGACAAGGCGGCCGAGGAGCTGATCCGCGGTCACCTCGCCCGGGCCAGGCCCCGGGACGCGGTTCTGGGCGAGGAGTACGGGGTGGAGGGCACCGGCTCGCGCCGCTGGGTGATCGACCCGATCGACGGAACGAAGAACTACGTACGAGGGGTGCCGGTCTGGGCGACGCTGATCTCGCTCATGGAGGCCGACCCCCAGGGCGGCGGTTTCCGGCCGGTGGTCGGGCTGGTGTCGGCTCCGGCGCTGGGCCGGCGCTGGTGGGCGGCGAAGGGCGCGGGCGCGTACACCGGGCGGAGCCTCACCTCGGCGAGCCGCCTGAAGGTGTCGGCGGTGGACCGGGTGGAGAACGCCTCGTTCGCGTACTCCTCGCTCTCCGGCTGGGAGGAGCAGGGGCGGCTCGACGGCTTCCTCGACCTGACCCGCACCTGCTGGCGCACCCGGGGGTACGGTGACTTCTGGCCGTACATGATGGTCGCCGAGGGCAGCGTCGACATCTGCGCGGAACCCGAGTTGTCGCTGTGGGACATGGCGGCCAACGCGGTCATCGTGGAGGAGGCGGGCGGCTCCTTCACCTCGCTGGACGGCGCCCCGGGCCCCTCCGGTGAGAACGCCGCGGCCTCCAACGGCCTGCTCCACGACGAGCTGCTGGGGTTCCTGAACCAGCGCTACTGACCCCGGCACGGACCGGACAGCACGGCGGGCCGGAACCCGAGGGGT
>NZ_JBHXJE010000072.1:0-17665 GCF_042723275.1 Streptomyces sp. NPDC058373 | reverse complement strand
TACGTCCAGTACGAGGGAGATCCGGGCGCACGCCGAGAGCACGCACCAGACGCCGCAGGCTCTTCCACGAAGATCCGCCGGACAGGGCCTAGGCGTCTCGGTGACGGAGGCCCCCGGGAGGTGCCGGTGCAGACGGCAGGCGTGCTCGGCGAGGTTGCGCTCTGCCGCCGCGAGCAGGGCGGCCCGTTTCGGCGGGACAGGGGGAGTCTCGGTCATGGTCCGCCGTCCCATCACGCCGGCGCCGGACTCAGGGCGGAGGCCGCCGTCCCTGGAGCACCCCCGCCAGCAGGAGGACGAGCACCCCCGCGAAGGGGACCGTCAGCAGGCCCACGCGGAGGCCGGCCGCGTCGGCGACCAGGCCGACGACCGGCGGCGAGAGCAGGAAACCGAGCCGCATCAGCCAGGAGACCAGGGCGAGACCGGTACCGGGCTTGAGGCCCGGCAGTTCGTCGGCCTCGTGCATCGCCGCCGGGACGAGCGTCGCCACGCCGAACCCGGCCGCGGCGAAGCCGAGGATGGTGCCGGGCACGGTGGGGACGGCGAGGGCGAGCCCCATGCCGACCGCGGTGACGATCCCTCCGGCGCGGGCCACCGCGCGCTGCCCGAACCGGTCGACCAGTCGGTCCCCGATCAGGCGGCCGACGAACTGGGCCCCGACCAGCGCGATGAAGCCGGAGGCGGCCAGGGTCACCGAGGCGTCCAGCGAGCCGGAGAGGTAGAGGGCGGCCCAGGAGTTGCCCGCGTCCTCGACGAGGGTGCCCGCCGTGGCGATGAGGACGAGTGCGGCCAGCACCCACGCCGTGCGGCGGCCCGGTGTGACGGCCTTCGCCGGTGACGCGGCAGTGCCGTCGGCCACCGGTTCCGTGACGGGCTCGACATCCGGGCCAGGCAGGCAGAACCGCAGGGCGACGCAGGCGGCGACGGTGAACAGCGCCCCGGAGATCGCCAGATGGCGCTGCGGCGGCAGGTCGAGGGCGATCGCCCCGGCGGCCATGGCTCCGCCGGTGACGGCTCCTATCGACCAGATGGCGTGGAAGGAGTTGATGATGGAGCGCCCGTACCGCCGCTGCACCCGCAGGCCGTGGGCGTTCTGCGCGACATCCGTGACGGCGTCCATCGCCCCGGCGAGGAAGAGCGCCGCCGCGAACAGCGCGACCGTGTCGGCGAACCCCGCGGCGAGGATCCCCGCCGCGGTCAGCAGCGTCCCGGCCACCGCCGCCCGCGCCGAGCCCAGCCGCCGGATGACCACCCCGGCCGCCAGCCCCGCCGCGACGGCGCCCGCCGGGAAGGCGGCGACCGCCAGCCCGTACCCCGCGTTGCCGATGCCGAGGGCCTCCTTGATCTGCGGGTACCGCGGCAGGAGGTTGGCGAACAGGGCGCCGTTGGTGAAGAAGAGCACGGCGACGGCCACCCGGGCCCGCCGGTCGGCCCGGGCGGGCCGGGTCGCTGCGTCGACAGTCATGCGCGGGAGCCTATAGCCGGGAGTGTACGAACGTACACTCCGTCGATTACGGGCGTCACCGGGGCAGACCGGCGCTTCACGGAGGGCGGACCGGCGTACGGGGGCGCGGTCGGCGGACCGTCCGTCAGACGATGCCGCCGTTGGCGCGGAGCACCTGGCCGTTGACCCAGTGCCCCGCCGGAGAGGCGAGGAAGGCCACCACCTCGGCGATGTCCTCCGGCGTGCCGAGGCGTTCCAGCGGGGGCTGCGCCGCCAGCCGCGCGACGGTCTCCTCGTCCTTCCCGTCGAGGAACAGGTCGGTCGCGGTCGGGCCCGGGGCGACCGCGTTGACCGTGATGTTCCGGCCGCGCAGCTCGCGGGCGAGCACCAGCGTCAGCGCCTCGACCGCGCCCTTGCTCGCGCTGTACGCGCCGTATCCCGGGAAGGCCAGGCCCACCACGGAGGTGGAGAAGGTGACGAGGGCGCCGCCGTCGCGGAGCGTCCTGGCCGCCTGCCGGGCCACCACGAAGGTACCGCGCACGTTGGTCCGCAGCACCGCGTCCAGGTCCGCCAGTTCCAGTTCCGCGACGGGCGCCAGACGCATGAGCCCGGCCGCGTTCACCACGACGTCGACCCCGCCGAACTCCGCATCGGCAGTGGCGAACAACGACGCCACCTGCACTTCTTCGGCGACGTCCGCCCGGGCGGCGACCGCCTGGCCACCCGCGGTGGTGACCTCCTCGACGGCACGCTCCGCCAGTTCGCGGTTGCCCGCGTACCCCACGACGACCGCGAATCCGTCCGCGGCCAGCCGGCGCACCGCCTCGCGGCCGATGCCCCGCGAACCACCGGTGACGACGGCGACGCGGCCGCGCGCGTGCTCCTGAGACGACATGGAAGCTCCTCGACGATCGGAAGGGACGGCCGTCATTGTCCGCTTCCGAACCCCTGGCGGGGCGGAGACACCCGGCGACCCGGCGCGGCGGGGTCCTGGCGGACCCTGGCCCTGGCCCGCAACTCCCTGCCCTCCCACAGCACCGCGGCCGAGGGCGGCTGGCGCAGGGGTGTTCACGGCCGACGGTGCACCGAGACCGCGTACGCGCCGCCGGAGTAGGGGTCCCGGGACCAGGTCGCGTACCGCGCCTCGGGGGCGAGCCCCGCGGCCGAGCAGTGCGCGTCGTAGTCGTCCAGGGTGTAGCCGCGGTCCAGCGAGAACCCCGCGACCAGCCGGCCTTCCGGCCGCACGTGCGCGGCCACCCCGGCGACCAGGGCGGCTTCCGTCCCCGGCGGGGTGAACAAGGGGACGTTGCCCGCCATCACCACCACGTCGAAGGAGCTTCCCAGGTCGAGCCCGGCCAGGTCGCTCCGGTGCCAGGCGACGCCGGGCGCGAGGCGGCGGGCGGTGGCCAGCATCGACGCGTCGAGGTCCACCCCGACCACGTCGATCCCGTGGCGGGCGAGCTCGATCGCCACCCTGCCCGTCCCGCACCCCGCGTCGAGGACACTGCCCGGCCCCAGGGATCGCACCAGGGCCGCCTCACCATGCACGTCCCCGCCCTCGGCGGCGATGTCGTCGAACCGGGCTTGATACGCGTCGCCGTTCCACACCATGCGGGAGACTCTGGCACACACCGCCCGCCCGGCTCCGGCGCCCCCGGTCACCGGCGGACGCCCCCGAAGAGACGGAAAAGGCCCCCGCCGCGGCGGGGGCCTGAGAGTTCTCGCGGGTCGCGAGGGTGGACCTGGAAGGTCACCCGGTGGGGCGGGTGGGACTCGAACCCACGACCGACGGATTATGAGTCCGCTGCTCTAACCGGCTGAGCTACCGCCCCGTAGCGGCGTGTCGCGTACATGTGTACGTGCCGTCTGCCGCAGCATAGCCGCTCATACGATCTGCTGCCCCGGCTGGTCGGCCATGCCTGATCTTGAGGACTCCGCGGGGGCGTGTGCGGTTCCACGAACGGGGCAGACGGACCGCACATGGACGCGGACAGGACGCCGAGCGCACGAAAAAGGACCCCCGAGGGGGCCCTCTCCGCTTGCTCTCCCGACTGGACTCGAACCAGTAACCTGCCGGTTAACAGCCGGCTGCTCTGCCAATTGAGCTACAGGAGATCGAGCTCCCCCGACTGGACTCGAACCAGTAACCTGCCGGTTAACAGCCGGCTGCTCTGCCAATTGAGCTACAGGGGAATGCTGCGCCGCCTCGAACGTGCCCACCCGCGGAGTGCTCCGAAGGGCGCTCGTTCGCTGCGACACATACATTAGCGCAAGCAGGGGGGTGCTTCGCCAATCGGTACCGGGCGGAGCCTCGGACCTGCCGCTGCGCTCGGCAGAACCGACCACTACGGAAGGGTGGCAGTTGATGCGCTACCGGCTCACCTTCGTCGCCGGAGCGGCCCTGGGCTACGTGCTCGGGAGCCGCGCGGGCCGCGAGCGGTACGAACAGTTGAGGAAGTGCGCGGAGCGCCTGGCGCGGAACCCGGCGGTGCGCAACGCCGCCGAGAGCGCCGCCCAGCAGGGGCGCGGCCTGGCCGACAAGGCGTACCACTCGGTGAGCGACCGGGTCGGCGACCACGTCCCGGCGCCGGTCGCCGAGCGGGTGCGGTCGCTGCGGGAGCGCGGGCCCTCCTCGCGTGACGACTGGGGCACCGGGAACGTCTGAGACCGGACCCGACGGCCGGCCCTGCGCGGGCCCGGCCGCCCCATGAGCGCCCCGCGCGAGATCCCCGCCACAGCGCGGGCGGCCCGCGCGGAACCCAGGGCGCCCCGTCCCGACGGGGCGCCCTCGGCGTGCGGCAGAATCGTCGTATGGGGATAGTCGCCGGGCTGGACAGTTCGTCCGCATTCACGCGCATGGTCGTCTGCGACACCGAGACGGGTGCCGTGCTGCGGCAGGGGTACGCGCCGCACCCGAGGGAGGGGGAGGGCGCGGTCTCGGACGTCGATCCGCAGAGCTGGCTGCTCTCGCTCGGCGAGGCCGCGGCCGGCGGGTTGCTGGAGGGCGTCGAGGCCATCGGGGTCTCCGCCCAGCAGAACGGCCTGGTCCCGCTGGACGCGCAGGGCACGGGCGTCCGCCCCGCCATGGTCGGCGGCGACAAGCGGGCGCAGGTCGCCGCGGCCGATCTGACCGACGCCCTCGGCGGGCGCGAGGCGTGGGTGCGCGCGGTCGGCAGCGTGCCGCAGCCCGCCCAGCCGGTCGCCAAGCTGCGCTGGCTGGCGAAGAACGAACCGGAGAACGCCGCCCGTACCGCGGCCCTGCTCCAGGCCCACGACTGGCTGGTCTGGCAGTTGCTGGGCAGGCCCGCCCGCCGCACCACGGACCGGGGCGGTGCCTCGGGCACCGGCTACTGGTCGGCGGCGACGGGGGAGTACCGCCCCGATCTGGTGGAGCTGGCGCTCGGCCACCGGGCGGTGCTGCCGGAGGTGATCGGTCCGGCCGAGGCGGCGGGGACGACGCCGGAGGGGCTGCTGATCTCGGCGGGTACCGGCGAGACGATGGCGGCCGCCTTCGGCCTCGGCGTCGGCCACGGCGACGCGGTGGTCTCGCTGGGCGCCTCCGGTTCCGTCATGGCCGTGCACCACGAGGCGCCCTTCGACCCGGACGGCCTGATCACCTCCTACGCGGACGCCACCGGCATGCACCTCCCGGTGGTCCACACGCTCAACGCGGTACGGGCCCTGCGCGGCACCGCCGACCTGCTCGGCGTCGACCTGCCGGAACTGTCGCGGCTGGCCATGGAGTCGACGCCCGGCTCGCACGGGCTGGTGCTCCTGCCGTACCTGGAGGGCGAGCGGACGCCGCGGCTGCCGCACACCGCCGGGACGCTGAGCGGGCTGCGGCGCGAGTCGATGAAGCGCGAACACCTGGCGCGGGCCGCCTTCGAGGGCATGCTCTGCTCGCTGGCCGACGCACTCGACGTGCTGCGCCGCCGGGGCGTGGAGATCCGCCGGGTCTTCCTGCTGGGCGCGGCCGCCGACCTCCCGGCGGTCCGGGCCGCCGCACCGATGGTCTTCGGCGCCCCGGTCATGGTCCCGGAGGCGGCGGACTACGCGGCGCTGGGCGCGGCCCGCCAGGCGGCCTGGGCCCTCGGCGTCGAGCGCGGCACCCTGGACCGCTCGGCCCCGCCGATGTGGGGCGGCGCCGCCGGCCAGCTCTTCGAGCCGGGCGACGGACTGCCGGTCGGCCAGGCCGTGCGCCAGCAGTACACGGCGGTGCGGGACCAGACGCACCCGGACGCGTTCGGCGCCGCTCCGCACTCCTGACCTGCGGTGGGGAGGCTCCCGGGCGGCGTGCGCCCGGGAGTCTTGACCCAGGCTTGGACAAAACCGGTGGGTTCCGGCGGCCGGGTGGCGCAGGATGGGGGCGCATCCCGTACGGCCGATCCGGAAGAGACCTGTGCTCATACGACTCCTGCGGACGTATCTGCGTCCGTACAAGAAACCCATCGCGCTGGTGGTGGTGCTGCAACTCCTCCAGACCTGCGCGGCGTTGTACCTGCCCTCGCTCAACGCGGACATCATCGACCGGGGCGTCGTACGCGGCGACACGGGCACGATCCTCGGGCTCGGCGCCGTCATGATCGCGGTGACCCTGGTGCAGATGGCGGGCAACATCGGCGCCGTCTACTACGGCGCCCGGACCGCCGCCGCCCTCGGCCGGGACGTGCGGGCGGCCGTCTTCGACCGGGTGCAGTCCTTCTCGGCGCGGGAGTTGAACGGCTTCGGGGCGCCCTCGCTGATCACCCGCACCACCAATGACGTGCAGCAGGTCCAGATGCTGGCGCTGATGACCTTCACGCTGATGGTGACGGCGCCCATCATGTGCGTCGGCGGCGTGATCATGGCGCTGGGCCAGGACGTGCCGCTCTCCGGAGTGCTGCTGGCGGTGCTGCCCGTGATGGGCCTGTCGGTCGGCCTGGTCGTGTGGCGGCTGCGGCCGCTCTTCCGCTCCATGCAGAAGCGGCTCGACACCGTCAACCGGGTGCTGCGCGAACAGATCACCGGCAACCGCGTCATCCGCGCCTTCGTCCGCGACCGGTACGAGACCGAGCGGTTCGGCCGGGCCAACACCGAGCTGACCGAGGTCTCCCTCGGCACCGGCCGGCTGATGGCGCTGATGTTCCCGCTGGTGATGCTGGTGGTGAACCTGTCGTCGGTGGCGGTGGTGTGGTTCGGCGCGCACCGGATCGACAGCGGGGCCATGGAGATCGGCTCGCTGACGGCCTTCCTCGCGTACCTCATGCAGATCGTGATGTCCGTGATGATGGCCACCTTCATGTTCATGATGGTGCCGCGCGCCGAGGTGTGCGCCGAGCGCATCCAGGAGGTGCTGGGGACCAGCAGCAGCGTCGTCCCGCCCACCGAGCCGGTCCGGGAGCTGGACCGGCAGGGCACGCTGGAGATGCGCGGCGCCGGGTTCCGCTACCCGGGCGCCGAGGAGTGGGTGCTGCGCGACGTGGAGCTCTACGCCGGTCCCGGCGAGACCACCGCCGTCATCGGGTCGACCGGTTCCGGCAAGACCACCCTGCTCGGGCTCGCCGCCCGGCTGATCGACCCGGTCGAGGGCGAGGTGCTGGTCGACGGCGTCGACATCCGCCGCATCGACCCGGCCGTGCTGGCCCGGACCGTCGGCCTCGTGCCGCAGAAGCCGTACCTCTTCTCCGGCACCGTGGCGAGCAACCTGCGCTACGGCAACCCGGAGGCGAGCGACGAGGAGCTGTGGCACGCGCTGGAGGTGGCCCAGGCCAAGGAGTTCGTGGAGCGGCTGGAGGGCGGGCTGGACGCGCCCGTCTCGCAGGGCGGCACCAACGTCTCCGGCGGCCAGCGGCAGCGGCTCGCCATCGCCCGCACCCTGGTGCAGCGACCGGAGATCTACCTCTTCGACGACTCGTTCTCGGCGCTCGACTACGCGACCGACGCGGCGCTGCGGGCCGCCCTGCGCGAGGAGACGGCCGCGGCGGGCGTGGTGATCGTCGCCCAGCGGGTGTCGACCATTCGCGACGCCGACCGGATCGTCGTCCTCGACGAGGGCCGGGTGGTGGCCGTCGGCCGCCACCACGAGCTGATGGAGCGGGACGAGACCTACCGGGAGATCGTGCTCTCCCAGCTGACGGAAGCGGAGGCCGCGTGATGGCGGGTCCGATGGGCGCGGGAGCGCCGGGACAGCGGTCGATGGACTTCAAGAACTCGGGGAAGCGGCTGCTGGGCCAGTTCCGCCCCGAGAAGGCCACCATGTGGGCGATGGTCGTCGCGGGCCTCTTCAGCGTGGCGCTCTCCGTGACCGGCCCGAAGATCCTCGGCTGGGCCACCGACCTGGTCTTCGCGGGGATCGTCGGCCGTGACATGCCGGCCGGGGCCACCCGCGAGCAGGTGCTGGAGGGCATGCGGGAACGCGGCGACGACGGCGTGGCCGACATGCTGTCCGGGACCGATTTCACGCCGGGCCAGGGCATCGACTTCGGCGCGGTCGGCGAGGTGCTGCTGGCGGCGCTCGGGGTCTTCCTCCTGGCCAGTGCCCTGATGGCGGTCTCGGCGCGGCTGTCGAACCGGGCGATCAACCGCACCGCCTTCCGGATGCGCCGTGACGTGCAGGCGAAGCTGGGGCGCCTCCCGCTCTCCTACTTCGACCAGCGCCAGCGCGGCGAGGTGCTGAGCCGCGCCACCAACGACATCGACAACATCGGCCAGACCCTCCAGCAGACGATGGGCCAGGTGGTCAACTCGCTGCTGACCGTCATCGGCGTGCTGATCATGATGTTCTGGATATCGCCGCTGCTCGCCCTGGTGGCGCTGGTGACGGTGCCGCTGTCGTTCGTCGTCGCCACCCGGGTGGGCAAGCGCTCCCAGCCGCACTTCGTCAGCCAGTGGTCCACGACCGGCTCGCTCAACGCGCACATCGAGGAGATGTACACCGGGCACAGCCTGGTCAAGGTCTTCGGCCGGCAGGAGCAGTCGGCGGCGCGGTTCGCCGAGGAGAACGAGGCGCTCTACCAGGCCGGGTTCAAGGCGCAGTTCACCAGCGGCATCATGCAGCCGCTGATGATGTTCGTCTCCAACTTCAACTACGTGCTGGTCGCCGTGGTCGGCGGTCTGCGGGTGGCCTCGGGCGCCCTGTCCATCGGCGACGTGCAGGCGTTCATCCAGTACTCCCGGCAGTTCTCGATGCCGCTGACGCAGATCGCCTCGATGGCCAACCTGGTGCAGTCCGGGGTCGCCTCGGCCGAGCGCGTCTTCGAACTCCTCGACGCCGACGAGCAGGACCCCGACCCGGTCCCCGGCGCCCGCCTGGAGAAGCCGCTCGGCCGCGTCGCCCTGGAGAAGGTCTCCTTCCGCTACGAGCCGGACCGCCCGCTGATCGAGAACCTCTCCCTGACCGTCGAGCCGGGCCGCACGGTGGCCATCGTCGGCCCGACCGGCGCGGGAAAGACCACCCTGGTCAACCTGCTGATGCGGTTCTACGAGGTGACCGGCGGCCGGATCACCCTGGACGGCGTCGACGTGGCTGCCATGGCCCGCGAGGAGCTGCGCTCCCGGATCGGCATGGTCCTCCAGGACACCTGGCTGTTCGGCGGCACCATCGCGGAGAACATCGCCTACGGCGCCTCCCGCGAGGTGACGCGCGAGGAGGTCGAGGAGGCGGCCCGCGCCGCCCACGCCGACCGCTTCGTCCGCACGCTCCCCGACGGCTACGACACCGTCCTGGACGACGAGGGCAGCGGTGTCAGCGCCGGTGAGAAGCAGCTCATCACCATCGCGCGGGCCTTCCTCTCCGATCCGGTGATCCTCGTCCTGGACGAGGCCACCAGTTCCGTGGACACCCGCACCGAGGTGCTGATCCAGCAGGCCATGGCCCGGCTGGCGCACGGCCGCACCTCGTTCGTGATCGCCCACCGGCTCTCCACGATCCGGGACGCCGACACGATCCTGGTGATGGAGGACGGGGCCATCGTCGAGCAGGGCTCGCACACCGAACTGCTCGCCGACGAGGGCGCGTACGCGCGCCTGTACGCGGCCCAGTTCGCCCAGGCGGCCGTCGAGGTCGACTGAGAGCACCGCGGGGCGCACGGGCGCCGGCGCGGAGAGGGATGCGGTCCCCGGGGGCCGTCGGGCGTGGTCGGCCCGGCGGCCCCCGTGGCATGCTGGAACCGCCGTCCATCACAGGAAACGACAAGAGAACGAGCAGGTGGGGGAGTTGGCGGAGAAGCCGCAGGAGTCGCAGGAACCGGGGACGCCGGGCGCGCGGGACGAGAGCGACGAGGAGAGCACGGCCATCGCCCGGTACTTGCCGATCGGCCTGTCGCTCGGTCTGGCGCTGGGCCTGCTGGCCGACCAGTTGGCGCTCGGGCTGTCGCTCGGCCTGACGCTGGGCGTCGCGCTGGGCGCGGTGATCGACGCGCGTCGGCGCGCCCAGCAGTGAGCCGGGGACCGCGCCCGCCGGTCAGTCGAGGTAGCCGCGCAACTGCCCGGCGGCGGTGTGCTCGCGGAGTCTTCGCAGCGTCTTCGACTCGATCTGGCGGACCCGCTCGCGGGTGACGCCGAAGAGGCGGCCGATCTCCTCCAGGGTGCGCGGCCGCCCGTCGTCGAACCCGTACCGCAACTGCACCACCTGGCGCTCGCGGTCGCCGAGGGTGGCGAGGACCGCGTCGAGATGCTGGCGGAGCAGCAGGAGGGCGGCGCTCTCCGCCGGGGAGGCCGCGTCGGCGTCCTCGATGAGGTCGCCGAGGAAGACGTCGTCCTCACCGCCGACCGGCGCGTGCAGGGAGACTGGTTCGCGGGCCAGCCGCAGCACCTCCTCGACCTTCTCGGCGGTCAGTCCGAGCCGGTCGCCGACCTCTTCGGCGGCCGGTTCCCGGCCCGCCTCCTGGAGCAGCGCGCGCTGGGTGCGGACGACCCGGTTGATGAGTTCCACGACGTGCACCGGGACGCGGATGGTGCGGGCCTGGTCGGCGAGGGCGCGCGACATCGCCTGGCGTATCCACCAGGTCGCGTACGTGGAGAACTTGAAGCCCCGGGTGTAGTCGAACTTCTCCACCGCCCGGATCAGCCCGAGGTTGCCCTCCTGCACCAGGTCGAGCATGGTCAGGCCCCGGCCCGTGTACCGCTTGGCCACCGAGACGACGAGCCGCAGATTGGCCTCGATGAGCCGCCCCTTGGCCCGCTCCCCGAGGACGACGAGCCGCCCCAGATCACCCGCCAGCACCTGGTCCGTGCAACCGCCTCCCGCCAGCTTCTCCGCGGCGAACACCCCCGCCTCGATCCGCCGTGCCAGCTCCACCTCGTCGGCCGCTGACAGCAGCGGGATGCGCCCGATCTCCCGCAGGTACTGCCGGAAGAGGTCGGGGGCGGCGGCTCCGCCCGGCTCGGGCCCGGCCGGGGCCCGCTGAGCCGCACTCTGCGGCCCGGTACCGGCGGGCCCACCCGGCCCCGAGGTGCCGGCCGGGCTCCGCTGCGGCGCCCTGCGCGGGACGGGCACGGCGGAGGCGAGCGCCGCGGTCGATGCGGCGGTGGCGGGGCGCGGGGTCCTGGTCTGCACGGGGATGACCTCCCGGGTGATCGCGAGGCGGATCGGGGGTGGTGCGTGCGGAGCGCGGTGACTGCGAAGCGGTGCCGGAAACGCGGCCCGCCCAAGGGCGCGCCGCACCAGTGTGAGGCACACCACGCCCCCACCACGAGAGTGCGTCCCCACTTTTCCCACCCGCCTGCCCCGCCCACCCCGGACAGGGCCCCACCCGACAAGCCGGCTTCGGGAGTCAAAGGGGCGCGTCGTTGTCGAGACACCCGTCGCGCACAGGGAGCGCAGCGGACGCGCACGTCGGGTGGCTCGACAACGACATGTGGCGCCCCGGCGGCGAGCGGAGCTCCAAAAAAGAGGCGCTACAGCGCCTCGGCGCCGTTGTTGCGCAGGCTTCGGTCGTACTGCTGGAGGACCCACAACTCGTTCTGCACGGAGGCCAGTTGCTGCGGGTCGCCCTGGGCGGCGACCCGGGTGAAGGTGCCCTGGAGGTCGTGGATGCGGCGTTCGACGGCGCGGAGGCGGACCTTGACCAGCTGCTCCCCGGCATAGACCTCGTCGACGGTGCGGCGGCGGATCGCTTCGACGGCCAGTTCGGTGACCATGGCGCGGACCGTGTCGTCGGGGGCGGCCTCGCGGACCCGGGTGAGGTAGTCGATGCCGAGGTCGGCGCCGAGTTCCGCGCCGCCCGCCTCCTCGATGGCTTCGCGGACGGCTGCGTAGGGGGCGGCGGTGAACTCGTCGGAGCCGTAGGCGTCGAAGGCGGGGGAGACGAGTTCCGGGCGCTGGAGGGCGAGCTTCAGCAGTTCGCGTTCGGTGGTGAAGGCGGGGCTGCGGAGGTTGAGGGCGGGGCCGCTGAAGCGGGGCGCGCTGGTCTCGATCGCCTGGCCGGGGCCGCCGGGGCGGCGCGGCGCGGGGCCGGCGTCGGAGCCGCGGTCGCGGGCCCAGCGGGCGAGCTGGGCGACGCGGCGGACGACGAACTGGGTGTCGAGGATGCCGAGCATCCCGGCGAGCTGGACGGCCACCTCGTGCTGGGAGGAGCTGGACTTGATGCGGGCGACGACGGGCGCGGCCTCGTCCAGGGCGGCGGCGCGGCCCGCCGGGGTCTCCAGGTCGTACCGGGAGACGATCTGGCGCAGTGCGAACTCGAAGAGCGGGGTGCGGGGCTCGACCAGGTCGGCGATGGCGTCGTCGCCCTTGGCCAGTCGCAGGTCGCAGGGGTCCATGCCGTCGGGGGCGATGGCGATGTAGGTCTCGGCGGCGAACTTCTGGTCGTCCTCGAAGGCGCGCAGGGCGGCCTTCTGCCCGGCGGCGTCGCCGTCGAAGGTGAAGATCACGCGGGCGCTGCCGTTGTCCATCAGGAGCCTGCGGAGGATCTTGATGTGGTCCTGGCCGAAGGAGGTGCCGCAGGTGGCGACGGCGGTGGTGATCCCGGCGAGGTGGCAGGCCATGACGTCGGTGTATCCCTCGACCACCACGGCGCGGCTCGCCTTGGCGATGTCCTTCTTGGCGAGGTCGATGCCGTAGAGGACCTGCGACTTGCGGTAGACCGGGGTCTCGGGGGTGTTGAGGTACTTGGGACCGTTGTCGTCCTCGCGCAGGCGGCGGGCGCCGAAGCCGACGACCTCGCCGCCGATGTCGCGGATGGGCCACATCAGGCGGCCCCGGAAGCGGTCGACGGGGCCGCGGCGGCCGTCCTGGGCGAGGCCGGAGGTGATGAGCTCCTTGTCGGTGAAGCCCTGGCCGCGCAGGTAGCGGGTGAGGTGGTCCCAGCCGACGGGGCTGTAGCCGATGCCGAAGTGGGTGGCGGATGCCTGGTCGAAACCCCGCTCGGCGAGGAAGCGGCGGCCGATCTCGGCCTCGGGGCCTTCGAGCTGCCCGGCGTAGTACTCGGCGGCGGCCTTGTGCGCCTCGATCAGCCGGATGCGCTCGCCGCGCTGGTGGGAGGGGTTGTACCCGCCCTCCTCGTACCGCAGGGTGATGCCGGCCTTGGCGGCGAGGCGTTCGACGGCCTCGGAGAACGTGAGGTGATCGACCTTCCGTACGAAGGTGATCGTGTCGCCGCCCTCCTGGCAGCCGAAGCAGTGGAAGAGGCCCTTGGCCGGGCTGACCTGGAACGACGGGGACTTCTCGTCGTGGAAGGGGCAGAGCCCCTTGAGGTTTCCGCCGCCCGCGTTGCGCAGCGACAGGTACTCGGACACCACGGCGTCGATCGGGACCGCGTCCCGGACCGCCTTCACGTCCTCGTCATTGATCCTGCCTGCCACGCGGAAAGTCTACGGCCGCCGGGGCGCTGGTCCGGCGGCCGGTCTCCCTCCGGCTCCCCGCCGCCGGAGACCGGCGGGATCGGGAAGCGGAGGGGAGCGGAGTCGCGGACCCGTGCGGCGTCAGGCCGCGAGGCTCTCCAGCGGCACCGAGGGATCGGCCAGCGCGTCGGCGTCGACCTCCTCGCCGCTGCGGACCAGCCGCTGGATCTTCTCCGTGACGTCCCACACATTGACGTTCATCCCGGCCAGCACCCGGCCCTCGGCGAGCCAGAAGGCGATGAACCGGCGACGGCCGACGTCACCCCGGATCACCACCTGGTCGTACGTGCCGGGCGGCGCGTAGCCGGAGTACTCCAGGCCGACGTCGTACTGGTCGGAGAAGAAGTACGGCACGCGGTCGTAGCGGACGATGCGGCCGAGCATGGCGCGGGCGGCGGCGGCGCCGCCGTTGAGGGCGTTGGCCCAGTGCTCGACGCGCAGGCGGGTGTCGAGGAGCGGGTGGTGGGCCGCGGCGACGTCCCCGGCCGCGTAGATGTCCGGGTCGGAGGTGCGCAGCGAGGCGTCGACGGCGATCCCGCCGCCGTGCTCGCGGTCGACCAGGGCGAGCCCGGCGGCCTCGGCGAGCGCGGTGCGGGGCGCGGCGCCGACGGCGGCGAGGACGTCGTGGGCGGGGTGCTCCTCGCCGTCGTCGGTGTGCGCGGCCAGGACCACCCCGTCCTGGCCGCTGATGCCGGTGAGGCGGGCGCCGAAGTGGAAGCGGACCCCGTGGTCGCCGTGGAGCTCGGCGAAGACCTGGCCGAGCTCCGGGCCGAGCACGCTGTGCAGCGGCGTCGGCTCGGCCTCCACGACGGTGACCTCGGCGCCGTAGCCGCGCGCGGCGGCCGCCACCTCCAGGCCGATCCAGCCGCCGCCCGCGATCACCAGGTGGCCGTTGTCCCGGCCGAGCGCGGTGAGGACCTGGCGGAGCCGGTCGGCGTGGGCGAGGCGGCGCAGGTGGTGGACGCCGACCAGGTCGGTGCCCGGGACGTCGAGGCGGCGCGGCTCGGCGCCGGTGGCCAGCAGCAGCTTGTCGTACTTCAGGACGGTGCCGTCGCCGAGCCGGAGCGTGCGCGCCTCGCGGTCGAGGGCGACGGCGGGCTGGCCGAGGTGGAGCTCGATGTGGTGGCGCGCGTACCAGGAGGGTTCGTGGACGAAGACGCTGTCCCGCTCGTCCTTGCCGGTCAGATAGCCCTTGGAGAGCGCGGGCCGTTCGTAGGGCCGGTCGCGTTCGTCGCAGACGAGGATCACCCGGCCTCTGAAGCCTTCCTCGCGGAGGGTTTCGGCCGCCTTGGCCCCGGCCAGTCCTCCTCCGACGATGACGAATGTCTGATCCGCGTCGACCACGTCGAGCCTCCCTGGTTCTTCCTGCCCTGCGGCGCAGGTGCGGTGCTGCCCGCCTCAGCGAGCGTCCCGTACGGAGCGTAATGCGGGAAGAGGGGGTGGCCCGATCGGGCCAACGAGCCGTCACACCGCGTGGTCGGCAAGGGGCTTGGTGCCCCCGGCCGGGCGGGCGGCGGGCGTGGGCCGGACGGTCCTTGCGTGGAGACCGGGTCGGGACGCCGTGGGGTTGCGGTGGCGGGTCACAATGGTGCGGAGTGTATGGGTCCGCGCTGGTGGGAGCGGGGACGCAGGGTGTTCCGGCGGTGGCCGAGGGCGACGGGAGATCCGCGCGCCGGTCCGGCGGGACGAGGCACGGGCCGCGACCGTGACCGGCCGGCCGCGACCAGGGCCCCCGGGGCGTGCGGCCGGGACCGGAGACCGGCGGATTCCGGAGAAGAGGAGGAGGCGCCATGGCGGGACAGCAGGGCTACGACGCCTTCGCGGGCGAGGCCGGAGGAACCACCGGCGGGCCGGGCGACGGGCGGCGCACGGCGACCGACGGCGGCGTCGCGGCGGCCCCGGAGACGCCGGCGCCCGAGGCGGCCGCGCGCCGCCCCCGTCTACGCCCTCTGCGCGCCCCGCGCCGCATGGCCTCGCAGGTGCTGCTGGTCCAGCTCGTCATCGCCGTAGGCGTGACCGCCCTGGCCACGGCGCTCTTCCTCGCCCCGCTCAGCGACCAGCTCGACGACCAGGCCACCCACCGCGCGCTCGCCGTCGCCCAGGCCGTGGCGAGCGACGAGGACCTCGCGGGCGACCTGCTGCGCTCCGAGCCGGTCCGGGGCAACCCCGTGCAGGAGTCGGCCGAGCGGGTGCGGCGGGCCACCGGCGCCGAGTACGTGGTGGTGCTGGACACCCGCGGCATCCGCTACTCGCACACCTCCCCGGAGCTGATCGGCAGCCGCGTCTCGACCGACCCGTCGCGGGCGCTGGCCGGGCACGACGTGCGGCAGATCGACGTCGGCACCCTCGGCCGTTCGGCGCGCGGCAAGACACCGCTGCGCGACGCCGACGGCACCGTGATCGGCGCCGTCTCGGCCGGCATCCGCTACGAGAGCGTCCGCGACCGGCTGACCGGGGCCGTCCCCCAGGTCGCCGGGTACGCGACGGGCGCGCTCGGCGCCGGTGTCCTCGGAGCGCTCGCCTTCTCCCGCGTGGTCTACCGGCGCACCCGGGGGCTCGCCTTCTCCGACATCGCCGCCCTGCTGGACGAGCGCGAGGCGATGCTCCACTCGATCCGCGAGGGCGTCCTCGCCCTGGACGGGCATGGCAGGGTCCGGCTCGTCAACGACGAGGCGCAGCGGCTGCTCGCGCTCGCCCCGCCGCGTACCGGCGAGCCGTACGGGATCGGCCGCCCGGTGGCGGAGGTGCTCGGCCCCGGGCGGCTCACCTCCATCCTGACCGGCGAGGTCTCCGGCACCGACCTGCTGGCGGTACGCGGCGGCCGGGTCCTGGTGGTCAACCGCATGCCCACCGAGGACGGCGGTGCCGTCGCCACCCTGCGCGACCGCACCGAGCTGGAGACCCTCGGCCGCGAGCTGGACGCCACCCGCGCCCTGCTGGACGCGCTGCGCGCCCAGGACCACGAGCACGCCAACCGGCTGCACACCCTGCTGGGCCTGCTGGAGCTCGGGCTGTACGAGGAGGCCGTCGACTTCGTCACCGAGACGGTCGGTTCCCACCGGGCCACCGCCGAGCAGATCGCCGAGTCGGTGGGCGACCCGCTGCTGGCCGCGCTGCTGGTCGGCAAGGCCACGGTGGCCGCCGAACGCGGGGTAGCGCTGCGGCTCGCCCCCGGCTCCCGGCTCCTCGCCCCGCTGGTCGCGCCGCACGATCTGGTCACCGTCCTCGGCAACCTGGTCGACAACGCCCTGGAGGCGGTCGGCGCGCCGGAGCCGGGCGTGCCCTCCGGCGGCGAGGACCGGTTGGTCGAGGTCGGGCTGCGGGCCCGGGGCCGTACGGCGGTGCTGCGGGTCCGGGACACCGGCGCGGGCGTACCGCCCACCCAGCGGGAGCTGGTCTTCGCCGACGGCTTCTCGACCAAGGAAGCCGGCCCCGGCCGCGGCGGGCGCGGACTGGGCCTCGCCCTGGTCAGGCGCCACGCGGAGCGGTACGGCGGTACGGTCTCGGTGGCCGGGGCCGAGGGCGGCGGCGCCGAGTTCACCGTCGTCCTGCCCGAGGCGCTCGCGGCGCCGGACGGGCCCGTACGCGCCGCGCGGCGGGCCGGCCGGGCGGACCGTCACGAGGAGGAGCGCCGATGATCGAGGTGCTGGTCGTCGACGACGACCCCCGGGTGGCGCGGATCAACGCCGCCTACACCGACCGCGTCCCCGGCTTCCGCACGGCGGGCACGGCCCACACCACCGGTGAGGCGCTGTCCTGGCTGGAGGGCCACCATGCCGACCTCGTGCTCCTGGACCACTACCTGCCGGACGAGAACGGCCTCGGTCTCGTCCGCCGTCTGCGCGCACGTGACTCCCGCACCGACGTGATCATGGTGACCGCCGCCCGCGACGTGGCCACCGTGGAGGCGGCTATGCGGTACGGCGCCCTGCACTATCTGGTCAAGCCGTTCAGCTACAGCGGCCTGCGGGCCAAGCTGGAGGGGTACGCCGTGCTGCGCCGCACCCTCGCCGACGGCCTGGAGGCCGGGCAGGAGCGGGTCGACCGGATCTTCGGCGTGCTGGGCAGCGCCGCCGCCGGGCCGACCGCCCTGCCGAAAGGGCACTCCGCGCAGACCGTGCGGCTGGTGCGGCAGGCGCTGCGGGAGGCCGGGCAGTTGTCGGCGACCGGGACCGCTGACCGGACAGGACTGAGCCGGCAGACCGCGCAGCGCTATCTGAAGCTGCTGGAGCGGTCCGGGCAGGTGGGCCTCAGCCTGCGGTACACGGGGTCGGGGCGGCCGGAGCACGTGTACACGTGGACGGGGACAGACGAGGACGAGTGAGCCCGCCCCGCCGGGCCCGGGGCGTACGGCCCGAAGCCGGGTCCCGCTCACGACGGCGCGCCCCGGTCCACCAGCTGGAC
>NZ_JBHXJE010000071.1:0-19092 GCF_042723275.1 Streptomyces sp. NPDC058373 | reverse complement strand
GTTTGCGGGGCGGTGTCGGGGCGTTTTTTTTGTTCCCCCCGGGGGGGGGGGGGGTTTTTTTTTTGGGGGGGGGTTTTTTTTTTGGGGGGGGGGGGGGGGGGGGGGGGGGGGGGGGGCCCCGGGGGGGGGGGGGGGGGGGGGCGCCCCCCCCCCCCGGCGGCGGGTCAGGAGGAGTACGCGCTGTTCTCGTGGACGTAGTCGGCGGTGAGGTCGTTGGTCCACACGACCGCGGAGGCGTCGCCCGCGTGCAGGTCGGCGGTGATGGTGACCTCGCGGTAGCGCATGTCGACCAGCGAGCGGTCCTCGCCGACGCCGCCGTCCTTGCAGACCCAGACGCCGTTGATGGCGACGTCGAGCCGGTCGGGCTCGAAGGCGGCGTCGGTGGTGCCGATGGCGGAGAGCACCCGGCCCCAGTTGGGGTCCTCGCCGTGCACGGCGCACTTGAGCAGGTTGTTGCGGGCGATGGTGCGGCCCACCTGGACGGCGTCGTCCTCGCTGGCCGCGCCGACGACCTCGATGCGGATGTCCTTGCTGGCGCCCTCGGCGTCGCCGATGAGCTGACGGGCCAGGTCGTCGCAGACGGTGCGGACGGCCTCGGCGAACTCCGCCTCGGCGGGGGCCTTGCCGGAGGCGCCGGAGGCCAGCAGCAGCACGGTGTCGTTGGTGGACATGCAGGCGTCGGAGTCGATCCGGTCGAAGGTGGTGCGGGTCGCGCCGCGCAGCACCCGGTCCAGGGTCCCGCTGTCCAGGTCGGCGTCGGTGGTGAGGACGACCAGCATGGTGGCGAGGGAGGGGGCGAGCATGCCCGCGCCCTTGGCCATGCCGCCGACGGTCCAGCCGTCGCCGGTGGCGACGGCCGTCTTGTGGACGGTGTCGGTGGTCTTGATGGCGATGGCGGCCTTCTCGCCGCCGTGCGCGCTGAGCGCGGCCGCGGCCGTCTCGACGCCGGGCAGCAGCTTGTCCATGGGCAGCAGCTCGCCGATGAGGCCGGTGGAGGCCACCGCGATGTCGCCCGCGCCCTCGCCGAGGATCTCGGCCGCCTTCTCGGCGGTGGCGTGGGTGTCCTGGAAGCCCCGCGGACCGGTGCAGGCGTTGGCCCCGCCGGAGTTGAGGACGACCGCGGCGACCTGGCCGTCCTTGACGACCTGCTCGGACCAGAGCACCGGAGCGGCCTTGACGCGGTTGGCCGTGAAGACGCCCGCAGCGGATCGACGGGGCCCGGTGTTGACCACGAGGGCCAGGTCCGGGTTGCCGTTCGCCTTGATGCCCGCGGCGATGCCCGCCGCGGTGAATCCCTGTGCTGCCGTGACGCTCACGGTCTTCTCCTTCCGGCCTTCCGGCCTCGTCCACCCCGGCGCCGCCTGGGCCCGGGGCGTGTCTCAGGGCGCCTCCCGTACGGGGGACGCGCCCGGGTCCGCCGCCCGTGCCCCGCTCAGGGGGCGATGCCGGTGGCGGGCAGTCCGCTGGTCTCGGGCAGGCCGAGGGCGAGGTTCATGCTCTGCACGGCGCCGCCCGCGGTGCCCTTGGTCAGGTTGTCGATGGCGCTGATGACGAGGATCCGCCCGGCGGCCTCGTCGTACGCCACCTGCAGCTGCGCGGTGTTGGAGCCGTGGACGGCGCCGGTCGCGGGCCACTGCCCCTCGGGCAGCAGCTGGACGAACGGCTCGTCGGCGTACGCCTTCTCGTAGACCGCGCGCAGGCTCGCCGCGTCGGTGCCGGGGCGGGCCTTGGCGCTGGAGGTGGCGAGGATGCCGCGCGGCATCGGGGCCAGCGTCGGGGTGAAGGAGACGGTGACCCGTTCCCCGGCGGCGGCGCTGAGGTTCTGGATCATCTCCGGGGTGTGCCGGTGCAGCCCGCCCACCCCGTACGGCGACATGGAGCCCATGACCTCGCTGCCCAGCAGGTGCGGCTTGGCCGCCTTGCCCGCGCCGGAGGTGCCGGAGGCGGCGACGACCACGGCCTCGGGCTCGGCGAGGCCGGCGGCGTAGGCCGGGGCGAGCGCCAGCGACACCGCGGTGGGATAGCAACCGGGCACCGCGACGCGCCTGGACCCCTTGAGCGCGGCGCGGGCTCCCGGCAGTTCGGGGAGGCCGTAGGGCCAGGTCCCGGCGTGCGGCGATCCGTAGAACCGTTCCCAGTCGGCGGCGTCCGCGAGCCGGAAGTCGGCCCCCATGTCCACCACCAGCACCGCGTCCCCGAGCTGCTCGGCGACGGCGGCCGACTGCCCGTGCGGCAACGCCAGGAAGACGACGTCGTGCCCGGCCAGGGTCTCCGGGGTGGTGGCCGCCAGCACCCGGTCGGCGAGCGGCAGCAGATGCGGCTGGAGCGCACCGAGCCGCTGGCCCGCGTTGGAGTTGGCGGTCAGCGCGCCGATCTCGACCTCGGGGTGCTGGAGCAGCAGCCGCAGCACCTCACCGCCCGCGTACCCACTCGCGCCCGCCACTGCCGCGCGTACCGTCATGGAACCCTCCTTCTAGGTGGCATGACTATACGCATAGGTGCACGTTTATGCAACGAGGGTCGGTGGGGCCGGGGCGACGGCGCCTGAGCGCGTGGCTGACGGCTGAGGGCGGACGCGGTGTCCGGCCAGGCGGGTGGGGCGAGTATGGGCGGGCCAGATGGAAGGGGAGGACCGTCGAGGAACGGGAGCGGCAGGAGCCCGTGGCCGACGCGAGGGCGGGACCGCCTCCGACACCGGGTGTATCGCGACTCTGAGGCCGAGGGCCGGTGCCCTCACGCGGAGTCCGTGGACGGGGCGCGCGCCGGGCCGCGCTTGACCCTGACACGGTGGCAAGGTCTTCACTGCTCACCGAGGAGGTGGTCTCGATGACGGTCATGGGACAGGCGGGGCAGGACGAGGACGTGGACGGCGGGGACGTGCACGTGAGGCGAGCGCTCGGCGGACTGGAGGACGGACGTTCGTCCGTGCGGCTGCGGGCCGCTCTGGCGGTCGGTACGGCGCCTGACCCGCGCTTCGTCGGCCCGCTCGTCGAGCGGTGCGCGGTCGAATCGGAGTTCTTCGTCCGGGACATGCTGACCTGGGCGCTGACCCGCCACCCGGCCCCGCTCACGCTTCCCGCGCTGCTGGGCGCGCTGCGCTCGGAGCGGGCGCAGGCGCGGAGCCAGGCGCTGCACACGCTCTCCAAGATCGGGGACCGGCAGGCGTACCCGGCGATCACCCGGGCGCTGCTGACGGACGCCGACGACGAGGTGGCGCGGAGCGCCTGGCGGGCCGCGGTGGCGCTGGTGCCGGAGGGCGGGGAGCCGGAGTTGGCCGAGGTGCTGGCGACGCAGCTCGGGCGCGGGGAGCGGGAGACGCACCTGAGTCTCAGCCGGGCGCTGGTCGCGCTCGGGGAGGCGATCACGCCGGTGCTACGTACCGCGGCCACCGCCGCCGACCCGGGCGTGCGCGCGCACGCGCTCGCCACCGAGCGGCTGCTGCGGGAGCCGGACACCGGCTTCGGGTTCGCGATCGAGGAGGCCAAGCGCGTCGTGGCCCTCGGCGGCTCCGGCGGGGAGGAAGGCTAGGACGTGCTGATCGGTGAGGTGGCGCGGCGGTCCGGTGTCAGCGCCCGCATGCTCCGGCACTACGAGTCGCTCGGGCTGGTGCGGCCCTCGGCGCGTACCGGATCCGGTTACCGGGAGTACTCCGGGGAGGACATCCGGCGGATCTTCCACGTCGAGAGCCTGCGGTCGCTGGGGTTGTCGCTGCGCGAGATCGGGCGGGCGCTCGACGACCCCGGTTTCGCGCCCTCGACGCTGGTCGGCGACCTCATCGACCGGACGCGTGAGCGGATCGCGGCGGAGACCGAGCTGCTCACGCGGCTGCGCCGGATCGACGCCGCGGGCCCCGCCCGCTGGGAGGATGTCCTCCAGGCCGTCGCGCTCCTCCAGGCCCTGGGGTCGAAGAGCGCCGACGCGCGCCAGCGGGCGGCGCTCTCCTCGGCCGACGAGGTTCCGGTGCCGGTGGAGGCCCTGGTCGAGGCGGTGCTGAGCGAGACGGAGCCGAACGTCGCCGGAGCCCTGCGCTGGGCGTTGGCGCGCTCGGGCGGGGGCGGCCCGGCGCTGCTGGCACAGGGCCTCGGCTCACCGGTGGCCGCGGTGCGCGAGCGCGCCGTGCGCTCCCTCGCCGAGCTGCCCGGCGAGGAGGCCGCCGCGCGGCTCCGGGAGGCTCTTGCGCACCGGGACGCCGCGGTCCGCGGGTACGCGGCTCTATCGCTCGGCGCGCGGAACGAGGCCGACGCCGTCCCGGTGCTCATGGACATGATCGTGGAGGGGCGGAACGACACGGACGCGGCCGACGTGCTGAGCGTGCTGGCGGACGACACGGCGAAGGCGGACCGGATCGCCACCGGGCTGGCCGACCGCATCGCCGACCCCGCCACTCCCCCGCCCGGACGCGGGCGGCTGACCCAGGCACTGGCGGGCGTCCCGGGGGCGGTGGCCGTACGCACCCTCGTGGAGCTGTCGCGCGACGAGGACCGCGCCGTCGCGCTGACCGCGACGTACCTTCTGCGGCTGCGCGACGCCACGCCCTGAGCCCCTCCACCCGGGCACGCCGCCGGGCCGCTCCCCGGTGGTTGTCCACCTCAGCGCCAGTCATGGCCCGCCGCCACCACACCGGGGCCGGGGTGGGGGGAGCGTGGTCCCGGCCCGCGGCCGGTCCTCGCAGGAGCCCCGCCGGCCGCCCGCTCGCCGGCCCCGGCCCACCGCGGGCTCCACCCCAAGAAGGCCCTTGCGCGGGCGAGACCGGCTGCGGAATCATCCCCGCATGGACACCCCGCCCGCCGACATCCTCCCCGCCGGCCCCGCTGAGCTGCGCCGCTGGCGCAGCGAGGACGCCGAGGCGCTGCACCGGGCCGTCACCGAGTCGCGGGACCACCTGGCGCCGTGGATGCCCTGGGCCGCCGGCCAGGGCCCGCGGGAGACCGAGGAGTACCTGGCCCGCTGCGACGAGGAGTGGGAGACCGGGCAGGCGTACACGTACGCGCTGACGGTCGGCGGGGAGGTGCTCGGCAGTTGCGGGCTGATGCGGCGGATCGGGCCGGGCGGCCTGGAGATCGGGTACTGGATCCACCCGGCGTGGACGGGCCGGGGGCTGGTCACCCGCTCCGTCGGCTCGCTCGTGGCGGCCGTGCGGGCGATGCCGGACGTGGACCACGTGACGATCCACCACGACGAGGCCAATCAGGCGAGCGGCGCCGTCGCCGCGCGGCTCGGCTTCACCGAGATCAGCAGGGCCCCGAAGCCGGGCGGCCCGACGGCGCCCGGGGAGAGCGGCATCGAGGTCGTCTGGCGCCTTCCCGTCCCGGTCGGCCCAGAGGGCCTGCCCCAGGTGGCCGGCGGGTGACACCGGCGCCGGGCGGCAGGGCCCAGGCGGTGGTCACGACCTGCGGCGCGGCTTGCCCCGCTTGGCGCCCTTGGACCCCCCGGCGCCCTTGCCGCCCTTGGCCCCCTTCGGCCCGCCCCCGCCACCGCCGCGCGGGTTCTTCCCACCGGACTTGGTCGGCGCCTTGCGCGGGGCGCCCTTGCCGTCGGAGCCCTTGCCCTGCGGCCGGCCCGCCGGGGCGGGGAGGCGGCCGCGGGTGCTGTTGACGGTGCGGCCGCGGACGATGCCGATGAAGGTGTCGACCAGGTCGGTGGTGTGCTCCTCGGGCCAGGAGAGGGCGACGCGGGACTCGGGGACGTCCAGCAGCGGGCGGTAGGTGAGGTCGCGCCGGTGGTGCAGGCGGGCCAGCGACTGCGGCACGGCCAGCAGGCCGACCCCGGCCGCCACCAGTTCGATCGCGTCGGCGGTGGTGGCGGGGCGTTCGATCGCGGGCAGGCCCGGCGGGTGTTCCCAGTCGAGCGGGTCGTCCAGCGGGTGGAGGACGAGTTCGTCCGCCAGGTCGTCGACGGTCACCTCGTCCAGCGCCGTCAGCAGGTGGTCCTTGGGGACGACGACCACGGTGGTCTCGGTGTAGAGGGGGATGGCGCTGAGGTCCGCGCCGTCCACCGGCAGCCGTACGAGCCCCGCGTCGGCCTCGCGCCCGCGCAGCGTGGCGAAGGCGTCGGGGGCCGGTACCTGCACCAGGGCGAGGGGGATCTCGGGGAGCCGCTCCTGCCAGATCCGCACCCATTTGCCGGGGGTCACGCCGGGGACGAACGCGAGCCGGAAGGACGGGGACGCGTCGGCGGCGGGCCGGTCTTCGGAGCTTGTCACCGGGCCAGGCTACCGGCCGGTTCGGAGGAGGCGCACATGCTGGATACCCTGGTCAGCATGACCTCGCACCAGAGCACCCAGACCATGAAGCCCGCGACCGCGGCCAAGAAACTGGGTGTGTACCTCCCGGCCACCCCCAGTGAGTTCCAGGAGGGGCCCGTCTCACGGGCCGAGCTCAACGCCCTCCAGGCCGATCCGCCCGAGTGGCTGCGCGACCTGCGGCGCGACGGCCCCCACCCGCGGCCGGTCGTCGCCGCCAAGCTGGGCGTCTCCATCGCCGGGCTCGCCCGCGGCGGAGTCACCGAGGCACTCACCACCGAGCAGATCGAGGCGCTGAAGGACGAGCGGCCCGAGTGGCTGGAGAAGGAGCGCGCCACCCAGGCCGAGGTCCGCAAGGAGACCGTCCGCCTCAAGGAGCGCGACGCGGCCCGCGCCGAGAAGTCGGCCCAGGCGGACGACTGACCTTTTCGAGCAGCCGGAGCGGGGCCTCTCCCAGGCCGCGCTCCGAAGACGCGAGGCGCACGGCGCGGCCCTGCGGGGCCGCGCCGTCGGCATGCCTCGGGTGCCCGGCGCCGTAACTCCCCCTCGCCCCGCCACCCGGCGCGGCTTCCCGCGGGGCCCGCGCGACGACGCCGCCCCGCCCCGGACGCCAGGTCCGGGGCGGGGCGGTGGGCCGGTGCGGTCCGTGGACCGCGCGGGGTCAGGCGAGGGTGGCGATCGCCTGGTTCAGCGTCTTCGACGGGCGCATGACGGCCTCGGCCTTGGCCGGGTCGGGCTGGTAGTAGCCGCCGATGTCGACCGGCTTGCCCTGGACGGCCGCCAGCTCGCCGACGATCGTCTCCTCCTGCTCCGCGAGGGTCGCGGCCAGCGGCGCGAACGCCTCGGCGAGCTTGGCGTCGTCGCTCTGCTGCGCCAGCTCCTGCGCCCAGTACAGGGCGAGGTAGAAGTGGCTGCCGCGGTTGTCGATGCCGCCGATCTTGCGGCTCGGCGACTTGTCCTCGTTGAGGAAGGTGCCGGTGGCGCGGTCCAGGGTGTCGGCCAGCACCTGGGCGCGGGCGTTGCCGGTGGTCTGCGCGAGGTGCTCGAAGCTGACGGCCAGGGCGAGGAACTCACCGAGGCTGTCCCAGCGGAGGTAGTCCTCCTTGACGAGCTGCTGGACGTGCTTCGGGGCGGAGCCGCCGGCGCCGGTCTCGAAGAGGCCGCCGCCGTTCATCAGCGGGACGACCGACAGCATCTTGGCGCTGGTGCCCAGCTCCAGGATGGGGAAGAGGTCGGTCAGGTAGTCGCGCAGCACGTTGCCGGTGACGGAGATGGTGTCCTCGCCGCGGCGGATGCGCTCCAGGGAGAAGCGGGTCGCCTCGACCGGCGAGAGGATCTTGATCTCCAGACCCTCGGTGTCGTGCTCCGGCAGGTACGCCCGGACCTTCTCGATGAGGCGCGCGTCGTGGGCGCGGCCCTCGTCCAGCCAGAAGACGGCCGGGGTGCCGGTGGCGCGGGCGCGGGTGACGGCGAGCTTCACCCAGTCCTTGATGGGCGCGTCCTTGGTCTGGCACATCCGGAAGATGTCGCCGGCGCCGACGGTCTGCTCCAGGACGGCCTCGCCGCTCCTGGTGTCGACCACGCGGACGGTGCCGGTGGTGGGCACCTCGAAGGTCTTGTCGTGGCTGCCGTACTCCTCGGCCTTCTGCGCCATGAGGCCGACGTTGGGGACCGAGCCCATGGTCGAGGGGTCGAAGGCGCCGTTGGCGCGGCAGTCCTCGATGACGGCCTGGTAGACACCGGCGTAGCTGCTGTCCGGCAGGACGGCCAGGGTGTCGGCCTCCCCGCCGTCCGGGCCCCACATGTGGCCGGAGGTGCGGATCATCGCGGGCATGGAGGCGTCCACGATGACATCGCTCGGGACGTGCAGGTTGGAGATGCCGCGGTCGGAGTCGACCATGGCCAGCGCCGGGCCCTCGGCCAGCTCGGCGTCGAAGGACGCCTTGATCTCGGCGCCCTCGGGCAGCCCCTCCAGGCCCTTGTAGATGCCGCCGAGGCCGTCGTTGGGGCTGAGGCCGGCGGCGGCGAGCGCCGGGCCGTACTGGGCGAAGGTCTTCGGGAAGAAGGCGCGGACCACGTGGCCGAAGATGATCGGGTCGGAGACCTTCATCATCGTCGCCTTGAGGTGGACGGAGAACAGCACGTCCTCGGCCTTGGCCTTGGCGATCTGCGCGGTCAGGAACTCGCGCAGGGCGGCGACGCGCAGCACGGAGGCGTCGACGACCTCGCCGGCGAGGACCGGTACGGACTCGCGCAGCACGGTGGTGGAGCCGTCGTCACCGACGAGCTCGATGCGCAGGGTGCCGTCCTCGGCGACGACCGCGGACTTCTCGGTGGACCGGAAGTCGTCGACGCCCATGGTGGCGACGTTGGTCTTGGAGTCGGCCGTCCAGGCGCCCATGCGGTGCGGGTGGGCCTTTGCGTAGTTCTTCACCGAGGCCGGGGCGCGGCGGTCGGAGTTGCCCTCGCGCAGGACCGGGTTGACGGCGCTGCCCTTGACCTTGTCGTACCGGGCGCGGACGTCCTTCTCCTCGTCGGTCTTCGGGTCGTCCGGGTAGTCCGGAAGCGCGTAGCCCTGCCCCTGGAGCTCGGCGACGGCCGCCTTGAGCTGGGGGATGGAGGCCGAGATGTTCGGCAGCTTGATGATGTTGGCCTGCGGCGTCCTGGCGAGTTCGCCGAGCTCGGCGAGGGCGTCCTCGATGCGCTGGCCCTCGGCGAGACGCTCGGGGAAGCTCGCGATGATCCGTCCCGCGAGGGAGATGTCACGGCGCTCCACCGTGACACCCGCCGTCGAGGCGTACGCCTCGACGACCGGCAGGAACGAATACGTCGCCAGGGCCGGGGCCTCGTCGGTGTGCGTATAGATGATGGTCGAGTCAGTCACCGGTGCTCCGCTCCACGTCTGCAACATTGCTCGACATCAAGATATCTCGTCGGACCCCTCCACCCGAAAGGGCCCTCCGCCCCTTCAGGGGTAGAGGCTGCGCCGGTACGTGGCCGGGTCGGGCAGCGCCTGGAGGATCAGCCCGGCCAGGTCGGCGTAGGTGAGGCGGTGCGTGTCGGCCCGGCGCGGGGCGGTGGAGGGTGGGCGGTGGCCGCGCGCGGGCCCCTCGGTGAGGACGGCGGGGCGGACGACGGTCCAGTCGAGGCCGCTGGCGGTGACCACGGCGTCCTGCTCCCGGCGTCCACGTACGGCGGGGGCGGCGACGGTGCCGTACAGCTTGGCCAGTCCCCGCTGGACGGTGCCCTGCACGTGGTCGCCGTAGGCGGCCTCGGAGACGACCAGGAGGCGGTGGACGCCGAGCAGGTGCATGGCGTCCACGACGTTGCGGGTGCCCTGGGCGTAGAGCGGGGTACGCCGTTCGCGGCGGCGCAGGCCGAAGGCGACGACCACGGCGTCGGCGCCGTCGAGCGCGTCCAGGACGGTGTCCCGCTCGAAGACCGACCCGGTGACGATCCGCCCTGCGGGGGCTCCGGCGAGGCGGGCGGGATCGCGGACATGGGCGGTGGTGGGCAGGCCGGCGGCGGCCGCCGCGGTGAGCAGGGCGCGTCCGGTGCGGCCGGTGGCGCCGAAGACGGTGAGGTTCACCGGGCGCTCCGCCCGGGCGCGCGGTGCTCGGCGGCGGCACTGCTCATCGGTGTCCTTTCCCGGGCCCGCGGGGTCTTCCCCGGCGGCCGCGCGGGACGGTGCGGGCCGCCGCAGCATCACGCTAGGCGCGGCTCCACGCACCCGCCACCGCGCACGGGCGGTCGGCGGTCAGCCGGGCCGGGAGGCGGTCGAGGCCGGCGGCGTCCACACGTAGGGGGTCGTGGTGGTGAGGGTGCGGAAGCCGAGTCGGTCCAGGATGGGCCTGCTCCGGTCGGTCGCGTCGACCTGGACCCAGCGCACGCCCCGCTCGACGGCGATCCGCGCGCGTTCGGCGACCAGGGCCCGGTACAGGCCGAGCCCACGGGCGGCCGGGACGGTGCCGCCGCCCCACAGTCCGGCGAACTCCCCGCCCTCGTCCCACTCCAGCCGGCCCGCGCTCAGCGGCCGGTCACCGTCGAGGACGACCAGTACGGCGCTGCCGGCGGGGCGGTCGGCGAGCAGGGCGCAGACCCAGGCGCGGATCCGGGTGCGGTCGTCGCCGAAGGCGGCCTGGTGGACCTCGGCGACCAGGTCGGCCTCGTCGGGGCCGGTCAGGCGGTGCAGTCGCATCCCCGCGGGCAGCGGGACCCGGTGCGGCAGCCGGTCGGCCTCGGCCACCATCAGGCTCTCCGCCGGCTCGGCGACGAAGCCCGCCGCGCGCAGCCGGGCCGCGAGCCCGTCGGCATCCTCGCCGGAGCGGCCCGCGGCGGGACGCAGCCGGTCGTGCCCGTACAGCTTCCACTCGAAGGAGCGCCCCAGGGCCGCGAAGTGGGCCACGTGCGCGGCGATGACGGCGTCGGCCTCGCCGACGTCCAGCCCGGACCAGACCACGCCGTCCCACCCGTCGGGCCCGCCGGTCTGGCGCAGGCTCCCCCCGACGCGCTCGACCACGGCGCCGGGGCCGTCCGGGCGTGCCTGGCGGCGCATGCGGAGGTCGTAGTACGCCCGGAGCTCGTCGGGGCTCGGGGTGGCGGGGGCGGCGACGCGCGGTGGAGTGTCCATGGCGGGACCCCACCACCGGCGGCGCCGGGAGCCAAGCCGTTTTCCGGTGCGGACGGGACGGCGGCACCGCCGGGTGCGCGGATCAGGGGCGGGCGCCCGCCCCAGCCGCCACCCCCTCCAGCATCAGCTCCAGCACCCGGGGGCTCGCCTCCGGCCGGGCCGTGGCGTGCTCACGTACCCAGGCGGCCGCCGTCAGCAGGTCGAACAGCTCGTCCGGCGTGGGATCGGGCCGGACCTGGCCCGCCTCCTGCGCGGCCGTGAGCAGGTCGGCGGCGCCCTGGTGCATGGCCGCGCAGGCGGCGTGGGACGGGGTGCCCTCGTCGTCCATCGCCTCGGTGAGGATGCCCACCAGGCCGCGGAAGGTGCTGATGTGCCGGCCAGTCCTGGAAGTTCCCGACCGGTTCGGAGGCGAGCACCGGGCCGAGCAGCGCGCCCACCGTCTCGGCGTCGAAGACCCGGGAGCCGGGGAGGAGGGCGGCCAGTTCGCGGGTGGTGGTGGTCTTGCCGGCGCCGTAGGTGCCGTTCAGCCAGATGATCACCTCGCCGAGGGTAGCCGCGCCGGCGGCTCAGCGGGGTGCTTCCAGCCGTAAGCTCCACCGGCCCGGATGGCCGGTGAGGGCGGCGGTGGAGAGGGGGCCCAGGTCGACGTTCCAGTAGGTGGCCGGGGGCGCCTTGAGGGCGTAGACCAGCAGGGCCCGGACGACGGCGGGTTCGGCGACGGCGACCAGGGCGTTGCCGTCCTCGAAGGGGCGGGTGTCGAGCCAGCAGCCGACCCGGGTGACGAAGTCGAGCAGGCTCTCCCCGCCGTGCGGCGCGGCGCGCGGGTCGCGGAGCCAGCTGTCGACGGCGCGCGGGTCGTGGGCGGCGACCTCGCCGAGGGTCAGGCCCCGCCAGGACCCCATGTCCCAGTCGCTGAGAGCGGGTTGGACGAGCGGCGCGAAGCCGAGGGCGTCGCCGGTGGCCCGGCTGCGGTGGGTCGGGGAGCAGTAGCGCAGGTCGGCGGCGCAGAGCGGGACGAGGGCGTGCGAGGCGAGCTGCACGGCGTGCCAGGCGGCCTGGTCCAGGGGGCGGTCGTCGGCGAACCGCTCGGCGAGGCGTGAGGCGCCGAGCGGTGCTGTGACGAGCGTCACCCGAACGTGCATGCGGCGATCGTGGAGGGTATCGCCTTCGGGGTCAAGAGGGCCTGGTTCCAGGTGAGTTGAGTAACGGCCGCTGCCGCGACCGCCGGTGCGGCGGCGACGGCTCAGGGCGCGCCGAGGACCATCCACTGAGCGGGCCTGGGGGAGCGGGGTGAATCCCAGCTCGGCGTACGCCCCGTGGGCGTCGTCGGTGGCGAGGAGCACGCGGCGCATGCCGTGCGGCGCGCGCCGGACGAGGTCGGCGAGGACGGCGGCCATGAACGAGGTGCCGAGGCCCCGGCCCCGGGCGGCCGGGGCGATGCAGACGTCGCAGAGGTACGCGAGGGCGGCCAGGTCGGTGACGAGGCGCGCGCATCCCACCTGCGCGCCGGACGCCTCCTCGTACACCCCGTAGGCGAGCGTCTGCGTCTGCGCCTCGCGGCTGCGGCCCAGTGCCCAGTAGGCGTCGGTGGAGAGCCAGTGGTGGACGAGGTCCGCGTCGAAGCGTGCGGGGCCGGCGGAGCAGACGTGCCCCGGAGGCAGCGGGTGTCGGGCGGCGGCGTCGAGGAGTTCCGAGGTGTCGATCGCTGGGGCGGTGTTCACAGGCGGGGGCGGGTGGTGGCAGCCGGTTCACCGGGGCCCTCCCGGCGGTTCGGCGCCGTCGGGGCCGCCCGGCAGCGCCTCCTCACAGGCGGCGCGGAGCCTGCGTACCCCCTCGGTGATCTCGGCCGTGCCGGCGGTGGCGGCGAAGCCGAGGCGCAGGTGGACGGCGGGCGGCTCGGCGCAGAAGTACGGCCTGCCGGGGGTGACCGCGACCCCGGCGCGGAGTGCCGCCCCGGTGAGAGCGGCCTCGTCGGTGCCCTCGGGAGCGCGGACCCACAGGTGGAAGCCGCCCCGGGGCGCGGCGGCCTGGACGAGCGCGGGCACCTGGCGGCGGAGTTCGGCGGCGAGGTGGTCGCGGCGCGGCCGCAGCGCGGCGGCGACCGCGCGCAGGTGGCGGGGCCAGGCCGGGGAGCCGACCAGTTCGAGGGCGGCCTCCTGGAGGGGGCGGGGGACGAAGAACTGGTCGACCACCTGGATGGCGCGCAACCGCTCCAGCACCGGCCCCCGGGCGGCGAGCGCGCCGACCCGCAGGCTCGGCGAGGTGATCTTGGTGAGCGAGCGGAGGTGGACGACGACGCCGTCCGGGTCGTCGGCGGCGAGCGGCGGCGGCAGCGCCCCGGCGTCCTCGTGGGCGAGGCGCCGGGCGAAGTCGTCCTCGATCACGAACGCTCCGGCCTCCCGGGCGATCCGGACCACTTCACGGCGCCGTTCGCGGGCGAGCACGGCACCGGTCGGGTTCTGGAAGAGCGGCTGGCAGACCAGGACGCGGGCGCCGGTGGCCCGCAGCGCCGCCGCGAACAGCTCGGGCCGCAGCCCGTCCGCGTCGACGGGTACGGGGACGGGGCGCTGCCCCGCCGCCCGGGCGACGGCGAGCATCCCCGGGTAGGTCGGCGACTCGACGAGGACCGGCGCGCCGGGCGGCGCCAGCGCCCGCAGGGCCGTGGTCAGCGCGGACTGGCCGCCCGCCGTGACCAGTACGTCGGCGCCGGTCGGCCCGGCCTCGCCGCCGGGCCCGGCGATCTCCCGGGAGAACCAGGCGCGCAGCTCCGGGAGTCCGTCGGTCGGCGGCCGGTTCCACGCCCCCGGCCTGCGCCCGGCGCGGGCCAGCGCGGCGGCCAGCGCCCGCTCCGGCTGGAGCGAGGGGTGGAGGTAGCCGCCGTTGAACTCGACGACGCCAGGTGGCGGTTCGGCGAGCGTGACGAGGACACCGGAGGCGTCCACGGAACGGGGCACGGGCCCGGCGGCGGTCTGCGCCGACAGGGCGACCTCCTGCCAGGAGGTGTCCCCGGGCGCCGGGGCGGCGGCGCCACTCGGCTCGGCCCGGTACGCGCCGGAGCCGGGCCGGGTGACGACGACCCCTTCGGCGGCGAGCTGGGCGAGGGCCCGGGAGACGGTCACCGGGCTGACCCGGTACCGCTCGACCAGCACTCGGCTCGACGGAAGACGCTCGCCCGGAGAGTAGCGGTCCACTTCCTGGCGCAGGGCTACGGCCAACTCCGTCACACTGCTACGCTCGGTCATGAGAGCACAGAGTAGCGCTACCGCCTACACCGCGAAAGCGGTCACTCCCCCGCCCCCTCCCGCGAGCCCTCCCCCGATCCCGTCCACGGCGCGGGCGACCGGCACAGCCGCCGGGTCCCCGGCGGGCACCCGCGCCGCCTCCCCGCCACCGGGCCGCGCTCCGGGCGCCGGCGCCAACACCGCCCTCGCCCTGCTGGGCGTCTTCTGCTTCTCCCTGACCTTCCCCTCCACCGTCTGGGGCCTGGAAAGCTTCGGCCCGTGGTCGCTGGTGGCCGTACGCGGCGTCCTCGCCGCCGCCGTCGCCGGGGTGTTCCTGCTGGCCCAGCGCGCGCCACTGCCCGAGCGGCGGCACTGGGCCGGGCTCGCGGTGGTCGGCGGGGGCGTGGTGATCGGCTTCCCGCTGCTGACGACGCTGGCGCTGGGCACCTCATCCACCGCCCACGCGGCCGTGGTAGTGGGCCTGCTGCCGCTGACCACGGCCGCCCTCGCGGCACTGCGCACCGGCCGGCGCCCCTCGCGGACCTTCTGGACGGCCGCGGTGGCGGGGGCGGCGGTCGTGGCCGCCTTCACCTGGCAGCAGAGTGCCGGCGCCCTGTCCACCGGCGACCTGTACCTCTTCGGCGCGCTCCTGGTCTGCGCCGCCGGGTACACGGAGGGCGGCCGCCTCGCCTCCCTGATGCCCGGCTGGCAGGTGGTCGGCTGGGCACTGGTCCTCTGCCTGCCCGTCACGGTCGCCGGGTCGGCTCTCGCTCTCAGCCTGGAACCGGTCCGCTGGAGCATGCACGGCGCGGTGGGCCTGGCCTGGGTCGCCGCCGGGTCGACCTTCCTGGGGCTGTACGTCTGGTACCGGGGCATGGCCGGGATCGGCGTGGCCCGGGCCAGCCAGCTCCAGCTCGCCCAGCCGCTGATGACGCTGGCCTGGTCGTTCTGGCTGCTCGGCGAGGAGCTGACCTGGGCCGCCCCGCTGGCGGCGACGGGCGTCCTCGTCTGCATCGCCGTCACCCAGCGCGCCCGCGACTGACGGCCACGGCGGCGCCGCGCGACCCCGCCTCCCCACACCTCGCGCGGCGCCGCCGTCACACAGCGCCACCGCCCCGCCCCCCGAGCAGCGCCCGCCCCGCCTCCGGAGGGCGTGCCGATCCTCACAGGCCCCCTCCCCTCCGCTCGGAGACCGCCCCGACCGCACATCCCGCACGAGACCGGCGCCACCGCCATCCACCCCACCCTGAATACCCGCTTCGCCCTTTTCGCCCCTCCCTTCCCCTTCATCCCCCTACGGGGGCTTTCGCGGCTCCGGAAGGGCGCCCCGGCTCGCCACGCGGGCACTCATCCGGAGTAACGTTCAGCGTTCAGGCGCACGTCCGCACCCTGGACGTAGCCGGTCCGAAGATCAGCGAGAGACACGAGGGACGGACTCGATGGCGGATATCGCACGCGTCGGCGTAGTCGGCTGCGGCCAGATGGGAGCGGGCATCGCCGAGGTGTTCGCCCGTTCCGGGCTCGACGTGATGGTCGCCGAGACCACCGGCGAGGCCCTGGAGATCGGCCGCACCCGCCTGCAGAACTCCCTCACCAAGGCAGCGGCGCGCGGGAAGATCACCGAGGACGAGCTGAACGAGACCCTGGAGCGGCTGACCTTCACCACCGACCTCGGCGAGTTCGCCGACCGGGACCTCGTGATCGAGGCCGTGGTGGAGAACGAGCAGGTCAAGACCGAGATCTTCCAGGTCCTCGACCAGGTCGTGACCCGCGAGGACGCCATCCTGGCCTCCAACACCTCCTCCATCCCGCTGGTCAAGCTGGCCGTGGCGACCGCCCGCCCGGACCAGGTCATCGGCATTCACTTCTTCAACCCGGCCCCCGTGCAGAGCCTGGTGGAGCTGATCCCGGCACTGACCACCTCCGAGGGCACCCTCAGCCGCGCCCAGGCTGTCGTAAAGAAGCTCCTCGGAAAGCACGCGATCCGCGCCCAGGACCGTTCCGGCTTCGTCGTCAACGCGCTGCTGATCCCGTACCTCCTCTCCGCCATCCGGATGTTCGAGTCCGGCATCGCCAGCCGCGAGGACATCGACAACGGCATGGAACTGGGCTGCGCCCACCCCATGGGCCCCCTCAAACTCTCCGACCTCATCGGCCTCGACACGGTCGCCTCGGTCGCCGACTCCATGTACGCCGAGTACAAGGAACCCCTGTACGCCGCACCCCCGCTCCTCCAGCGCATGGTCGACGCGGGCCGCCTCGGCCGCAAGACGGGGTCGGGGTTCTACGCGTACCAGTGAGCTGAACGGGCCCGCACGAGACCCGGACGCCACGGGCCTGAGAGCCAGAGGCCGCGAGACACCGAGGCCGCTCCTTCCTCCGCGAGGGGGCGGCCTCTTCGCGTCTCGCCTTCCCGCAGCTCCCACGAGCCGCGCTGTGGCGGGTGCCGGCCACCCTCATCGACCAGCATGGCCCGTGCCCACCCGTCCGCCCATCACCACTCACTCAGCCACTCAGCCGCCCCGATAGTGATCGGCGACCGCCGCGAAAGCCGCCTTCGGCTCCCAGGGCATGTCGGGGTAGGTGACGCCATGGCCCCCCGACGCCCGCGAGTTGCTCCCGGGACGGACGAAACCGGTGTCGTAACAGATGCCTTTGGCGCGCACGGAGGTGGCCTCTCTGTCGGGGTTCGAGAGTAACCCCGTTCTTGCGTGCACGCAAGTTTGCGCGCACGCATTTTTGCGTCCCCGTACCTGAGCTGGGAGACTGCGGGCGTGACGACGACGAGGCGGACCGGACTGCGCGAGCAGAAGAAGCGGGCGACCAGGGTGGCGTTGCGCGAAGCGGCCCTGAGCCTGGCCCTGGAGCGTGGGCCCGACAACGTCCGGGTGGACGACATCGCGGAGGCCGCCGGGGTCTCCCCCAGGACCTACAACAACTACTTCTCCAGCCGTGAACAGGCGATCGTCGCCGCCATCACCGCCGAACGGGAAGCCCGGATCGCGGCGGAGGTCGCCGCCGCGCCCGCCGAGGACCGCCTCGCGGACGCCTTGACGGACGCGATCCTGACGAGGTACACCGAGCCGGGCGACACCGAGCGGTTCCTGATCACCGCCAGCCCGCCCCTGCGCGACGCCTTCCTGGAGGCGGCGACGGAGATCGAGCACCCCCTCGCCGACGCGATCGGCCTCCGCCTGGGCGACACCACCACGCCCACCGCCCGTGTGCTGGCGGCGAGTGTGGCGGCCGCCGTACGCATCGCCCTGCACCAGTGGCTCGGCGCGACGATCGACCGCTCCGCCGGAAACGGGGGGCTGGTCATCGCGTCGGGCTCCCTGCCCGACCTGCTCCGCGCCACGATCGCTCCGCTCGCCCCGGCGATCGACGCCGCCGAGGAACGGTCGCGGCAGGCGCGGTCGGGATGACGCGCGCCTCGTCGGGAACCGGACCGTCACCGTGGGCAGCTGTCGCCATGAGCGGAACTCGTCAGTTCGTCATATTGGCGCCGAGTTTCGCACTCTGTGGACCGTGCTGACCCTGTTTCCGATGAAACCGGTGGAGCTAGGTCACTGCACCGACGGCTGCGGCGCCGACCAAGGCTCGCGGCCGCCCCCCTGCGGTGGCACCGTCCGCGAGCGTTCCGAGCACAGGACCACCACCGCCGCGTCGTCGGCGGGTGGGCCCTGGCTGTGGTCGACCAGGGCGGAGTGGAGGGCGGTGGCCGCCGTCTGGGCCGTGAACGGGCCGTCAGCGATGTGGCACAGGGTGTCCACGAGGGGGAAGAAGCGGCCCGACGGGTCGCGGGCGTCCTCGACGCCGTCGGTGTGCAGGACCAGGCCCTGGCCGGGGAGGAGGCGGCCGCAGTGGCGGACCGGCAGGTCGGTGGGGAGAGGGAAGGGGCCCAGCGGCGGGAGCGGGTCGGCTCGGCTGAGGGGCTCGGCGCCGGCCGAGAGCAGGTGGGGCCAGGGGTGGCCGCAGTTGACGGTGAGGAGGGTGCCGTCGGGGCGGATCTCCAGCAGGAGGAGGGTCACGAACTCCTCGGCGAGGGGGTGTTCGGGGTCGGCGGGGGCGTTGGCCGGATGTTCCAGGCGGGCCCGGCGGCGCAGGTCGCGGGTGAGGGCGCGGTCCAGACGGCGCAGGACGCCGCCGAGCGCCGGTTCGTCGTGGGCGGCCTCGCGGAAGCTGCCGAGGACGGTGGCGACGGTGCCGATGGCGGTCAGCCCGTGGCCGCGCACGTCACCGATGACGACGCGTACGCCGTGGTCGGTGGCGACCGCCTCGTAGAGGTCCCCGCCGACCGAGGCCGCCGGGTGGGCCGAGAAGCGGCGGGCGGCCAGGGCCAGGCCGTCCAGGCGGGCGGGCAGGGGGCGGAGCAGGACGCCCTGGGCCGCCCCGGCCACCTCGTCGATCCGCCGCAGGTCCCGCAGGAGGCTGCGGTGGATACGGGCGATGAGGGCCGCGCCGACCGCGAAGAGGACGGCGCTGGTGCCGATCCGGGTCGGCAGGTCGTCACGCTGGGCGAAGGGGCAGGCGTACTTGTAGCCGAGGACGGCGGCACCCCAGAGCAGGGCGGGCACGAGGGAGGCGAGGGGGTGGTGTCGGGCCGGCCGGGCTCCACCGGCCGCTCGGGACCGCGCGGCGCGGCTGACAGGCTTGGTACGGAACATCCGACGGCCTCCCTGAGGGGGTGGCCGGGGGTCGGGGAGCCGGTGCACCGCGCACCGCGTCCGGTGGGGCCCACCCCTTCGGCCGGACTGATTCTGTCCGGCGGTGCGGGCGGCACGGCCGGGGTGGGCCGGGTTCCCACCCGAACGAGTGAGGGGCCTGCCCGGCTGCCGGGCAGGCCCCTCACTCAGTGGCGCACCGCCGTCCGGCGGGACGGGCGGTACGCCGGGCGGGGGGGGGCGGGGGGGGGGGGGGGGCGCGCGCGCCGAGCGGCCCGAGAAAAACGCCAACCACCACAACACCCACCGGGAGAGAGAGGACATGTTGGTGAGAAT
>NZ_JBHXJE010000070.1:0-19102 GCF_042723275.1 Streptomyces sp. NPDC058373 | reverse complement strand
GCGCCCCTCCCGAAGGGGGCGCCCGGCCTTCGCGTACGAGCCGGTCGGCGGCGGGCCGGCCGGGCCGTGCCCGCCGGGGAGGTCAGACGTCGTCCGCGTCCTCCTCGACGATGTGCACGGCCGCCTCCTCGGCGGAGGCGGCGGCCCCGTCGATCCCCACGTCCTCGGCGATTATGTCCTTCTCGGCGTCCTCGTGGGCGCCCTCGTCCGGGGCGACCAGGCGGCCCGCCCGGAAGTCGCCGACCTCGTCGTCGAGGGGTTCGCCGTCGGTGTCGAGGGCGTCGCCGATGCCGTCGCCGCGCGGTACCTGGACGTCGGGGATCTCCTCGGTGAGGCGCTCGTCCAGGCTCTCTCCTTCCCGCTCCTCGTTGGCCGTGGTGCCGGTGTGCTCGACCGCACGGGGTTTCTCCGGGGGCGAGTAACCCTCGTCCAGAGGGTTGTCGACACCGGTGTTCATGAGGGTGTCTTCCTCGTCGAAGATGTCGGTGTCGTCCGTGTCGTCCTGGCCCTGCGGCTGGTACACGTCGTCGCCGAAGGCGTCGAAGTCTTCGCTGTCGCTCATCTGGTGCCCTTCTCCCGGCCGACGGCTCGCTCAGCGACAGGTTCGCCGCTGGCGGCGGACGCCGCGAGTGCGTCGGCGCCATCCGGATGACCGGGTGGTGGTCCGTCCGGTACCGCGCGTACCCACATCAGGGCACCCGCACCCACCACGGCCGCCGTCAGTAGCAGCGGGAGCGGGCCGAGCGGCAGGACGCCCGCGACCAGGCCGCCGAGGGCGGCGACGGCCTGCAGGGCGAGGGACTGGACGGAGAGGGCGGTGGCGCGGGCCGAGCTGGCGACGCGGTGGTGGAGCAGGTCGTTCTCGTTGGGGCCGGCCGAGCCGAGGCAGAGGTAGACCAGGACGTAGCCGAGGATCCCGGTGACGACGGCCGGGGTGGAGGCGGACTGGCCGTCGCCGGGTGCCGTAACGCCCAGCAGGGCCAGGCCGCACGTCATTCCGGCGAGCGAGGCGAGGACGGCCCGGCCGCTGCTCCCGGCGAGGCGGGCGACCAGCGGGGCGAGGCGGGCGCCCAGCGCGGAGCTGGCGAAACCGGCGGTGGCGAGTCCGGCGTAGACGACGGCGCCCGACTCGGAGGCGCCGGTGATCCCGGCGGCCCGGCCCGGGGTGAGGAGTTCGATGGCGCCGAGGGCCGCGCCGACGGCGGCGGTGGTCAAAACGACCTTGCGGACCACCCGCTCGCCGGTGGCGAGGCGGACGCCGGAGACGATGGTGCCGGGGACGCCGCCGAGGACCGAGCGCAGCGTGGCCGGCGGACGGGGCGGTTCGGGGAGCCGCAGCAGGACGCCGATGTAGCAGAGCTCAACGGCGGCCCCGATCAGGGCGGGCACCGAGAGCGGCACGATCACGCCCCCGGTGGCCTCGGCGACGCCGGTGGAGCCGAGGAGCCAGGGGATCAGGCCGCCCAGCAGCGTGCCGACCGCCAGCGAGGCGGACATGGCGGCGCTGCCCCGGGAGAGGCCGGAGCGCAGCTCGGCGTCGGGGCCGGAGTGGGTCTGGGCCATGTCGACGTACCAGGCCTCGGCCGGGCCGGAGGCGAGGGCGCGGGAGGTGGCCATCAGGAGGATGGCGGTGATCAGCAGCCAGGGGGCGGTGCCGAGGCCGAGGAGGACGAAGGCGGCGAGGCAGAGGACGCCGCCGGTGGCCAGGACCGCCTTGCGGCCCAGCACGTCGGAGAGGCCGCCGGTGGGCAGTTCGAGGGCGGCCACGGTCAGCCCCTGCGCGCTGAGCAGGGCGGCGACGGCGGCGAGGGCGAGGCCGCGCTCGCCGAGGAGGAGGACGAGCGAGGGGACGTAGAGGCCGATGGGGAACCAGAAGAGGGCGCAGACGGTGGCGTAGCGGCGCCGGGCCACCTCGGGGGTGAGGAGGTGCGCTGCGGGGGCGGTCGCGGTCACGGGGCGTCTCCGTCCTCGGATTGTCTCGCGCGGGCGGCTTCCCCGGTACGGCGCGGGCCGTCGCCAGCGGGATCCCGGCGGTGACCACGACGACCGGCGCGGCCTCCGGGTCCCCGTCGTCGCGGGCGGCCAGCTCCGTCGCGCGGGCGCTGAACTCCTCCGCGAGCCGGGCGGCCGAGGCGGGGGTGAGGTGCAGGAGGTAGTCGTTGAGGTGGGCGGCGGTACGCCAGGCAGGGTCGAGCCGCCCGGCGGCCAGGTCGGCCTCATACCGGTCCAGGGAGCGGCCCAGGTGCTCCACCTGCTGGCGGCGGGAGGAGGAGAGGAAGACCTCGGCGCCGGGGGGTTCGTACAACGCGTCGTTGTCCCAGACGGTCAGGTCGTGGGCCGAGCGCCAGCGGCGTTCGCGGGCGTCCCGGTGGTCGGCCTCGGTGACGAAGCCGTGCCGGGCCAGAACCCGCAGGTGGTAGCTGGTGGAGGCGGAGGTCTCGCCGGTGGAGGCCGCCAGTTCGCTGGCGGTGGCGGGGCCGTCGGTGCGCAGCAGCCCGAGGAGCTTGATCCGCAGGGGGTGGGTGAGGGCCTTGAGGGCGGCGGGATCGCGGCCGATGTCGACCCGGCGGACGGGACCGGCAGGGGATGCCGTCGGAGTGGCTGGGCTTGTCCCTGCGGGGGGCGGCTCTGGGGGTGTCTGCTGGGTCATGGGGGGAGCGTAGGCAGGGTGGGGAGGTTTGCAAAGGAGTTTTTGCAGAAGTTCCTTGGGGAAGCGGGGAGGGGGTTGTTCCGGTTCCCCCGCCGGGCTGGGCTGCGGGTGGTGGCCTCAACCGCCGGCCGGGCTGGAGACGGGCCCGCCCACCAGCATCGTCGGAGCCCCCGCCACCCGGGTGAGGAAGACCGTCGCCGCGTGCGGCCCGCGCAGCTTCATCCGGCGGCGCACCTCCTCCGGCTCCACCGCCGAACCCCGTTTCTTCACAGTGAGGACGCCGACCTCACGCTCCCGCAGCAGGGCCTTGAGGCGCTTGAGGTTGAACGGGAGCACGTCGGTGATCTCGTACGCGGTGGCGAACGGGGTCGGGTGGAGGATGTCCGAGGTGACGTAGGCGATCGTCTCGTCGAGCAGGTGGCCGCCGACCCGCTCGGCGACCTCCGCGACCTGGTGCGCGCGGATCACGGCGCCGTCCGGCTCGTAGAGGTAGCGCCCCACGGGGCCCGCCGCCACGTCCGGCGGCGGCTCGGGGCTCCAGAGCTGGTCGCCGGCGGGCAGCAGGGTGGCCCGGACCGAACCGGGTGCCGGGCGTACGCCCTCGGGCGCGTGGGCGCCGCCGAACCACAGCACGGCCTCCTTCACCTCCCCGCCGTACGAGATCCACTCGGCCTCGGCCTGCGGCGGGATCGTCTCGTGCGGGACGCCCGGCGCGATCTTCAGGGCGGCCGCGGGGGCGCGCAGCGCCGCCTCGACCGCCCAGGAGAGCGGCGGGGAGTACGCCTCGGGGTCGAAGACCCGGCCGCCGCGTCCGCCCCGGCGCGCGGGGTCGACGAAGACCGCGTCGCAGCCGGAGGTGTCCACCTCGGCCACCTCCGCCTCGCGGACCTCGATCAGGTCGGCCAGCCCCAGCGCCTCCGCGTTGGCCCGCGCCACGGCCGCCGTCACCGGATCCCGGTCGACCGCGAGGACCCGCACCCCGGCCCGTGCCAGAGCGATCGCGTCGCCGCCGATCCCGCAGCACAGGTCGGCCGCGGTACGGACGCCGAGCGCCGCCAGCCGGGCCGCGCGGTGGGCGGCGACCGCGGTACGGGTCGCCTGCTCCACGCCGTGCGGGGTGAAGAACATCCGGGCCGCGTCCGGACCGAACTTGACCGCCGCCCGCTGCCGCAGCCGCGCCTGTCCCAGCGCGGCCGAGACCAGCGGCGCCGGGTGGTCGCGGCGCAGCCGGGTCGCGGTGGCCAGCTCGTCGGCCGGGTCGTGCCCCGCGACGGCGTCGAGCAGGGCGCGGCCCTCGGGGGTGAGCAGGGCGGTGAAGGAGTCCAGATCGGTCACCCGGCCATTCTCCGGGAGGCGGGGGCGGCTCCACTCCGCCGGGGCGTACCCCGCCCCTCCCGCCCCCTGTCGGCCACTCGGTGGACCGGGGCCCGCCACTCGCGGTGTCGGGGCGGTGGGGGCGCGGGGCGCTGCCAGGATGCGGCCTCATGGGACAAGTACGACAAAAGGATCAAAGGGTCGGGTCGGGGCGCCGCTCTGGCGGCCTGCTGCGCCGCACCCGTACCGCCCGGCTCGTCGCCGCCGGGCTCACCGCCGCCGCGCTGCTCTCCGGGTGTGCCCTCGGCGCGGAGGGCGGGCCCGCGGGGGCGGGCGCACCGGGGGCCTCCGGGCAGCAGGGGCCCGCGCCGGAGACCAAGGCGGGACGGCTGGCCAAGAAGCAGGCCGCCATCGCCGCCGCCGCCCGGAAGTGGGGCCTGGCGCAGGTGCCGCTGACCGCGCCCGCCCCGCCCGAGGCCAAACCCACCCTCAGTACGCGCGACGGCTTCGAGGTCGCGGGCCAGGAGAACCTGCCGCACGTCTTCACCACCGTCCCCGTCAAGGAGCGGGTGGTCTTCCTGACCATCGACGACGGGGCCGAGAAGGACCCCGAGTTCCTGCGGATGATGGAGGAACTCGACATCCCCTACTCGGCGTTCCTCAGCGACTACCTGGCCAGCGAGGACTACGGGTACTTCCGCGCCATGCAGAAGCAGGGCACCGCCCTCCACAACCACACCCTCGACCACCCCTACCTGCCCGGGCTCTCCTACGAGGAGCAGCACCACCAGATCTGCGGCATGCAGGACACCATCGAGAAGCAGTACGGCAAACGGCCCCGGCTCTTCCGGCCGCCCTACGGCAACTACAACCAGGACACCCTCAAGGCGGCGAAGGAGTGCGGCATCGAGGCGGTCCCGCTGTGGAACGCCGAGGCGTTCACCGACCGGGTCGACTACCGCGAATGGGACCGGGATCTGCATCCCGGGGACATCATCCTCACCCATTTCCGGGGGACGGACGACTGGGACGGGAGCATGCCGGACATGGTGCGGCAGGCCATGAAGGTGATCACGGCGAAGGGGTACGCCGTGGCCCGGCTGGAGGATTACGTCTGAGCCTCGGCCCGGCCGACCTCAGCCCGGCCGACGCTTGAGGCCACATTTCAGCCCGGCCGGCGCTTGAGCCCGATGAGCCGCGGAGCGGCGAGTCTTCGGCCCGGCCGAGCCGGGTGGCCTCAAGCGTCGGCCGGGCTGGGTCTGGTGCGGCGCCGTGCGGCCGGGCCGGTCACTGATGGCCTCGAACGCGGGCCGGGCTCGGGGTGGCTGGGGTCGGGATCAGCCCCGGCGTGAGGGCCCGGTGGACGGCTGAGGTTCGGGCGGAGGGGCCCGTTCGCAGGCGGGCAAGTGCCGGCGCGCGCCGCGCGCATTGGCACTCCGCTTGACCGAGTGCTAATCGCGGTCATAGTCTCAGGTCTGGCACTCCCCGAAGGAGAGTGCCAACACAGCGACGGGCAGGTCCGGCACCCGCGACGACGGATCGACCTGGTCGCCACACTCAGATCAGTTAACCCCGTGAGATCTCCGAAGGGGGAGGTCGGATCGTGACGACCGCCAGCTCCAAGGTTGCCATCAAGCCGCTTGAGGACCGCATTGTGGTCCAGCCGCTCGACGCCGAGCAGACCACGGCTTCGGGCCTGGTCATTCCGGACACCGCGAAGGAGAAGCCCCAGGAGGGCGTCGTCCTCGCTGTGGGCCCGGGCCGCTTCGAGAACGGCGAGCGCCTGCCGCTCGACGTCAAGACCGGCGACGTCGTGCTGTACAGCAAGTACGGCGGCACCGAAGTCAAGTACAACGGCGAGGAGTACCTCGTCCTCTCGGCCCGCGACGTTCTCGCCATCATCGAGAAGTAGCAGGCCGGAGGCGTCCGGTCGCCAGACCGGACGGCAGACTCCACCTTTTTCCTGAAGCGCGCCCCTGGCCCCCGCGAGTGTTTGCCGGGTGGCGAGGGGCGCGTTTCATTTCGAGAGCGCGGCGGCAGGCCGCTCCGAGAGGATTCGAAAAGCTCCCATGGCGAAGATTCTGAAGTTCGACGAGGACGCCCGTCGCGCCCTTGAGCGCGGCGTGAACCAGCTCGCCGACACCGTCAAGGTGACCATCGGCCCCAAGGGCCGCAACGTCGTCATCGACAAGAAGTTCGGCGCCCCGACCATCACCAACGACGGCGTCACCATCGCCCGTGAGGTCGAGTGCGACGACCCGTACGAGAACCTCGGCGCCCAGCTCGTCAAGGAGGTGGCGACCAAGACCAACGACATCGCGGGTGACGGCACCACCACCGCCACCGTGCTGGCCCAGGCGCTGGTCCGCGAGGGCCTGCGCAACGTCGCCGCCGGTGCCTCCCCGGCCGCCCTGAAGAAGGGCATCGACGCCGCGGTCGCCGCCGTCTCCGCCGAGCTGCTCGACACCGCGCGCCCGATCGACGACAAGTCCGACATCGCCGCCGTCGCCGCGCTCTCCGCGCAGGACAAGCAGGTCGGCGAGCTCATCGCCGAGGCGATGGACAAGGTCGGCAAGGACGGTGTCATCACCGTCGAGGAGTCCAACACCTTCGGTGTCGACCTGGACTTCACCGAGGGCATGGCCTTCGACAAGGGCTACCTGTCGCCGTACATGGTGACCGACCAGGAGCGTATGGAGGCCGTCCTCGACGACCCGTACATCCTGATCCACCAGGGCAAGATCGGTTCCATCCAGGACCTGCTGCCGCTGCTGGAGAAGGTCATCCAGGCGGGTGGCTCCAAGCCGCTGCTGATCATCGCCGAGGACGTCGAGGGCGAGGCCCTGTCGACCCTGGTGGTCAACAAGATCCGCGGCACGTTCAACGCCGTCGCCGTCAAGGCGCCCGGCTTCGGTGACCGCCGCAAGGCGATGCTCGGCGACATGGCCACCCTCACCGGTGCCACCGTCATCGCCGAGGAGGTCGGCCTCAAGCTCGACCAGGCCGGTATGGACGTGCTGGGCACCGCCCGCCGCGTCACCGTCACCAAGGACGACACGACCATCGTGGACGGCGGCGGCAACGCCGAGGACGTCCAGGGCCGCGTCGCCCAGATCAAGGCCGAGATCGAGTCGACCGACTCGGACTGGGACCGCGAGAAGCTCCAGGAGCGCCTCGCCAAGCTGGCCGGCGGCGTCTGCGTGATCCGTGTCGGCGCGGCCACCGAGGTCGAGCTGAAGGAGCGCAAGCACCGTCTGGAGGACGCCATCTCCGCGACCCGCGCCGCGGTCGAGGAGGGCATCGTCTCCGGTGGTGGCTCCGCTCTGGTCCACGCCGTCAAGGTCCTCGACGACAACCTCGGCCGCACCGGCGACGAGGCCACCGGTGTCGCGGTCGTCCGCCGCGCCGCCGTCGAGCCGCTGCGCTGGATCGCCGAGAACGCCGGGCTTGAGGGCTACGTCATCACCACCAAGGTGGCGGAGCTCGACAAGGGCCAGGGCTTCAACGCGGCCACCGGCGAGTACGGCGACCTGGTCAAGGCCGGCGTCATCGACCCGGTCAAGGTCACCCGCTCCGCCCTGGAGAACGCGGCCTCCATCGCCTCCCTGCTCCTGACGACCGAGACCCTGGTCGTCGAGAAGCCGGCCGAGGAGGAGCCCGAGGCCGGTCACGGCCACGGGCACAGCCACTGAGGCTGACCCCTTCCGCAGCCGAGGCCCGGCTCCCCGTCGCGGGGAGCCGGGCCTCCGGCGTGCCCGGGACGCCGCCCGGGGCCAGGGGGCTACCGGGGCCCGTACTTGCGGCCGGTACGCGAGGTCATCCCCGTCAGCAGGGCGCGCGGGGTCAGCTTCACCAGGCCCATCAGCGCCTTGTAGCGCGGGTCCGGGATGGAGACCGTACGGCCCCGGGCCAGGTCGGCGAGGGCGGCGGCGACCAGCTTGTCCGCGTCGAGCCACATCCACCCCGGGATGTTGTCGGTGCCCATCCGCGCCCGCTCGTGGAACTCGGTCCGTACGAACCCGGGGCAGAGCGCCATCAGCCTCACCCCCGACCCGGCCAGGTCGTGGGCGGCACCCTGGGTGAACTGCACCACCCACGCCTTGGAGGCGCCGTAGGTGCCGCGCGGGACGAAGGCGGCGACCGAGGCGACGTTGACGACACCGCCCCGCCCGCGCTCCCGCATCGAGGCGGTGGCGGCGGTGGTGAGCCGCAGCACCGCCTCGCAGTGCACCTTCAGCATGGTCAGCTCGTCGGCGAGCGGTACCTCCAGATAGCCGCCCTTGTTGCCGAAGCCCGCGTTGTTGACGAGCAGGTCGACGGGGTGGGTGCGGTCGGCGAGGCGGGCCTCGACGGCGCTGATTCCCTCGTCGGTGGCGAGGTCCGCGGGCAGCACCTCCACCTCCACACCGTGCCGGTCGTGGAGCTCGGTCGCCTGCCGCCGCAGCCGCTCCCGGTCCCGGGCCACCAGGACGAGGTGGTGCCCGGCGCCGTGGCCCCGGTCCGCCCCGCTCCCGTCGGTACCGGAGGCGGCGAGCCGCCGGGCGAAGGCGGCGCCGATGCCCGCGGTCGATCCCGTAATCAGAGCCGTAGTCATAGGGGCCAGGCTACGAGTTGATGATCAGGGCCGTGCGGGGGCGGGGTGCGGGGCGCCCGGACGGGCCGCCGGAGGCGAAGCGGCTTGACGGCGGCGGGGCTTCGCGGCGGGCGGTGGGTCGGGCCGGCTGCCGTACGGATCAAAGCCCGCCGTCGGTATGTCCGGTCGCCCCCAAGACTCGCTTATGCTCGACCCATGATCGAGGCACGCCACCTGCGCGTCCTGCGCGCCGTCGCCGCCACCGGCTCCTTCTCGGCCGCCGCGCGCGAGCTGGGCTGCACCCAGCCGGCCGTCAGCCAGCAGATGAAGGCCCTGGAGAGCTCCACCGGCACCCCGCTGCTCATCCGCACCGGCCGCGAGATGCGCCTGACCCAGGCGGGTGAAGCGCTGACCCGGCATGCCGCGGGCATCCTCGCCGGGCTGACCGCCGCCGAGGAGGAGGTCGCCGCCATCGCCGGGCTGCGGGCCGGCCGGGTCCGCCTGGTCTCCTTCCCCAGCGGCAGCTCCACCCTGGTCCCGGCCGCCCTCGCCGCCCTGCGCGCCGCCCATCCCGGCACCCGGGTCTCGCTGGAGGAGGCCGAGCCGCCGCGCTCGGCCGAACTGCTGCGGGCCGGGGACTGCGACATCGCCCTCGCCTTCCGGTACGCGGGCGCCACCGCCCCCGACGAGTGGGACGACCTGGTGGTCCGCCCGCTCCTCGCCGACCGGCTGGTCGGGCTGGTCCCGGAGGGGCACCGGCTCGCCGAGTCCGAGGCGGTGGGGATCGGCGAGCTGGCCGCCGACCCGTGGATCGCGGGCTGCCCGAGGTGCCGCAGGCAGTTGGTGGAGGTCTGCGAGACCGAGGGGTTCACCCCCCGGATCGACTTCGCCACCGACGACTACCCGGCGGTGCTCGGCCTGGTCGCGGCCGGGCTCGGGGTCGCCGTGCTGCCCGCACTGGCGCTGGAGTCGCTGCGCCCCAAGGGGGTGCGGAGCGTGGTGGTGGAGCCCGCCGTGGAGCGCGAGATCGTCGCCCTGACCCTGCCCGACCTCGCCCAGGTCCCGGCCGTCGCCGCGACCCTGGACCACCTGGCGGCCACCGCGGCACGGTGAGCCGGCCCGTACGGACATGAGCCCCGGCAGGCAGGAGCCCGCCGGGGCTCACCCGCGTTCTCGGGGGCTCTCCACGCGCCCGGGCCGGGGGAATCGACCCGCACGAGGCCTCGTAGGCCGACCAGCACGCCGCTCCGGGGCGGTCCGGGGCCCGGCTCCTCGGCCGATCCGCCCGGCGCCGCGTACGTCGCGGGCCCGCCGTATCCGCCGTCGGCCGCGACGCCCCGCCGCCGCGCCTCGTGCGACGTGCGACGCGAGGGAAAACGTTCCTTCGCGAGGGGGTGGCGGCGTGCTCAGGAAGGGCCGCCGTGGGAGGGGCCGGGGGCCGGGACGGCCCCGGCGGGGGTGAGGCGGGAGCGGGCGCGGCCCATCAGCTCCTCGCGCTCGTCCTCGGTGAGGCCGCCCCAGACGCCGTAGGGCTCGCGGACGGCGAGCGCGTGCGCCGCGCACTCCGCGCGCACCGGGCAGCGCATGCACACCTCCTTGGCGGAGGTCTCGCGGGCGCTGCGGGCGGCTCCCCGTTCGCCCTCGGGATGGAAGAAGAGAGAGCTGTCGACGCCTCGGCAGGCGGCGAGAAGCTGCCAGTCCCACAGATCTGCGTTCGGTCCGGGAAGGCGGGAGAAATCAGCCATTACTGGTCCCCTCGTAGCAGTGTCGGCCGTGCTGACGTGGTTACGGCCCTGGTTCGAGGGGTCACGCCGGGCGTGTCCCGGGTGCTCGGCCTCGAAGACCGCACATCTACTGTCCTAGGAGATGAAAATATGACTCATTGCGAATCTAGTCACAGACACTGCCAAAAGGGAAGAAGAGGCGCTAAATGGGGCATAGCAGATTTCGTGCAGCACGGCCCTCCTCGATGACCGCGCCCTCACCGCCCCGTGTCCGGCTCCTCACGTAGAGTGCCGAAGACGGTCGGTGACCCCGTAACTCTTTCGGGTGACCGTCGTTGAGAGGGCTAGGCGATTGAAGGAAAAAGCTCTCGGGCAGGTGTCCGAGAGCGTCGATCGCACAGGTGACGATTACGTACCAGCCTGGAGGCTCAAAGTGACGCGCATCAGCTCGGGAGGGCGGGTATGACATCCGTCCTCGTCTGCGACGACTCCCCGCTTGCCCGAGAGGCACTCCGCCGGGCGGTCGCCACCGTGCCCGGTGTCGAGCGTGTGACGACCGCGGCCAACGGCGAGGAAGTCCTCCGCCGCTGGGGCGCCGACCGCTCCGATCTGATTCTCATGGATGTCCGGATGCCCGGACTCGGCGGTGTGGAGACCGTCCGGCGGCTGCTCTCGGCCGACCCCGGCGCCCGCATCATCATGCTCACCGTCGCCGAGGACCTCGACGGGGTCGCCCTCGCGGTGGCGGCCGGCGCCCGTGGCTACCTCCACAAGGACGCCTCCCGCGCCGAGCTGCGGGCCACCGTCACCCAGGCGCTCGCCGACCCGACCTGGCGCCTGGCCCCGCGCCGCCTGCGCTCCGCCGAGATGGGCGCCGCGCCCACCCTCACGGCGCGCGAGATCCAGGTGCTGGAGGGGATGAGCCACGGCCGCTCCAACGCCGAGATCGGCCGCGAGTTGTTCCTCTCCGAGGACACCGTCAAGACGCACGCCCGGCGCCTGTTCAAGAAGCTCGGCGCCTCCGACCGGGCTCACGCCGTGGCCCTGGGATTCCGCTGGGGCCTGGTCCGCTGACCTGCCGGTCCCTCCCCGTCCGCCGTCCGGCGGACGGGGCGTACACCCCCCGTTTCTCCGCCCCGCCAGGACGGCTCGCACCGGTTCGCCCGCCGATGCCGCATCCTTGAGGGGTGGAGTTCCTCGGGAACGAGTCGGTCGAGCGGCAGGGGAGGGCGCAGTCGATGAGGTCCGGCGCACCTGCTCATAACGCTTCGGTGCACAACGAGGGACGCGATGTCCCGGATCGTTCGGCGCCAAGGCACCATGGACCGATGCGTGACGACGAGACGACGGCGATCGGCGGCCTCGTCCATCGTGCGGTGGAGGGTGACGAGCAGGCCACCCACGACCTGCTCGCGCACGTCCACCCGCTGGCGCTGCGGTACTGCCGCACCCGCCTCTCCCGGCTGCCGGGGGACGCCCGCCATTTCGTGGAGGACCTGGCGCAGGAGGTCTGCGTAGCCGTCCTCCTCGCCCTCCCGCGCTACAAGGACACCGGGCGCCCCTTCGAGGCGTTCGTCTTCGCCATCGCCGGGCACAAGGTCGCCGACCTCCAGCGCGCCGCGATGCGCCACCCCGGCTCGACCGCCGTCCCCTCCGACGAGATGCCCGAGCGGCCCGACGACTCGCTCGGCCCCGAGGAGCGCGCCCTGCTCAGCAGCGACGCCGCCTGGGCCAAGCAGCTCCTCGCCAACCTCCCGCAGAACCAGCGCGAGCTGCTGCTGCTGCGGATCGCCGTCGGCCTCACCGCCGAGGAGACCGGCCAGATGCTGGGGATGTCCCCCGGCGCGGTCCGGGTCGCCCAGCACCGGGCGCTGAGCCGGCTGCGGGCGCTGGCGGAGCAGTAGCCGGGCCGGTCGCGGCCGGAGGAGCGCGGTCTCCGGGAAGCCGCGGGCGAGATGTCGGACACATGTGTCCGGAGCCATCGCGTCCGTCTCCCAGGAGTGGAATGGGAGCGGGCAGAATCCCGTTAGCATGGACATCCGCACCGATCAAGGCCATTTGGGGAAGGTGTCATGACTGCAAACGTCGACGGAGTGCCCGAGAAATTCGCGACACTCGGGCTGACCTACGACGACGTGCTGCTGCTGCCGGGCGCGTCGGACATGGCGCCCGACCAGATCGACACCACTTCACGCCTGTCGAAGAACGTCAAGGTCAACGTCCCGCTGCTCTCCGCCGCGATGGACAAGGTCACCGAGGCGCGGATGGCCATCGCCATGGCCCGCCAGGGCGGCGCCGGTGTCCTGCACCGCAACCTCTCCATCGAGGACCAGGCCAACCAGGTCGACCTCGTCAAGCGCTCCGAGTCGGGCATGGTCACCGACCCGATCACGGTCCACCCCGACGCCACCCTCGGCGAGGCCGACGCGATCTGCGCCAAGTTCCGCATCAGCGGCGTGCCGGTCACCGACGGTTCGGGCCGCCTGCTCGGCATCGTCACCAACCGCGACATGGCCTTCGAGTCGGACCGTACGCGCCAGGTGCGCGAGGTCATGACACCGATGCCGCTGGTCACCGGCAAGGTCGGCATCTCGGGCGTGGACGCCATGGAGCTGCTGCGCCGCCACAAGATCGAGAAGCTGCCGCTCGTCGACGACGAGGGCGTCCTCAAGGGCCTCATCACCGTCAAGGACTTCGTCAAGGCGGAGAAGTACCCGAACGCCGCCAAGGACTCCGAGGGCCGCCTGCTGGTCGGCGCCGCCGTCGGCGTGGCGGGCGACGCCTACGAGCGCGCCCAGGCGCTGATCGGCGCGGGGGTCGACTTCATCGTGGTCGACACCGCGCACGGCCACTCCCGCCTGGTCGGCGACATGGTCGCCAAGATCAAGTCGAACAGCTCCGGCGTGGACGTCATCGGCGGCAACATCGCCACCCGCGACGGCGCCCAGATGCTCGTCGACTCCGGCGCCGACGGCGTCAAGGTCGGTGTCGGCCCGGGCTCCATCTGCACCACCCGCGTCGTCGCCGGTATCGGCGTCCCGCAGGTCACCGCGATCTACGAGGCCTCCCTCGCCGCCCAGGCGGCCGGTGTCCCGGTCATCGGCGACGGCGGCCTCCAGTACTCCGGCGACATCGCCAAGGCCCTGGTCGCCGGTGCCGACACGGTGATGCTCGGCTCGCTGCTGGCCGGCTGCGAGGAGTCGCCCGGCGAGCTGCTCTTCATCAACGGCAAGCAGTTCAAGTCGTACCGCGGCATGGGCTCGCTCGGTGCGATGCAGACCCGCGGCGACCGCAAGTCGTTCTCCAAGGACCGGTACTTCCAGGAGGGCGTCGCCTCCGACGAGAAGCTGGTCCCCGAGGGCATCGAGGGCCAGGTGCCCTACCGCGGCCCGCTCTCGCAGGTCGTGCACCAGCTCGTCGGCGGTCTGCGCCAGTCGATGTTCTACGTCGGCGGCGCCACCGTCCCCGAGCTGCAGCAGCGCGGCCGGTTCGTCCGGATCACCTCGGCGGGGCTCAAGGAGAGCCACCCGCACGACATCCAGATGACGGTCGAGGCGCCGAACTACGCCGCCAAGCGCTGACCCGCTCGCAAGGCCGAGAGGCGGCCCGGGGGACCGGGCCGCCTCTTCGGCGTGCGGGCAGGGAATACTGATGGACTTGAGACCCCCAGGAAAGGCCACCCAGTGACTGAGATCGAGATCGGGCGCGGCAAGCGCGGCCGGAGGGCGTACGCATTCGACGACATCGCCGTCGTCCCGAGTCGCCGCACCCGCGACCCGAAGGAGGTCTCGATCGCCTGGCAGATCGACGCCTACCGCTTCGAGCTTCCCTTCCTCGCCGCCCCCATGGACTCCATCGTCTCGCCCGAGACGGCGATCCGCGTCGGTGAGCTGGGCGGCCTCGGCGTGCTCAACCTCGAAGGGCTCTGGACCCGCTATGAGGACCCCCAGCCGCTGCTGGACGAGATCGCCGACGAGCTGGACGAGGAGCGCGCCACCCGCCGCCTCCAGGAGATCTACGAGGCGCCGATCCAGGAGGAGCTGATCGGCCGGCGGATCAAGGAGGTCCGCGACGCGGGCGTCATCACCGCCGCCGCCCTCTCCCCGCAGCGCACCGCCCAGTTCTCCAAGGCCGTCGTGGACGCCGGGGTCGACATCTTCGTCATCCGCGGCACCACTGTCTCCGCCGAGCACGTCTCCGGCGCCGCCGAGCCGCTCAACCTCAAGCAGTTCATCTACGAGCTGGACGTCCCGGTGATCGTCGGCGGCTGCGCCACGTACACCGCCGCCCTGCACCTGATGCGGACCGGTGCCGCCGGTGTCCTGGTCGGCTTCGGTGGCGGCGCCGCCCACACCACCCGCAACGTGCTCGGCATCCAGGTCCCGATGGCCACCGCCGTCGCCGACGTGGCCGCCGCCCGCCGGGACTACCTGGACGAGTCCGGCGGCCGGTACGTGCACGTCATCGCCGACGGCGGCGTGGGCTGGTCCGGCGACCTGCCGAAGGCCGTCGCCTGCGGCGCCGACGCCGTGATGATGGGCTCCCCGCTGGCCCGCGCCACCGACGCGCCCGGCAAGGGGCACCACTGGGGCATGGAGGCCGTCCACGAGGACGTGCCGCGCGGCAAGCTGGTCGACCTCGGCATGGTCGGCACCACCGAGGAGATCCTCACCGGCCCGTCCCGCAACCCCGACGGCTCCATGAACATGTTCGGCGCGCTCCGCCGGTCGATGGCGACCACCGGCTACAGCGAGCTGAAGGAGTTCCAGCGCGTCGAGGTCACGGTGGCGGACTCGCACCACAAGCGCTGACCCGGCCGCCTGAACGGCTACGACTGCCCGGCACTCCCCGAAGGGGGGTGCCGGGCAGCGGCGTTTTCGGGGTCAGAGGCGGTGGGCGGCACCCGCCGGGGTGGTGCCCCGGGTGTCGAGCAGGAGCTGCGCCTTCACGGCGAGGCCCTGGAGGTCGTACGTGCGGTGGTTCTGGAGCAGGATCGTCAGGTCCGCCTCGGCCGCCGCCTCGTAGAGGGAGTCGGCGCGCGGCACCGGGTGGCCCGAGAGCGTCCAGTGCGGGACGTACGGGTCGTGGTAGCTGACCGAGGCGCCGCGCTCGGTGAGCCTGAGAGCGATCTCGCGGGCGGGGGAGCCCTGCTGGTCGGCGACGTCCGGCTTGTAGGTGACGCCGAGCAGCAGCACGCGGGCGGCGCGGGCGGACTTGCCGTGCTCGTTGAGGAGCTGGGTGGCGCGCTGGATGACGTACTGCGGCATGCGGGCGTTGATGTCGCGGGCCAGGGAGACCATGCGCAGGCCGTTGCCCGGGGTGGCGTCGGCGTGCGGCAGGGTGCTGGGGTCCAGCGGCAGGCCGTGGCCGCCGACGCCGGGGCCCGGGCGGAACGCCTGGAAGCCGAAGGGCTTGGTCTCGGCGCAGCGGATGACGTCCCAGAGGTCGACGCCGAGGTCGTGGCAGAGCACCGCCATCTCGTTGACCAGGGCGAGGTTGACGTGCCGGTAGTTGGTCTCCAGGACCTGCACGGTCTCGGCCTCGCGGGGGCCGCGGGCGCGGACCACCTTGTCGGTGAGGCGGCCGTAGAAGGCGGCGGCCGACTCGGTGCAGGCGGGGGTGAGACCGCCGATGACCTTGGGGGTGGCGGCGTAGCCGTGGGTGCGGTTGCCGGGGTCGGTGCGGCCGGGGGAGTAGGCGAGGTGGAAGTCGCGGCCCGCGGTCAGGCCCGAGCCCGCCTCCAGGAGCGGGCGGAGGAACTCCTCGGTGGTGCCGGGGCCCGCCGGGGACTCCAGGATGACCGTGGTGTGCGGGCGGAGCCGGGCGGCCAGGTCGCGGGCGGCCTCCGCGAGCGGCGCCAGGTCGACACCGCCGGACGGGCCCGGGGGCGCCGGGGCGCAGATGACGGCGGTGCGGACCCGGCCCAGCTCGCGCGGGTCGGCGGTGGGCCGGAAGCCGCCGGAGAGCATCCGGCGGACGTCGGCCGCGGTGAGCGAGCCCTCGGCGCCGGTGCCGGGGAGGCGGCCGGAGGCGAGGTCGCGGGCGCGGGCCGGGTCGTAGCCGATGGTGTCGACGCCCGCGCCGACGGCGGCCTGGGCGAGTGGCAGGCCGTGCGAGCCGAGTCCGATGACGGCGAGGTCTGCGGGCATGGCGGTGGACCGTCCTTCCCAGTGGCCGGAGCGTCAGGCGAGCGCGGGGCGCCCCGGTCCGGGCTCCCCGAGGCGCCGCGGGACCGGCGCGGACCTGCGTGAATGTCACACTAGGCATACATATGACCGTTGCGCGGTATTGGGTGGGCGGCTCGCGCGCATGTCGGCCCGCCGGAGTGTCGCGCACCCCCGACCGGACGCCCCTCGGTCGTCCCGCCGGTGGCCGATACGGGACAGCCGGGTCAGAATTCGGGCAGAGGGACCGGGTTTCCGGGAGGCCGCGCGTGGGCCGCCCGGGGAGCGGGCACACGAACGCCGTGGGCCCGTCCGGCGCACCGCACCGCCACGCCGTCCGGGAGCACCCTGCCGCAGGCGGTTCGGCCGCCCGGGTGCGCCCCGGCGAGCCGCCCGGGCCGACCGGGTGACGGCGGGAGTGCGAAGGCACCCCTGGCGCCCGGCCGCGGGCGTCCGCCCAGCCACCGCGGCACCAGACCAGACCAGACAGACGTCACGGGAGGTTACGGGTGAGGACAGGCACACTGGGGCCGGACGAGCGGGCCGAGGCGCTCGCCGCGATGGCCGAGCGGGAACTGGACATCCTCGTGGTGGGCGGTGGGGTGGTCGGCGCCGGGACGGCGCTGGACGCCGTCACCCGGGGCCTGTCCACCGGCCTCGTCGAGGCCCGGGACTGGGCGTCCGGCACCTCCAGCCGCTCCAGCAAACTCATCCACGGCGGCCTGCGCTACCTGGAGATGCTCGACTTCGCCCTGGTCAGGGAGGCGCTGAAGGAGCGCGGCCTGCTCCTGGACCGGCTCGCCCCGCACCTGGTCAAGCCGGTGCCCTTCCTCTACCCCCTCCAGCACGCCGCCTGGGAGCGCGTCTACGCCGGGACCGGCGTCGCCCTCTACGACGGCATGGCGATGGCCCGCGGCCGCGGCCGCGGCCTGCCCGGCCACCGCCACCTCAGCCGCCGGCACGCCCTGCGCGTCGCCCCCTGCCTGCGCAAGGACGCCCTGGTCGGCGCCCTCCAGTACTACGACGCCCAGATGGACGACGCACGCTACGTCCTCACACTGGCCCGCACCGCCGCCGCGTACGGCGCCAAGGTCGCCAACGGGGCCCGCGTCACCGGGTTCCTCCGCGAGGGGGAGCGGGTGGTCGGGGCCATGGTCACCGACGTGGAGAGCGGCGGCGAGTACGAGATCCGCGCCAAGCAGATCGTCAACGCCACCGGGGTGTGGACCGACGACACCCAGGGCATGGTCGGCGAGCGCGGCCAGTTCCACGTCCGCGCCTCCAAGGGCATCCACCTCGTCGTCCCCAAGGACCGCATCAACTCCACCACCGGCCTCATCCTGCGCACCGAGAAGTCGGTGCTCTTCGTCATCCCCTGGGGCCGCCACTGGATCGTCGGCACCACCGACACCGAGTGGGACCTCGACAAGGCCCACCCCGCCGCCTCCAGCGCCGACATCGACTACGTCCTGGAACACGTCAACACCGTCCTCGCGGTGCCGCTCTCGCGGGACGACGTGGAGGGCGTCTACGCCGGGCTCCGCCCGCTGCTCGCCGGGGAGTCCGACGCCACCAGCAAGCTCTCCCGCGAGCACACCGTGGCCCACCCGGTGCCGGGGCTGGTCGTCGTCGCCGGGGGCAAGTACACGACGTACCGGGTCATGGCCAAGGACGCCGTCGACGAGGCCGTACGGGGCCTGAACCAGCGCGTCGCCGACTGCGTCACCGAGGAGGTGCCGCTGCTCGGCGCCGAGGGCTATCAGGCCCTGTGGAACGCCCGCGCCCGGACCGCGGCCCGGACCGGCCTGCACGTCGTCCGCATCGAGCACCTGCTCAACCGGTACGGGACCCTCACGGAGGAGGTGCTTCGACTGGTCGCCGAGGACCCCTCGCTGGGGGAGCCGCTGCGCTACGCCGACGACTACCTCCGTGCCGAGATCGTCTACGCCGCCACCCACGAGAGCGCCCACCACCTCGACGACATCCTCACCCGCCGCACCCGCATCTCCATCGAGACCTTCGACCGCGGGACGCGCAGCGCGCGCGAGTGCGCCGAGCTGGTGGCGCCGGTCCTCGGCTGGGACCCCGAGCGGGTCGACAACGAGGTCGCCCACTACGAGATGCGGGTCGAGGCCGAGCGCGAGTCTCAGCGCCAGCCGGACGACCTGACGGCCGATGCCGCTCGGCTCGGGGCGCCCGACATCGTCCAGGGCTAGCCGCCCTGCCCGGCTCGCCCTCGCCGGGCCGGCCGATCCGGCTGGGGGATCCCCTTCTGGCCGGGTCGGCCTCCCCCTGGGCCGGGATCTGCGGCCCCTCCCTGCCGGCCTCAAGCGCCGGCCGGGCTGGGGTTTGGCTGCGCCGCGACTTGGCCGTGCCGGTCCAAGATGGCCTCAAGCGCCGGCCGGGCTGTTCTTTGGGGTCCTGCCCGTCTTGACCGTGCCGGTCACTGATTGGCCTCAAGCGCCGGCCGGGCTGGGGTTTGGCTGCGCCGCGTCTTGACCGTGCCGGTCCAAGATGGCCTCAAGCGCCGGCCGGGCTGGGATTTTTTTCGGTCGGCGTTGGCTTTGAGTGGCGGCTCTGCCGGGGTTCGCGGTCCCTCCGGTGCGTGGGTGGGGTGGGGCCGCGCCGGGGTACCTCCTCACAAACTGACAGCTCAAGGGTCAGTCGCATCAAGGCG